>JADLGR010000216.1 GCA_020849175.1 Deltaproteobacteria bacterium
CGTGGAGGAAGGATGAAGATCTCGGTGTCTGTGGGGAGCGCGTACTACGACGGCTCCCACTGGAGTGACCTCGTCGCCTACGTGAAGGCGGCAGAACGCCTCGGGGCCGACACCGTGTGGTCGGCGGAGGCGTGGGGCATGGAGGCGGTGGCGTCACTCGGGTACCTGGCGGCCGTCACGGATCGGATCCGGCTCGGCTCGGGCATCATGCAGATCAGCGCCCGAACACCGGCCGCAACGGCGCTCACGGCGCTCTCGCTGGCGCAGCTCTCGGGCGACCGGTTCTCGCTGGGGCTCGGCGTCAGCGGCCCGCAGGTGGTGGAGGGCCTGCACGGAGCGGCATTCGCCGATCCGGTCGGCCGGCTGCGCGAGTTCATCGAGATCGTGCGGATGGGACTTCGCGGCGAACGCCTGCGCTACGCGGGCAAGCACTACGTGCTGCCGCGGCCGGGCGGCGAAGGCAAGGCGCTCCGCTCGTCGATCCCGCCGCGTCCCGACCTGCCGATCTACCTGGCCACGCTCGGCCCGAAGGCTCTCGAGCTGACCGGCGAGCTCGCGAACGGCTGGCTCGGCACCTCGTTCATCCCCGAGCACGCCGGCGTGATGCTGGACCCGATCCGGCGCGGCGCTGCGCGCGCGGGCCGCTCGCTCGGCGACATCGAGATCCAGGTGAACGCGCACCTCGCCGTGTCCGACGACGTCGAGTCGCTGATCGGCCAGGCCAAGATGGGGATGGCGTTCGCGCTCGGCGGCATGGGCTCGGCCACCACCAACTTCTACAATGCCGCCTACTCGCGAGCGGGCTTCGCCGACGCCGCTCGAGAGGTGCAGCGGCTGTGGGTGGCCGGAGACAAGGCCGCTGCTGTGACCGCCGTTCCCGACGCGCTCGTGCTGTCGGCGTACCTCATCGGGACGGAGTCGATGGTGCGCGATCGCATCCGCGCGTACGCAGCGGCCGGCGTCGACACGCTGCGTCTCGGGCCGCACGGTCGTACGGCGGCCGAGCAGATCGATCACCTCGAGATGGCGGTCGACCTCGTTCGGTCGACGACGAGCGGGTGAGCGATGGCGCACCCGGGACACCACGCGCTCGCGCGTCCGCACGACCCCGCGCTCGTCGTCGCTCCGCGCGGGGAGACGGTCTCCTGGGGCGAGCTGCGGCGACGGATCGTCCAGACGGCCAACGCGCTGCACGACCTGGGCCTGCGACCCGGGGATCCCATCGCGTTCTGCGTCGAGAACCGCAGCGCCTTCGCGGTGCTCGTCTGGGCGTGCCAGGACGCAGGCCTCCGCTACACGCCGGTATCCACTCGACTCACCCCCGACGAGGTGCAGTACATCGTCGCGGACTGCGGTGCCCGCGTCTTCGTGCACACGACGCGCACCGCCGCGAGCGAGGCTGCGGTCGCCGGCGTCCATACGATCGATCTCGACGAAGGGAACGTGCTCGACCGCGACACAGGCGAGTCGCCGCGCTACGAGCGTCGCGAGGGTGTCGCCATGCTCTACTCGTCGGGAACGACCGGACGTCCGAAGGGCGTGTGGCGCCCGGCTCCTCCTGCACCGATCGAGGAGCTACCCGCCGCCGATCGGATGCTGGCGCTCGGATACGGCATCGGCCCCGGGTCCGTCTACCTGTCGCCCGCGCCGCTCTACCACTCGGCGCCGCTATCGTTCCTGCTGCAGATGGGGCGGATCGGCGCCGCAACGCTGATCCTGGAGCGCTTCGATCCGCTCCTCGCTCTCGAGTGCATCGAGCGCCATCGGGTGACTCACAGCCAGTGGGTTCCCACGATGTTCGTTCGGATGCTGCGGCTCTCGGACGACGAACGGAAGCGCCATGATCTGTCGTCTCACCGATTCGCCATCCACGGCGCGGGCCCGTGTCCGATCCCGGTCAAGGAAGCGATGCTCGACTGGTGGGGGCCCATCATCCACGAGTACTACGCCGGCACCGAGGGCGCCGGCACCTGCGTCATCGGGCCGAACGAGTGGCTCGCGCACAAGGGCTCGGTCGGTCGGTCGGTGCGCGGTCTCGTCACGATCCTCGACGAGGCGGGCAAGGAGCTGCCCGCAGGCGCGGTCGGCCAGGTCTGGTTCACGCAGAGCAGCGAGTTCCGGTACCACAACGACGACGCGAAGACGAGCGAGGCCCGGACACCGTCGGGCGGCGGCTCGTTCGGCGACATCGGCTACCTCGACGACGAGGGCTTCCTCTACCTGACGGGCCGCAAGGCGTTCACGATCATCGTCGGCGGGATCAACGTCTACCCCCGCGAGATCGAGGAAGTCCTGCTGACCCACCCCTCGGTGCACGACGTCGCCGTGTTCGGCATCCCCGACGACGAGTACGGAGAGCAGGTGAAGGCCGTGGTGGAGCCGGAGCATGGGAGCGCCGCCGGTCCCGATCTCGAACGTCGACTGATCGAGCACTGCCGGCGGCATCTCGCCACGTTCAAGCTGCCGCGGTCGATCGACTTCATGCGCGAGCTCCCGCGCGAGCCGACGGGCAAGCTGCGCACCGGCCTCCTCCGCCAGTCCTACCTTCGATAGAATGGCGCGCCATGGCGAACCGTCCCGATCCGCGTGGCCGTCCGACCGTGCCCTTCGAGAGCGTCGAGCCCGGCGCCGACGTCGGGTCTTTCTCGTACGTGCTCGACGAGAAGACCGTCTCGCGTCATCTGCAGTCGACGCAGCAGACGCCCTACGCGGACGGCCCCTTCGCACCGCTCTCGATCCTCGCGGCCGACGGCGTCAACCTCGCGGATCGACACTACGACATCTCGCAGTCGGTTCACGCCGCGCAGCGACTCGAGGTCGCCGCGCTGCCCCGGCTGGGGTCGACGCTCACGGTTCGCGGCCGTGCAGCCGCGAAGTGGGTCCACAAGGGACGCCGCTATGTCGAGATCGAGACCGAGACCCGGGACGACGCAGGCGTGCGCATTGCCACGGGCGTCACCACCGGCGTCGTCGTCTACTCCGACCATCGGGCGGATGACGGCCAGCGGCCGAAGGCGCGCGAGCCCGCGCTCGGAGGAGAAGCGCCTCTCGAATCGCTGACACCGCTCGAGCGCGTGATGACCCGCGAAGCGATGGTCCTCTACGAACCCGAAGGCGAGGTGAACCTCCACACGGACGACGAGGTGGCGCGCGCCGTCGGCCTTCCCGCTTCGATCGCAACCGGAACCCTCTTCCTCGCGTACGTCTTCGATCTTCTGTATCGGCACTACGGCTTCGCCTCGCTGGCCGGAACGACGCTCGACGTGCGCATCCGGCTGCCGGTCTTCGCCGGCGATCGGATCGTCACGACGGGCGAGGTGCTCGAGCGCGCAGCGGGGCGGGACCGCCTGCGTGTCGCCTGCAACGGACCACACGGTGCGGTGATCGTCGGAACGGCGTCCGTACGAGGGCGCACGTGAACGACGCGGCGCGGGTGTTCGGTGCGCGCTGGGGCGAGCCCGTCGATGCGGTCGGCCTGCTGCGCGACGGAATGCACGTCGCCGCGGGGCTCATCGAGCCGACCGATCTTCTCACCGCACTCGCGAAGACCTCGATTCACGGCGCGGCCACGCTCGCCGTCTGCGCCCTCGGGGGCTACGTGCTCGGCCAGACGGGGCGCTTCCGGATGCGAACGGCCTTCGCGACGCCCGCGTCTCGCCCGCTTTCGGCCGCGGGTCTTTGCGAGTATCTGCCTCTCACGTTCGCACGAGGGGGCACGTTCTTCCGGGCCGAAGCCTTCGACACGGTCTTCGTGCGGCTCGCGCCGCCGGACGAGCGCGGCCTGTGCTCCTATGGCTGGGCGGCGGGCTACACACCGGAGCTGCTGGACGTAGCGATCGCGCGAGGCATCCCGATCGTCGCCGAGATCGATCCCGCGATGCCGCGCACGCATTCAGGGCGCGAGGTGCCGGAGGCCGCGATCGCGCGTGCCTGCCCCGCCACGAGCCCTGCGGCGGCCGACACGCCGGTGCCGCCGTCGCCGCACGCACCGGCGATCGCCCGCCACCTGCACGAGCTGGTGCCCGACGATGCCACGCTGCAAGTGGGCATCGGGTCGGTGCCCGATCACGCAGTCGCGCTGCTCGAGCGCCGCGGCCTCGGCATCCACACGGAGGTTCTGGGGCCAGGCCTGGTCTCGCTCGTCTCACGCGGCTTCGCCGACAACGCGAACAAGAGCGTCGATCGCGGACTCACGGTCGCGACGATCGCGTCGATCGATCCTTCCGTCTTCGCATTCGTGAACGACAACCCCGCCGTCCAAGTACGCGGTGCGGACGACGTCCTCGACCCACGAAAGATCGCCCGACACGGCAGCCTGCGCTGCATCAACAGTGCGATCTCGGTCGACCTGCGCGGCCAGATCGACGCCGAGACGATTCGCGGTGAGCAGGTCGCCGGGGTCGGCGGGCAGCTCGACTTCTTCCGTGGCGCCGGCCTCGTCGACGACGCGCTCCGCATCATCGCCATGGAGTCGACCGCGAGCGGCGGCAAGCACTCGCGCATCGTCCGCACGCTCGGCGATGGAGCGGTCGTCACGAGTACGCGCTACGACGTCGACTACGTGGTGACGGAGTACGGCATCGCCCGCCTCGCCGGTCGCACCGACGAGCAGCGCGCGCGTGCACTGCTCGAGATCGCGCACCCCGATTACCGAGACGCACTGCGACGGAGCTGACGCAGGCGCTCCGAGCTGCGTCTCGATCGCGCGCGAGTCGTCCGCGTGTGGTTCGTCGTCGAATGATCACGATACGCGTGGGATGCGACACTACGCGTCTCGCACGGCGTACATCGTTTCCGCGTACTCCCGCATCATCCGCTCGGCGCTGAAGCGCGGAACGAGGCGGCGCATCGAGCTCTTCACACGGGCAATCCAGCGCTCGGGGATCCCGGCCGCATTCCGCTCGTGAAAGAGCGGGATGACCTCGGCCTCGAGCAGGTTGAAGACCGCTGCCGCATCGATCTCGTCCTGCGCGTGCGGGTCGCCGTCGCCGGACGCGATGGCCCAGCCGCTCTGGCCGTCGTATGCCTCGGCCCACCAGCCGTCGAGAACGCTCAGGTTGAGCCCACCGTTCACGACGACCTTCATGCCACTCGTTCCGCTCGCCTCGAACGGCGGCCGCGGGAGATTCAGCCACAGATCGACGCCGGCGACGATCCACGGCGCGAGATGCAGATCGTAGTCCTCCAGGAACACGATGCGTCCCGCGACGTTCGGGGCGCGGCGAAAATCGAGGAGCCTGCGCAGCGTGGCCTTTGCCTCGTCGTCGGCAGGGTGAGCCTTGCCCGCGATCACGAGCTGGATCGCTCGCTTCGGATCGGCGAGCAGGCGAAGACCGCGCTCTAGCTGATACGTCAGCAGGTGGAGACGCTTGTACGTCGCAACGCGTCGTGCGAAGCCGATCGTGAGCGAGTCGGCATCGAAGATCCGCATGGCGGCATCGACGTAGTCGGGGGGTTCGGCGCGCGAGAGGCGCATTCCGACCGATCGCTCGCGCGCCTCTTCCACGAGATGCTGCCGGAGCGTCTGCCGAACCTGCCACAGCTCGGCGTCGGGGATCGACGAGACGGCGTCCCACACGCCCGGCTCCGACGTTCGCTGCCGCCAATCGGCGGGCAGATGACGATCGAGGAGCGCCTGCATCGGCGCGGCCATCCAGGTCGTCGTGTGGACGCCGTTCGTGACGCTGCCGATCGGCACATCCTGCGCCGAACGGTCCGGCCACAGCGGCTGCCACATCGCGCGCGACACCTCTCCGTGGCGCTTCGACACGGCGTTCGCGGCGCGGCTCGTTCGCAGCGCGAGCGGAGTGAGGGCCACCGCCTCCTGCTCGCCGCCGGGATGCAGCCTGCCAAGGCCGTAGAAGGCCGCCGCGGGAACGCCGAGCCGCTCGCGCAGCGCGCCGAGCACCGGCTCCACCTCCTCCGGCGAGAACCACTCGTTGCCGGCCGCGACGGGCGTGTGCGTCGTAAAGACCGTTTGGGCACGGACCTTCACGAGCGCCTCGTCGAACGTCTCGCCGCCCGCCATCCGTGCGGCGAGACGCTCGAAGCCGCCGAGCGCGGCGTGGCCTTCGTTGAGGTGTACGAGGCCGGGCTCGATGCCGAGTGCGGCCAGCGCGCGCACCCCGCCGCAGCCGAGCGTCGCGTACTGGGCGAGACGCGTGTGGCGGTCGCCGACGTAGAGCCGGGCCGTCATCCAGCGATCGATCGGATGGTTGTCGGGGCGGTCGGTGTCGAGCAAGTACACGGGAACGCGACCGAAGTCGACCCGCCAGATCTGGATCTGCACCGTGCGGCCCCGGAGCTCGAGCGGCAGCGCGAGCGGCCGTCCTTCGTCGCTGGTGACGAGCACCGCGGGTAGGCGCTCGAAGTCGGTCGTCGTCCAGTACTCGACCTGACGGCCCCGGTGATCGAGGCGCTGGTGGAAGTAGCCCTGCCGGTAGAAGAGGCTCACGCACACGAGTGGCAGCGCGAGGTCCGACGCGGCCTTGACGAGGTCGCCCGCCAGCACGCCGAGCCCGCCGCCGTAGAGCGGGAGCGAGCAGTGTCCTCCGAACTCCGAGCAGAAGTACACGACCGGGCGTTCGGACGAGACCGCGCCTGGCGCTGCAGGACGTGCGAGGTCGGCGTCGAGTGCCGCAGCGACTCGTGCCACGCGGCGCGCGTACTGCGCGTCCGCCGCGAGCTCTCGAAGTCTGTGTGGCGGCACCGCCTCGATGATCCAGCGCGGGTTGAATCCGCAGCGACGCCAGAGCGAAGCGTCGATGTCGCGGAAGAGGCCGGCGCCGCCGGGAAGCCACGTCCAGCGATAGTTGTATGCGATGCGCGCGAGCGCGGCGATCGCAGGCGGAAGCCGCTCGGCGAGCTCGGCGACGGCGCGCGCAAGGTCTTTCCCGCCCGGATCGGCCAGCACGTCGCGCCCTACGGCGTCGCGAGCCTGCGGATGTACTCGCGCAGCGCCGCGACGACGAGCGGCTTGCTCGCCAGATCGGCGTTTGCCGGCATCGCTGCGCTCTTACCGACCGCCTCTCCGCCCTGCACGACGATCTTCTCGATGTACGCGTCGGTCACGGACGTCTGCCATCCCGGATCCTGGAAGTTCCGCGGCGGCGGGACGAACTCGTCGGATCGCGTTCCATTGCCGGCGCCGCTGACCCCGTGACACGGGCTGCACGTCGAGGCGAAGATCTGCTTCGCCTCCTCTTTCGCCGCGACCGTCTCCGGGTCGGGTGCGGCCGACTTCTTCGCAGCAGCACCCTGCGCTGCAGGCGCCGGCGCCGTGCTCTCCCTCGAACAGCCCGCCACGGCGGCGGGCAAGACGCACAGCACGAGCGCGAGATGACGGAACACGAGACGCATGACGGTTCTCCCGGCCGCCCCACCGGACCCGGCCTGCGCCGACCTATCGGCGCAGGCGAGACCGAACGCGGGCGACCCTGCTGCCCGGAGTTCAAGCCGCGTGCCGCGCGTCCGGCGGGACGGAATCGGCCGCAGATCACGGGGTTGGACCAAAGACCGCGCAGACGAACCGAGGCGATCTGACGCAGTGACGCCTCGATCCGTGGCAATCGGCCACGAAGCGCGACGTCGCGCCCGACGCTCACGCAGCCGGAGCTTCCCCCTCCGTGCCGCACCCGCCGCACGCCAGTGCCTCCTCCCAGTCCCGGGCGGGCACGCCGGGAGTTTCGGCACCGGGCGGTAGCCCGATCCGGATGCTCTCGGAAGCGACGAGGAGCGCCAGAGCCTGCGCGACGGCGGCGTGAAAGGCGGACGCACGCGCCTGCCGGACGCGCTGCGCGAACCGCGGAAGCCAGCGCATCAGGTGATCGCCGAGCAATCGCTCGTAGGCCTCACGCGCGATTCGCGCCTGCTCGTCCCAGCCCTGCGCGAGCGCCCACGCCTCCTTGAGCGCCAGCGCCGACGCGACCTCGCACTCGGTCGCGATGTGATCGGCGAGCTCGCCCTTCTCCTCCAATCCGAAGGCGCGCAGGAAGCCACGCATGTCGGCGAGCTCGACCGGAGCGACGATGCGGGCGTCCGCCCACGCGCTCTCGCGCGGCGGAACTGCCCCTCCGGGACCGAAGAGCGCAGCATGCGCGGCGACGAGGTCGTCCGCGTCCTCGTGCACGAGCGCATCCAGCGCCGCGGCGAGCGCATCGTCGAGCGCATCGCGGGAGCGGCCTCGCAGCGCCGCGAGATCCTCGCGGATCGCTGCGAGATCCTGCGGAGGCGAGAAGGCGCGGCTCATCGCCCGCCACGCCTGCGTCCGCTCGAGCGCCTCGCGCACCGCGCGCTCGCTCATCGACGGACCTCGGACTGACACTTTACAATGTCGCGTTTCCGCACCCTCCGCTGATCCCTCACTTCACCACCGCGAGCGGCACCCACGCGGCCCATGCCTTGCGCGCACCCACCTCGCGGTGCGAGCCGTTCCAGACCGCGAACGAAATGTTCGTGCTCGTTCCGGGCGCGAGGCTGGCCGCCGATTCTCCGCGCCCCTCGAGCGGACGCGTGATCACGACGTGCCAGCGCTTGCCGTCGTGAGACGCCGCGCCCGACGCCGCCTGCGTCTGCCGCGGCGTGAGTGAGCCGAACCCTTCCGCCATCAGATCCTGCACGCTCGACGTGCGCTGGCGGTCACTCATGGGATTGCCGAGCGAGACCGCGCCGCGGTACGCGACCGCTTCCGCGGCGGGGAGATGGTCCTCGTGGTGGAAGTCCGACGCGTAGGCGTTGGGATAGAGCTCGCGCATCGTGACCGCGCCCTTGTCGACGTCGGTCTGCCAGTCGGCGCGCCACTGCAGGATCTGCACGCGACCGCCCTTGTTCCCCATGAACGGCGCCGGCAGCGTCCCGGCCACGACCGGAAGCTGGACCGCGACCATGTCGCCGAAGCCATCGATCCTCGCGCGCACGTCGGGACTGTCGTCGTCCCACTCGAGCAGGAAGCCCGCGTGATCATCGTTGCGGACGGCCCGCACGTCGAGCGACGACGTGGCCGGCGCCGGATTCCGGGGCGTCGTCGCCACCTGCGGCATCAGGACGACCTTCAGCGCCGGCGCCTGCGCGAAGGCGGCGACGTCGGCGATCGGCCCCTTGCCGCCGACCACGACCATCGACACGCCGGGCGCCGCGGCGGCCTCCTCGGCCGAAGCGGCTGCCGGGAGCCCGGAGACGACGAGAGCGAGAGCGAGGAGCGTTCTTCGCATGTGCGACCTCACGTGGTGTTGTGCCGGTACGCGCCGCGCGCGGCATCGTGGAACGGCCGAATGATCGACGGCTCGTAGAGGGGGACGCGGGCCACCTCCGTGCCGTCTTCGGAGAAGCCGAGCGCGACGTCGCCCTCGCGGCGGAAGCGGTGGATGAGCGTCGGGCACGAGCCGAACAACGTGAAGACCGCCAGTAGATCCTTGTCTTCCGAAGCTCCGCGATACGCCTTCACCGCCGCATCGGCGCCATGACCGAACATCTGGCCGAGGAACGCGGCCGGCACGTGGATCGGCGGCACGTAGTAGACGTTCGGCTCGGTTCCGAACTGCGGATAGAGCGGCCTGGCGACCTTCCGAACGTGGACGAGGAAGTCGATCGGATTGTCCTCTCGGGCGTTCTCGGGCGTCGAGACGAAGCCCTGGAGGCGGATTCGCCCGATGCACGCCGCCATGCACGTCGAGATCCGCCCCTCTTCGATTCGCGGATAACAGGCGATGCACTTCTCCGAGACCTTCGTCACGGGGTTGAAGAACGTCTTCTTGTACGGACAGCCCTTCACGCACTCGCGATAGCCACGGCAGCGCGTCTGGTCGATCAGCACGACGCCGTCCTCGGGCCTCTTGTAGATCGACTGACGCGGGCACGACGCGAGACACGCCGGATACGTGCAGTGGTTGCAGATCCGCGCGAGATAGAACATCCACTGCATGTGCGGGATCTCGAAGAAGGCGCCGCGGTCGATTCCGACTCCGGCGGAGTCGTCCTCGCCGACGTTCACGAACGTCCAGTCGGAATCCTCGGGCAGGTAGCCGAGGACGCGTTCGCCGTCGGGCGCCGCCTCGAAGAGCGTTCGGCCCTCGTAGACCGGGCCCTTCTGGTCCCGAACGCCGAGCTTCTCGAGCGTCTTCACGTCCCAGCCCAGCGGGAAGAAGCCGTACGGCTTCGATTCCACGTTGTTCCAGAACATGTACTCCTGCCCGCGGCCGCTGGTCCATGCGCCCTTGCAGGCGAGTGAGCAGCTCTGGCACGCGATGCACTTGTTGGTGTCGAACACGGCGGCGAACTGCCGTTTCGGGCGCGCGCCCTCGTACGGATACTCCATCTCGCGGCCGATCTGCCAGTTGTGAACTCGCGACATCCGGAGCTCTCCCTCACGCCTTCCGGGTGCGGAGGAATCCGCCCTGGAGGTACTGCTTCAACGCATCGTTCTCGTTGGCAGGGCGCAGCCCGAGCGCAACCGGGCGCCACTTGCCCTGCCCGCCGATCCCGCCGTCCTCGGCCTTCGTGATGCGAACGAAGGCCTCGCGCGGCGCACCCGTGGTGCAGTGGATGTCGGCGGCGAAGCCCTTGCCGATCGTCTGCCCGTAGGCGTCGCGGCGAACGAGCGACTCGGTCATGAGCGTGGGCTTGAGCCACGCGCGCGTCGCGCTCTGGTGCGAGCCGCGGCGGTACATCGACTGGTATCCCGTGTCGGGGCTCTTCGCGAGGCCGTCCTCGCGCTCCTTCGCTCCCTGCACCGAGCCGATCGTCGACCCGTACATGTTGTGGAAGGTCCGCAGCACGCCCCGCGGAGTTCCGGGGTAGTACCGGGCTCGCAGGATGACGCGTGCGACCTCGGCGAATGCGGGGTCGCTCTGCCAGCCACGGAAAGGCCGCTCGGCCGGATCGCCGTCGATCCAGACGTAGTCGCCGTCCTCGATGCCGAGCTCCCGTGCGTCCGCCGGATTGATGTCGACATAGCCCTCCGTCACGAACGGAAGGCGCTTGTCGTGCCGCATCAGGTCGCCGAACGGCCCGAGGAAGACGGCCACCATGTCGGTGTCGGCAGGCGTCGTATGGACGCCATGGCGGTACTTCGGCGTGTGGTAGACGAACGAGCAGCCGCTCGCGACGAGCGGGTGCTTCGTCTTCTCCACCTCGGCCCACGGCAGGACGACGTGCCGCACCTGCCGCACCGTCGCACGCTGGTCGCCTCGATCCAGCCCGTACTTCTCCGGCGGAACCGGTCGGATCGCGGGATGCGGCTTCGCGACGAGGACGTTCGGCTCGTAGAAGGTCGAGTCGACCGGCTCGCGATAGACGGGGAGACCCTCGCCCGAGTCGATCCACTCGCGCTCGCCACGGTAGAACTCGAGGCGCCCCGACTTCGTGTACCAGGGCCAGTTCTCGTGGCTCTGCTCCCAGCCCGTCGTCCGCGGGTACGTCCGCGTCATCATGAGCGCCGGCGTTCCGGCCGCACAGCTTCGCTCCAGATCCTCGATCCTGTAGCCGCGCGTCGGCGGGCTCTCGTCGAGGATGCGCTGGAGGTAGACCTCGGGCCGGCCCTCGTGGATGAACTTGAAGGCGTCGGCGAACCGCGCGTCGCCCGTGATGCCGCCGAGCGCCTTCGCGACACCGGCGAGGATCTCGACGTCGGGCCTCGTGTCGAACAGGCGCGGGAGGGGAGTTCGCGGGAAGACCTGTAGGAACGGGTTGGTGCACGACGCGGTCACGTCGGGCACCTTGGCCTCGGCCCACGAGTCGACCCCGTAGACGACGTCGGAATACTCGCACGAGGCCGTCCACCACCAGTCGGAGAAGGCCACGCACTCGACCTTCGGCAGCGTGTTGTGGACCACGTCGTAGTGCCACTTGGTGTTGCCGAGAATCGAGTTCGAGTTCGAGAGGAACATCGCCTTCGTCGGACAGGGCACGTGCCCCGCGCCGGTGAAGAGGTGGTTTCCCTCCCGCAGCGGCGCGTCCCCGTAGTTGAAGTAGTGCGCGGACTCGAAGCGCACGCAGTAACGCTTGTGCGGATGCCCTTCGGCATCGAGCTGGAGGTCGAACGGGTCTTCGACGGCCCAGAGCGGGACGCCCGAGAACAGCGAGAGCTTGTAGTTGCCCGCGTACGACCCGACGTTTCCGCCGAGGAAGCCGATGTTGCGCGTGAGCGCCGCCACGAGAAAGACGGTGCGGTCCTTCAAGTCGTTGTTGAAGAACTGGTTCGGACCCATCCCGAGCGCGAAGAGCACGTGTTCGGGGTTCTTCGCGATGTCGCGCGCGAGCGAGACGATCGCCTTGCTCGGGGCCCAGGTGATCCGCGAAGTCGTCGCCGGATCGAAGTTCTCGAACAGATACTGGCGCAGGAGATCGAAGACCGGGCGCACCTCGACCTTCGCCCCCGAAGCGAGCGTGACGGTGAAGCTGCCTTCGAGCGCCGGGTCGACACCGCGGGCATCGAAGCGCGTACCCACCTGGTCGCGCGTGACGGCGGCCGGGGCCTTCGTCTTGCGATCCCAGACGACGAAATCGCCCCACTCCTTCCGGAGCGCAGCGGAGACGAACTGCCCGGCCTGATCGGTCGGCGCCGGAGGCTTCTGGCCGGGCTGGAGGAGCGTCACGCCTTCGAGCGGCGCCGGCGCGGCATCCGCGCGCAGATCCTGCGCCGTGAGCGGCGCGAGCGTGTCCATGCGCACGAGCAGCGGAAGGTCCGTGTTTCGGCGAACGAACGCGGCGTCGTACAGCTTCTCCTTGACGATCACCTGCGCGAGCCCGAGCGCGAGTGCAGGGGTCGTTCCCGGCCGCACGACGATCACCTCGTCGCCCTTGTTCGCCGTCGCGCTGTACTCGGCCGCGACCACGACGATCTTCGTCCCGCGCTGGCGCGCCTCGGTCAGCCAGTGCCCGTCGGGCATCTTGGTCGTGATCCAGTTCATGCCCCACACGATGAGCAGCTTCGAGCGCTCCGCCGAGAAGAGATCGAATTCGACCGTCTGCTCGCCAGTCACCATCGGGTGCCCCGGCGGAAGGTCCGTGTGCCAGGAGTACGAATCCCAGTTCGTCCCGCCCTTCGCCTGCTCGGCAGGAACGCCGCGAAGCTTCGCGTCGAGAAGACCCAGCGTGTTCGCAAAGCGTGCAAGTCCGTACAGGCGCAGCGGGCCGAGGAAGGGCATGCCGCCGCGGTGCTTGAGCGTTCGCGTTCCGGCGCCGTCGAGCGTCTCGATCATCGCCGGGTCGTAGCCCTGTGCGCGCAGCAGCTCCGCGCCCTTCTCTCCCGAGTAGGTCTGCGCGATGTTCACGAGCGCGCGCGCATGGAGGTCGAACGCCGTCTCGAACGGGACGCTCTCCCACGCGTCCTCTCCACGCCGGAACAGATCGGCGGGCGGGCGGCCGTCGGTCCCGCGCGGGAAGCCCTGCTCGACCCACTGCCGGAAGCCGCTGCGAACGCGCGCGCCCTTGACGCGCCGGTCTCCGTAGATTCGCCGGCCGAGCGCGATGCCCTTCTGGCACGCGCGCGGATCCCAGCGCGACGAAGCGCCGTTGCCGTCGAGGTCCTTCGCCTTGCCGTAGCCGTAGCTCGGCTCGACGCGGACGATGACGCCGTTCTTCGTGTAGGCCTTGAGCAGGCAGTTGTGCGTGTCGTTCGGCGCACAGAGGAAATGGAACGAGCCGTCGGTCATGTAGACGTCGCGGTACTGCTTCTCCCACCCGCGGTTCGGATAGTCGGCGAGCGGATTCGCGACGGAGACGGGCGCCACGAAATCGTACGCGGCGAACAGGTCGCGCGGCATCGCGACCGTTCCGAGCCCGACGACACCGGCCAGGCGCAGGAAGCTCCGACGAGAGACCCGTCCGTTTTCACTCATCCGCTCTTCCACTCCTCTGCAGCACCCGCATGCGCCGTCGCGCGGGCCGTCTGCTCACGGTGCTCCGGCCATCGCCTCGCACGAGCACGGTGTCCGCGTTCATGGTCGGCGACGCAAAGCGTTGCAGATCACGCAACGCGTCAAGATGCGCTGCGTCATACA
>JADLGR010000217.1 GCA_020849175.1 Deltaproteobacteria bacterium
GTCGGAAGCCCCTCCGAATATCTGGCCGCGAACCTCGACCCTCCGCGGCTCTCGTTCCTCGACCCGGATGTCCGCGCTCGTCGGGAGGGAACGCGGTTCGCGCGTGGCCTCGTGATCGGGGCCGGCGCCGAGATCGGTCCCGGTGCGCGACTCGAGGACGTCGTGGTCTGGGACGGCGAGCGGGTTCCGGCCGGCTTTACGGCGCGTCGCGGCGTCTTTGCCGGTGGCCGCTTCCACGCCTGCACCGGCGAGAATGCCGAGGGTGCGCTGGCATGAGCGAGGTGATCTTCGTTGGAACGAGCGATGCGTTCGGCGCCGGCGGAAGGCGTCAGGCGGCCGTCGTGGTGCGTCTCGCGGGTGGAACCGTTCTCCTCGACTGCGGCATGACGACTGGAACCGGGATGGCGGCGCTCGGCATCGCGCGAGAGGAGATCGACGCCATCCTCATCTCGCACTTCCATGCCGATCATTTCGGAGGCATCCCGCAGTTCCTGCTCGCGAGCCTCTATGAAGACGGCCGGCGCCGCCCGCTGCACATCGGCGGACCTCCCGGCGTCGAGGCACGCGTACGCGCTGCGTCCGCTGCGCTCGGCCACCCGCTCGTCGACGCCGAACGGAACCACCCGCTGCTCTTCGTCGAGCTCTCGACGCAGGGCGAGGTGGAAGTCGGCCCGGCTCAGGTCTCGGCCTTTGCGGTCCATCACCAGCCCGACGCCTGCCCGCACGGTGTCGGGGTCCGTTGTGGAAACGAACGTGTGGTCTACACCGGAGACACGGGCTGGTTCGAGGGTCTGCCGCGCTTTGCGAGCAACTCTCAGCTCTTCGTCTGCGAGTGCACGCAGCTCGTCCGCGGCTACGACTTCCATCTCAGTCACGAAGAGCTGGTCGAGCGCAAGGGCGAGTTCGATTGCGGGCGCATGATCCTGACGCACCTCGGCAGCGACACGTCCGCGCGGCGGGGTCGACTCGCTTTCGAGACTGCGGACGATGGGATGCTGGTCCGATTGTGACGGTCCACAGACTCGGTTGACAGTCGGGGCCGAGCCGCCGATTCTTCGCCCTCCGGCCCGTCAGGGCCGCCCAGCGAAGAGGTGGAGCGACGCATGACGGATTCGTCGCGGGTCCAGGGTGGCCTGCTGTGCGCGGGCGTCGCCGTCGTCGGCATCGTCTTCTTGCTGGGAATCCTCTCGGGCAGCTACTGGGCGCTCGCAGTTCCCGTCGCAGCACTCGTCTTCTTCGTTCTCGGCCTCACCTTCTGGGTCGGCTGGACGATCGCGACGATCCGCGTCGAGCCGGAAGCTGCGGAGCCCGTCGCGCCGCAGCCGCCGGGCGAGAAGCAGGCGTGAGCGTGCGCGGACGACGCGACCGTGCACGACCGCACGCGCGCGCGCGGCACGCAGCGCGCCGCTAGGACGTCGGCCGTGCGAATCGCCCTGCTCACCTATCGCGGGAACATGTTCTGCGGCGGCCAGGGCATCTACGCCGCGCATCTCGCGAACGAGTGGAAGCGCGCGGGTCACGACGTCCACGTGATCGCCGGTCCGCCACTTCCCCAGCTCGACGCCGGCGTCCCGTTGCACGTCATCCCGAACGAGAACGTCTTCGGCGTTCCCCATCCGGACTGGGCCCGACGCGAGCACCCCCTGCGGCTGCTCTGGCCGATCAACCTCTGGGAGCTGGGCGTCTCGCGAATCGGCGTCTTTCCCGAGATGCAGAGCTTCGGCCTGCGGCTGCTGCTGCGCTGGCGCGCCCTGCAGCGCCGTCACCGCTTCGACGTCGTCTTCGACAACCAGTGTCTGTCGTGGGGTCTGCTCGGAATCCAGGCCGCCGGCACGCCCGTGGTCTCGGTGATCCACCATCCGCTGCACATCGACCGCGAGGCCGACTTTGCGATCGACCCTTCCTTCCGCAAGAAGGTCCGCCGAACGCTCTACTTCCCGCTCCTCATGCAGCAGGTCGTCGCGCCACGACTTGCGCGCATCGTGACCGTCAGCGAGGCGTCCCGAAGCGAGATCGAACGCCACTTCGGGATCCCGGAGAAAGAGGTGCCGGTCGTCTACAACGGCACCGACCTCGAGACCTTCCGCCCCGTCGAAGGTCAGAGGATCGAGGCCGATCTGCTCTTCGTGGGCCGCACCGAAGACCGCAAGAAGGGAATCGGCACGCTCCTCGAGGCGATGACGCACTTGCCGCCGCACGTGACCCTCAAGATCGTCGACGGCCGAATTCCAGATTCGGGTCTCGTTCCGCGCTTCATTCGCCGGCACGGCCTCGAAGACCGCGTGATCCTGCACCGCGAGATGCTCACGGTCCCCGAGCTCGTCGCCCAGTATTCGACGGCGCGCGTGGCCGTCGTCCCGTCGTTCTTCGAGGGGTTCGGCTTCCCGGCGAGCGAGGCGATGGCCTGCGGTCTTCCGGTGGTCGCGAACGCGGTCGGCGCCCTTCCCGAGGTGGTCGGAACGGATGGGCAGACCGGTCGCCTCGTGCCCCCGCGTGATCCTCGTGCGCTCGCGGCCGCGATCTCGGACGTCCTCTCGGATCCGGAGCGCGCTGCGCGCATGGGTCGTGCGGCGCGTGCGAGGGTGGCCCGTCTGTTCCGCTGGAGCGAGGCCGCGGAGCGGCTCGTGCACGTCTTCGAGGAGACGCTCCGTGCTTCTCACCGTCGATCTCGCGCGGCTTGACGTCCGGCCCGGGGACCTCGTCCTCGACGCGGGCTGCGGAGAAGGTCGGCACTGCTTCGGCGCGCTCGAGCGCGGCGCGCGTGTCGTCGGACTCGATCTCGATCGCGACTCGCTCGACCGCGGATCGGGACCGCTGCGCGCCCGTGCGCGCGAGCTCGGATCGTTCGGCGTCATGATCCATGGCAACGCGTTTCACCTGCCGTTTCGCGAGGCGACGTTCGACCGTGTCATCTGCTCGGAGGTCATGGAGCACGTTCACGACTGGCGCGCCGCCGCCCGCGAGCTCGCGCGGGTCGTCAAGGTCGACGGACGTGTCGCGGTGACGATTCCGACGGCGACCAGCGAGCACCTCTACCTGCGCCTCGGAGACGACTACTTCGAGAGTCCGGGAGGTCACATTCGGATCTTCAGTCCGCGCGTTCTCGCCCGGGGGCTGGCCGAGGCCGGTCTCGCCACCACGGCCGTCGGATTCGCGCATGCTCTCCACACTCCGTACTGGGCGCTGCGCTCGATCGCCGGGCTGCCGAAGGCCGACGAGAGTCGGCTGGTGCGGGCGTATCGTGAGTTCCTGATTCGCGCGACGCAGTCGCCGATCATGGACCGGCTCGAGAAGGCGCTCGACTTCGTGTGCCCGAAGAGCGTCGTGCTCTATGCGCAGAAGCGCGAGCGCGCCGCCTGCCGGCCCGCTTGAGCTCACGCCCGCTGCGGATCGCGCTGCTCGCCTACCGCGGAAACATGCGAAGCGGCGGCCAGGGCATCTATCTCTGGTTCCTCGCGCGCGAGCTCGCGCGGCTCGGACACGCCGTCCACGTGCTCGCCGGCCCGCCACATCCCGACCCGATGCCCTTCGCCGCGAGCCTGACGTGCATCCCGAACGAAGGCTTCTGGGCCCGCCGCTTCGACCCGAACCCGGCTGCGATCCTGCCGCAGCCGAATCCGCTGCGAATCTTCGAGCCGCTCAACTTCTGGGAGTACGGTGCGACCTGGTTCGGCTTCCTCCCCGAGCCGTTCGCCTTCAGCGTACGGGCGGTCCGCACGCTGCTCTCCCGCGTTCGCGCCGGCGAGCGCTTCGACCTCGTGCACGACGTGCAGTCGCTCGGCTGGGCGACGTTGCTGCTCAAGGCCATCGGCCTCCCGGTGGTGACGACGATCCACCACCCGCTCTCGGTCGATCGGCGGGCGTCGTTCGCGCGTGACCGCAGCTTCCGTGAGGCTCTCGGGACCATGGAGCTCTATCCGGTCGGCATGCAGGCCTTCGTGGCGCGGCAGCTCGATCGCGTCCTCACGTCGTCGGCGCAGAGCGGTCGCGAGATCGTCCGCGACTTTCGCGTTCGCCCCGAACGGCTGCGGATGGTCTGGAATGGTCTCGATACGGACCTGTTCCGGCCGCTTGCGGGCGTCTCGCGCTCCTCGGCCGAGCTTCTCTGCGTCGCCCGCGCCGCCGACCCGAACAAGGGCGTCCCCGTGCTGCTCGAGGCCCTCGCACGGCTCCCGGCGCACGTCACGCTAACGCTCGTCGACGAGGCGTCGGCCGAGAATCCCGCCCGCGAGCGGGCGCGGGCGCTCGGCGTCGAGGGCCGCGTGCACATCACCGGACGCGTGGAGACGCACGAGCTGCTCCAGCTCTACGCGCGTGCGAGCCTCGTCGTCGTGCCCTCGCTGTACGAAGGCTTCGGCCTTCCGGCGGCGGAAGCGATGGCGTGCGGCGCGCCCGTCGTCGCGACGGCCGCGGGAGCGCTGCCAGAGGTGATGCGAGTCGGTGCCGGCGGAGTTCTCGTCCCGCCCGGCGATCCCGCTGCGCTTGCCGAGGGGATCCTCGGCCTGCTCGCATCCCCCGAGACGCGCATCGCGCTCGGCGCACGCGCCCGCGCCCGGATCATCGAGACGTTCTCGTGGCCACGTGTCGCGCAGGCGACGCTCGCGGTCTACGTCGAGCTCCTCGACGAGCGACGGCGGCGCGCAGCGAACGCCTGAGCTACCGAGGTCGCGGACGTCCGGCGAGCACGACGACGTCTGCGAGCCGGGGCTCACGGCGCGCGATCCAGTCGGCGCCGCGCAGCGCGCGCGACGCACAGCGATACGGCAGCCGCTCGACCGTACGCGTCCACTGCGGCAGGCCCCAGAGCAGCGAGATCCCCTCGACCCGGTCGAGCTCGAGGTACCGACTCGCCTGCTCGCGCATGAGATCGAGGTCGTACCGCGTGAAGTGATCGGCCGGCACGTCGTAGTGGCGGCGCCCCCGCGGCAGCGTGCGGCCGAGCAGTCCCTCCTGCAGCGCGTCGAGCGCGCGTGCCGTCCGACACGCGAGCGATTCGAAGTTCGCGATCGCGAGGATCACGCGGCCCGCGGGCCGCGTGACGCGCGCCATCTCGGCGATCGCGCGCGCCGGACGATCGAAGTGATCGATCGCTCCTTTGCACAGCACCGCATCGAAGCTGCCCGTCGCGAACGGGAGGCTGTGCGACCACGCCCGCACCCAGGCCGGAACGGGCCCTTCGGCCTTCGCGCTCACGAGGCGCGCCCAGCCGGTCATCCGCGCCGAGGGTTCGGCCCCGACCACGGAACCTCCCCGCGCTGCCAGCGCGATCGCGTCCTGTCCGAATCCGCTCGCACAGTCGAGGACGCGCCGTCCCGGGCCGGCGCAAGCCAGCGCGAGCGTGCGCTCGGTCATTCGATCGAACAGATACTCGCTGTCGCGCGTGGTCCCGGTCGGGATCACGTCGCTCATGTCCCGGTCGAGGTCGACGACGCGCACGGCCGGCCACGGTAGCAGCGCACCCGCCTTCGGGGGTGTGCGCCCGGTGTCGGGTTCCGGGTATGCTTGCGACGGGTGAGGGAAGCCATCCCGCAAGTACTGTCCGCGCCCTCGACTGGAGGTGCCCCTTCGCCCGGCGTCCTGGACCGGCTCGCCTCGTTTCGCGTGCTCTATCTCGCCTTCTTCGCGTTCGTCCTGATCGACTACTTCTCGGTACGCGCGGCCGAGTTCGCCTTGCGCAGACACTTCCGTGCGGTCGTCGACCAGGCGATCCGGGTGGATCCCGCACGCGGGGCGATCTACGCGCAGATCCAGCGCCGGATCGACGACGATGTGCGCAAGTCGGCGTGGGTGCGCGTCGGCGGCCTTCACGTCAGCGTGCTCGTCATGGCGGCCGATGGCGTGACACCTCTCTACCTCGGAGGCCACGCGATTCCACCGCCCCCGACGGCCGACGTGACCGCGGCCCTACGCGAAGCCGAGCGCCTGCTGCCCGCGACAGCCGACGTATCGGTCTCGCTCCCGCAGGACTCGCTGATCGCGAACGGGATCCTCGTCGGCTACGCCGCGGTGATGCTCGCCGCGCTCTTCCGCTACAACCGCGCGCTCGCGCGTGGCGAGGCCGAACGGCTCGCAGCGGCGATCACCGCGCGCGACGCGACTGCCGAGCGTGCTGCCGGCATCGAGCGCGAGCTCGATGCCGTGCGCTCGCGCCTCGCACAGGTCGAGCCGATCGAAGAGGACCAGGCCGAGGAGATCGAGGCACTGCAGCGCGAGCGTGCATCGCTCCAGGAGAAGCTCGCCGACCTCGGTCGCCGCGAGTCGGCGCTGCGCAAGGTCGCGGCCCGCAGCTCCGATCTCGAGACCGAACGACGCAGCCTCGAGGAGATGCTCGACGAGGCTCTGCGCGACGTCGGGCGCCGGGACCAGGAGATCCAGCAGCTCCAGTCGAAGCTCGAAGGCGCCGCGCGCGCCGCGGCAGCTCCTGCTGCCGGCACGGGCAGCCGTGCCCGCGAGGCCGAGCACCTCGGCAAGCGGCTGCGAACGCTCTACAAGAACCTCGAGATCGACGACCGCGCGATCGACGACCTGGTGGGCCTTCGCGACACGGACATGAAGCTCAAGGCCGAGGAGGCGATGAAGCGTCTCTCGGACGAGCCCGACACCGCAGCGGTTCGACGAAAAGTCGGCGGGCTGCCGCCGCACCTCTCGATCTTCGAGCTCGGCTTCGCCGGCAAGGGCCGCATCTACTACACACGCGGCGAGGTGCGCCGGTTCCGCGTCCTCGCGATCGGCGCGAAGAACTCCCAGAAGACCGACCTCGAGTACCTGAGCCGGCTCCCGTAGGCGGTCGCCGGCATCCGCCGGCGGCGGGCGATGGCCTTGCTAGCGCCCGAGCGCCTTGCGCAGCGTCGCCTTGAGATCCGCGTCGTCCCACGGCTTGGGCAGGAGCGCCCTGACGCCGATCGCGGCGAGGTCCTCGGCCGGCACCTCCTCGGTCCAACCGGTGATCAGCACGCGGCCAGCGGCCGGCTGCTTGCGTGCCGCCGCCGCCAGCAACGCGAGCCCGCTCATCCCCGGCATCTTGTGATCGGAAAGGACGAGATCCACTCGGTGCGCATCGAGCAGGCGCAGGGCCTCGGCGGGCGTCTCCGCCGTCAGGATCTCGTACGCCTCCCGCCGCAGCACCCGTCGCAGCGCCGTGAGGATCCGCACCTCGTCGTCGACGACGAGAAGCACGGGGCGCTCCGTCGTCACGCGTTCGCCTCGTCCGCCTCGCCGTCCTCGCGCTCGAGCGGCAAGACGACCTCGAACGTCGCGCCTTCTCCCGGCTCGCTGCGGACGCGAATGGTTCCGCCATGTCGTTGAACGATCCCGAACGACGTCGAGAGGCCGAGCCCCGTTCCAACCCCGACCTCCTTCGTCGTGAAGAAGGGATCGAAGATCCGGCCGAGGTTCTCGCGCACGATCCCCACGCCCGTGTCGCTCACTTCGATGACGAGGCCATCGCCATCGAGTCGTGTCGCGAGCCGGATCTCGCCGGTCTCTCCGGATCGCCCGACCTGCTCGGCAATCGCCTGATACGCATTCATGAGCAGGTTCATGAACACCTGCTTGAGCTGCATCGGATAGCAGCGCAGGCGCGGCAGGTCCTCATAGCTGCGCTTGAGGACGACCGAGTGCTTCATCATCGTCCAGACGATGTTCGCCGTCGAATCGAGGCACTCGTTCACGTCGGCCAGCGCCTGCTCGCCGGTGTCGTGCCGCGAGAAGTCGCGCAGGTCCTGCACGATGTGCCGGATGCGCTCGGAGCCCTCCTGCGATTCGCGAACGGCCTTGGCGAAGTCTGCGACGACGAACGCCGCGTCGACCTCCTCGGCGAGCCGATCGAGGTCGTCCGAATGCCGCCGGATCGCCTCGGCGTCCGCGGTCCGAACGGCGTTCTGGAGCGCGAGCACGCGCTCCCAGAGCCTTCGCAGATCGCTCAGGTACTCGGCCATCTGCATCAGGTTCGCGTGAATGAACCCCATCGGGTTGTTGATCTCGTGCGCGACGCCGGCCGCGAGCTGGCCGATCGATGCGAGCTTCTCGTTCTGGAGGGCCTGCCGCTGCAGGCCCTTGATCTCCGAGAGGTCCTGGAAGATGGCGACGGCTCCGAGGCTGCGGCCATCGGCGCCGGCCAGCGGAGCGCACGAGATTCCGATCGGAACGAGACCGCCGTCGCGCAGCGTGATCACCGTCTCCGCTCCGCGGAAGCGCGCGCCGTGCGCCAGTGTCCGCGCCATCAGCACCTTGTCACGGGGCGTCGTCGGGAACCAGTCCCAGATCTTTCGGCCCGGCAGCGCTTGCGCGCCGAGGATGCGCTCCGCCGTCGGATTCGCGAACGCGATGACGCCGTCCGGATCGACCACGAGCAGCGCGCTGTTCATGTTCTGGATGATGTTCTCGTTGTAGTGCTGGAGCTCTGCGATGCGCCGGGCGAGGTGCTCTCGCTCGCTCACGTCCGAGAGCACGAGCAGCACACGACCCTCGGCATCGAGCCGAGTCGCACGAAGGTCGAAGGCGCGCGCCGCGCCGCCTGACATGACCATCCGGCCGACGCGCGCGGGCGCCGGCTCGCCGGCTGCCGCCCGGGCGAGTAGCTCCTCGACGCCTCCGGTCTCGAGGAGATCGCGGGGCAGGACGTCGTCGAGCGCACGACCCGCCGCGCCCTCGGCCGAGACGCCGAAGCTCCGGACGAACTCCGGATTCACCGCGAGCAGCCGGTGGCCTCCGTCCAGAACCGCGAGCGCCGCGGGGATCGTGCGAACGATGGCGTCGTTGAGTCGCTCCAGGCGCTCGAGCCGCTGCTCGGCCGCTCCCTGCTCGCGAAGCGCTCGGGCGCGTCGGATCTGCTCCAGCGCGACCGCGGGCAGCGTGTCCGCCAGCTCCGGGCCCGCGGCGACGCAGTCCGCCGCCCCGTGGCGATGCGCGTCGAGCGCCGCAGCGGGCTCCGCGTCCACCATCACCACGATGGCGGGCGTTTGCCCGAAGCGCAGCGTCTCCAGGAGCGACGTGCACTCGGCCCCGAGGCGCGCGTCGACGACGACGAGATCGACGTCGTCCTCACGAACACGGGCGACGCACGCGTCCGCACTCGCAGCGACCTCGATTCGCGCTTCGCCTCCCAGCCGGCGCAGCGCCGGGAGGATGCCGAACCGGTCACCGTCGGCCTCCCGAAGCGTCGGGAGGACGACGAGGATTCGCACGACGAGCGAGGTGCCAGTCAACGGCGAAGCCCCATCACACACCACCGGCTGCGGGATGTCGCGAAATCTACCCGATGGTCTGTGCGGCACCAGACCCGCGACGCGCACGTGCTCGAGCGCTCGCAGGCGGAGGTCCGGAGTCGACCCGCTGTGATCCGGCGCCCCGCGTCGGGGCCCCGAGACGGGCGCGAGCCCCTCCTTGAAGGCCCCGCGCACGCCGATACACTGGGCCTGCCCCCCTTCGCCGAGCGGCGGAGGTTCGTCTGCGAAAATCGCACGTACTCGTGGTCGACGACGAAGAGCTCTACCGGAGGGCTCTCGAACGCATCCTCGCCCGCGTCGGTCACGTCGTGTCGACGGCGCGCGACGCGAGCGAGGCCCTCTCCGCCGTCTCGTCGCAGACCGTAGATCTCGTCCTCGCCGACGTTCGCATGCCCGGTCTCTCGGGCCTCGAGCTGATCCGGCAGATCCACGACCTCGAGCCCGATCTGCCGTGCATCGTGATCACGGGCTATGGCAGCCCCGAGCACTCGGTCGAGGCCCTGCGCGCGGGCGCCTTCTGGTACCTCGAGAAGCCCTTCGACCAGGCGAACCTCGACGTCGTGCGACGCCTCGTCGAGCAGGCCATCGAGCACGGGCGCCTCAAAGCCGAGAACCGACTGCTCCAGAGCCAGCTCCGCTCGCGCTACCGCTTCGAGAACATCGTCGGCCAGAGCGCTGCCCTGCGGCAGGTGCTCGAACAGGTCGAGAAGGTCGCCGACACCGACAGCACGGTGCTCATCACAGGCGAGAGCGGGACCGGCAAGGAGCTGATCGCGCGCGCGCTCCACTTCAACAGCCGCCGGGCGGATCGCATGTTCGTCACCGTCAACTGCGGTGCGATTCCGGAAGAGCTGCTCGAATCCGAGCTCTTCGGACACGTGAAGGGAGCCTTCACCAACGCGGTGGCGCACCGCGAAGGCCGCTTCTCCGTCGCGAACGGCGGGACGATCTTTCTCGACGAGATCGGCGACATGAGCCCCACCCTCCAGGTCAAGCTCCTGCGCGTGCTGCAGGACCGGACTTTCGAGCCGGTGGGCTCGTCGAGAACGGTTCGCGTCAACGTCCGGGTTCTCGCCGCCACCAACCAGGACCTCGAGCTGGCGATTCGCGAGAAGCGCTTCCGCGAAGATCTCTTCTACCGCCTCAACGTCATCCCGATCGAGACCCCGTCGCTTCGCGAGCGGCGCGACGACATCCCGCTCCTCGTCCAGCACTTCTTCGAGGCGATGCGGCGCGAGAAGGGACGAGCCGTCGAGTCGATCTCGCCGGACGCGCTGCGACTGTTGTGCGCCTACGACTGGCCCGGAAACGTGCGGCAGCTCGAGAACGTCGTCGAACAGATCTGCGTCCTGTGCAGCGAGCGCGAGGTCCGTGTCGAGGACCTGCCCCCCCAGCTTCGGGGGCCCAAGGAGCCCGTACCGGTCGGAGCGCCACGGGTCTCCGACCAGGGCATCGCGTTCAACGACGTGGTCGAGCGCATCCAGCGAGATCTCATCGCGCAGGCCCTCGACCTGACGCACGGCAACAAGAACCGCGCGGCGCAGCTCCTCGGTCTCAACCGGACGACCCTGCTCGAGAAGATGAAGAAGATGAATCTCGGGTGACGGATTCGTAACCCCTCCCCGCTCCGACCGTCGGTTCCCTGACGCTTCTGCCGTTCGCCCCTGCCTGCCGCCGCGCGCGGCTGCACGGCTCCTCCTGATCGGATCCCACGCTGCGGCGCCGGACCGCTGCAGGAAAGCGCCGACGCACGAGTGGGTTAGCCGCTCCGGCCCGCACGGCGGGCGGCGGCGCCCGCCTCGGCCTCGCGCAGCGCGTGGTGATTGGCATGCCCCGTGCTTCTCCCGGCAGCAGGTCCGCAGCCGCGCGGCAGGAAGCCCGACGGGCACGGACGAACGGCCGATCACCAGGGGGAAGATCTGCATGGAGGCGATGCTCCGCGAGCTCAAGGAAACGAACGCCGAGATCCCGGCCACGCTCAAGGAACAGATCGTTCTCGAGCACGGTCCGCTCATTCGCTACATCGTGAACCGCATCGCCGTACGTCTGCCTTCGCACATCGATCTCGACGATCTCCACAACACGGGCGTCATCGGTCTCATCGACGCGATCGACAAGTACGATCCCGACAAGAACTGCAAGTTCAAGACCTACGCCGAGTTTCGAATCAAAGGAGCGATCCTCGATCAGCTCCGCTCGCTCGACTGGGTGCCTCGCAGCGTACGGCAGAAGAGCCGCCGCCTCGAACGTGCGTACGGCGAAGTCGAGCAGCGCCTCGGCCGCTCGGCCAGCGACGAAGAAGTCGCCGACTCGCTCGGTCTGCAGATCGACAAGTTCCACGAGCTCATGAACCAGGTGCGCGGCATCTCACTGGTGAATCTGGAAGAGGTGCGGGGCGGCGGACAAGACGGTGAGCGCACGGGGACCTTCGCGGACATCGTCGAGGACGTGCACTCCGAGAATCCCTTCGCGTCGCTGAAGCTCGCCGAGCAGCGCAACATCGTCGCGGACACCATCTCGCTGCTTCCCGAGAAGGAGCGACTCGTCGTCTCCTTCTACTACTACGACGATCTCAACATGAAGGAGATCGGCAACATCCTCGGCATCACCGAGTCGCGCGTCTGCCAGATCCACACCAAGGCGATGCTGCGGCTGCGGGCGAGGCTCAAGGGCCTGACCGAGCGCTGAGACGGGCCTCGCGGGGCGGAGACGACACCGGCTCGCGCCTAGGCGTCACACCCCACGATGAGGACGCTGATGTTGTCGTCGCCACCGCGGGCGTTCGCGAGTGCGACGAGGCGCTCACACGCCGCGCCGGCGTCTTCGCCAGCGCTCACGGCCTTCGCGATCTCCTCGTCGCGCACGTGATGCGTGAGACCGTCGCTGCACAGGACGAACACGTCGCCCGGTTCGACCGTCAGCTCGCCGAGATCGGGCTCCGCCTCGGCCTTGACGCCGAGGGCCCGCGTCAACACGTGACGGTGCGGGTGCTCCCGCGCCGCGTCGGCGCTGATCTCGCCCCGCCGCTGCAGCTCGCCGACCAGGGAGTGATCGTCGGTCAGCTGGCGGATCCGGCCGGCGCGAACGCGGTACACGCGGCTGTCTCCCACGTGTGCCACGGCAGCGCGACCCGCGCGGAGCAGCAGCGCCACGAGCGTCGTGCCCATCCCGGAGAGCTCGGCGCGCGCCACGGCCGCCTCGAAGATCCGCGAGTTCGCGTGGGCGACGGCGGCACGCAGCCGCTCGGTGAGGCTGCCGGCGACCTCCGACGAGCGGACCGCGTCGAGCATCGCCGCGATCGCGATCGCGCTCGCGACCTGACCCGCGCTGTGCCCGCCCATGCCGTCTGCGACCA
>JADLGR010000218.1 GCA_020849175.1 Deltaproteobacteria bacterium
GGCCACGATGTGCTCGAGGTCGATCCCGCGGCGCTGACGCTCCTCGCCGCCGAGGCGATCCGCGACGTCTCTCATCTGTTCCGACCCGGACACCTGGCGCAGCTCCGCGCGATCCTGGACGACCCCGAAGCATCCGACAACGACCGATTCGTCGCGCGCAACATGCTGCAAAACGCCAGCGTCTCGTCGGGCATGGTGCTGCCGTCGTGCCAGGACACCGGCACGGCGATCGTGGTCGCCGACAAGGGACAGTGGGTGTTCACCGGCGGCGGCGACGAGGAGGCGCTCGCCCGGGGCATCTTCCAGACCTACACCCGAACGAATCTCCGCTACTCGCAAGTCGCGCCGCTCGACATGTACGAGGAAGTGAACACCGGAACGAACCTTCCGGCGCAGATCGAGATCCATGCCGGCGACGGCGACGAGTATCACTTTCTCTTCATCACCAAGGGCGGAGGCTCGGCCAACAAGACGTTCCTGTATCAGGAAACGAAGGCCCTGCTCAATCCTGATTCGCTCGTGGCGTTCCTCGAGCAGAAGATGAGGACGCTCGGGACGGCGGCGTGTCCGCCGTATCATCTCGCCTTCGCGATCGGTGGCACCTCCGCCGAGCTCGCGCTCAAGACCGTGAAGCTCGCGAGCTGCCGCGCGCTCGACTCGTTGCCGACGAAGGGCAACGCGCTCGGCCACGCGCTGCGCGACGTCGAGCTCGAAGCAAAGGTTCTCGAGATCTCGCGCCGGCTGGGGATCGGCGCCCAGTTCGGCGGCAAGTACTTCTGCCACGACGTCCGCGTCATCCGCCTGCCGCGCCACGGCGCGTCGTGCCCCGTCGCGATGGGCGTCTCCTGCTCGGCCGACCGCCAGGCGCTGGGCAAGATCACACGCGACGGAATCTTCCTCGAGCAGCTCGAGACCAACCCGGCGCGCTTCCTTCCCGACGTCACCGGCGACGAGATCGGTGTCGACGTGGTGCGGATCGACCTGCGGCGCCCGATGAACGAGATCCGTGCGCAGCTCGCGCGCCATCCGATCAAGACGCGGCTATCGCTCACCGGCCCGATGGTCGTCGCGCGCGACATCGCGCACGCGAAGCTCAAGGAGCGCATCGACCGGGGAGAAGGGCTGCCGGAGTACGCAAAGGCGCACCCGATCTACTACGCCGGGCCGGCGAAGACGCCGGCGGGCCATGCTTCGGGATCCTTCGGTCCGACCACCGCGGGCCGGATGGATTCGTACGTCGATCTGTTCATGCAGCACGGCGGGAGCTTCGTGACGCTCGCCAAGGGCAACCGCTCGCGCGCCGTGACCGACGCGTGCAAACGGCACGGGGGCTTCTATCTCGGATCGATTGGCGGACCTGCTGCCATCCTGGCCGAGCGCTGCATCAAGAGAGTCGAGGTGCTCGAGTATCCCGAGCTCGGGATGGAGGCGGTCTTCCGCATCGAGGTCGAGGACTTCCCGGCGTTCATCGTGGTCGACGACAAAGGCAACGACTTCTTCGCGGAGCTGTGACCGATCAGAGCGAGCTCGCGACGTCGCCGAGCCGGCCCATTTGCACGAGGATCCAGCTCGCGCGGCTGCGGACGTAGGGTGATGGGTCCCCCGCGTCGAGGCGTCGCGGATTCGGAAGCACCGCCGCGAGCAGCGCAGCCTGCCGCCGGTCGATGCGCTTCGCGGGAAGCCCGAAGTAATGCCGGGATGCGGCCTCGACGCCGAAGATTCCGGGACCGAGCTCGATCACGTTGAGATAGACCTCGAGCACGCGGCGCTTCGGCCAGAGCAGCTCGATCCAGAGCGTGAACCAGGCCTCGAGGCCCTTGCGAGCCCAGCTTCGCTGTGGCCAGAGAAAGAGATTCTTCGCGAGCTGCTGCGAGATCGTGCTCCCTCCTCTCACGCGCCGGCCGCGCTCGTTGTGAGTCCACGCCTGCTGGATCGCGTCGACGTCGAATCCGGCGTGTGATGCGAAGCGCTGGTCTTCGGAAGCGATGACCGCGAGCTTCATCGCAGGCGAGATCTCGTCCCAGCTCGCCCACTCCCGGCGCAGCGGCGGAGCGTTCTCGAAGAGCGATGCGACCCGGTAGCGCAGGACGAAGGCCGTCGTCGGAGGATCGACGAAGCGCAGCACGACCACGGGAAGGACGCTCGCTCCGGCGATGCACAGCACGCCGCGCAGCCACCAGCGCGCGCGCCGGCGCCGGGCGGGCCGGGTCTCGAGCGCTCCAGACTTCCGCCCTGCGGTCCTAGCTCTGGCCACTCGCGTGGTCGTGCGCGCGAGGGCGAGGTCCGGCACTCGCGAGCTCCGGAAGGGCCGGGAGCAGGACCGTGACGATCGTGCCCGCTCCGACCTCGCTCTGCACCTGGAGACCGCCACCCTGCGCTCGGACCAGTCCAATCACTTCGGACAGGCCGAGCCCGCGTCCCGGAGACTTCGTGCTGAAGAACGGGTCGAGCATGCGGCTGCGCGTCTCGGGATCCATGCCGCACCCGGTGTCGCGGACTTCGAGCGCGACGTAGCGGCCGGGCTCGAGCAGTCCGGGCGGCTCGACGCTCGCGAGCAGCTCGGCGCCCGCATCGACGGCGCGGGTCGTCACGCGAACCGATCCAGGCCCGGCGCCGAGCGCGTCGGCTGCGTTTCGAACCAGATCGAGCACGACCCGCCGCACGAGCGCGGCGTCGACCGACACACGCGGGAGATCACCGGGCAGCTCGTAGCTCACTCCCGCCTGGCGCCCGAGCTCGGCCTCGATCCGCTCCGAGACGTCCACCACGAGCTGCGAGAGATCGATGCGTCGGCTCACGACACGGCCCCGGCCGGCGAAGCCGCGGAGCTGGTCTTCGAGCGCCGCGATCCGCAGCCCGGCGCTCCGGACGGCGCGGAGCGCCCGCTCCGTGCGAGCTTCGACGGCAACCGAGAGCGCCTCGTCCGCCGTGCCGACGATCGCCGACGCGAGGCCCGCGAGCTGGTGCGCGATGCCTTCAGCGACGCCAACCAGGCTCTCGTGATGCCGCGCGCTGTGAAGGCGCGACTCGAGCGTTCGGCGCTCTGCTTCGCTGCGGTTTCGCTCCGTGACGTCGCGTCCGACGAGCTGGATCGCGGGCTCACCTTCGTACGCGATGGCCGTGCCGGCGACCTCGACGTCGATCACCGATCCGTCGAGCCGAAGTAGCTTCTCTTCGAGGAGATAGACCGCCTCCCCCGTCTCCTCCATCTTACGAACACGCTCGGTCGCGACGGCACGGAAATCCGGGTGGACGAAGTCCATCACGGCCCGGCCCACCAGGTCTTGTGCCGTCGTGGCACCGAGCAGGTCGAGAGCGGCCGGATTGACGAACCGGAGCCGCCCATCGCTATGAACGACGATCGGCGCCGGAGAAGATTCGACGAGGCTCCGGTACCGGTCCTCGCTCTCCGCGAGCGCGCGAGCCGACGCTTCGCGCGACGTGACGTCCGTCAGCACGGCGACGAAGTCGCAGTCGCCGCCGAAGCGGCCCGGAACCGGCTGCACGCAGAGCTCGATCTCCTTCGCGAGAGGCAGCCCGAATCGCAGCTCGAGCCGGACCGTCTCGCCTGCTGCGAGACGGGTGCGAACCGACTCGACCGTGGCGATGTCGACACCGGCTTCGTGCGCGAGCGCCTTCGCGCAGCGGCCGATCAGGTCGGTTGGCGTGCGACCGCACAACGACGGTACTCCCGCGCTCGCCCACTCGACGACACCGTGGGCGTCGCAGACGACGATCGCGCTCTCGGCACCGCGGAGCGACGGTCGAACGTCGAGCTCGACACGAGACTGCGACGACGCGGTCGGGCGATGTGAGCGCACAGGACCACCTCCTCTGGCGCGGCGCGGGCCGCAGCGTTCTCTGTTCGGACCGAATCGCGCTGCGGCTGCATCGCGACGGTGGACCCGTCGCTCCGGCGGGGGGGATCGGTAGACCGCCAGCCTACCATGACCACGCCCCGGTTCCAGCACCGCAGCGAGCCCATCTGCCTCAGTCGACGCCTCCGGGCAGGAGACGAGGCCGCACGAGGGCGCGCCGCGCGATCTGGAGGCCGCCGCCTGCACGCCGGATGCGGTAGTAGACCTCGATCCCGAGTGCGAGGTCCGCGACTCCCGTGCCGAGCGCCTTGAAGACGGTGATGCCGCCGCCCGCGGGCGGGCGGCGCTGCGCGACGACCTGCGCGAGCGTCTCGATCCTCTCCCACGACGCCTCGCTGCTTCCGAGAGCCTCGCCGAGCTCGCGCGACAGACGGCGTGCGGCGGGCGCGTCGTCGACGACGCACCGCGCAGATTCCAGCACGTCGCGCGCAATCTCGGCGCGCTCGGGGGAGATCGCCCCGATGGCGTTCACGTGCGCAGCATCCGCGAGCATCCGACGCTCGAGTAGCGGCGTCGTCGCGCGCGTGGCGAGCGTCACGAGGGGCGCACCCGCGACGGCCTCTTCGACCGATCCTGCGTCGATGACGTCGCGTCGTAGCTCGGAGCGGATCTGCGCGACGAGCCGGCTGCGATGCGCGGGGTTCGGGCTGAACACGCGGACGCGGCGCAGGCGCCGCACGTGCGCCACGGCCGCTACCTGCGCAAAGGCCTGCGGCCCCGTACCGATCACGGCGAGATCGCTGGCCTCCGGCGGCGCGAGCCAGCGTGTGGCGACGGCGGAGACGGCCGCCGTGCGCAGGAGGCTCAGCGCCGTGGCCTCGACGACGGCCCGCAGCGCTCCGCTCGCCACGTCGAAGAGCACGAGCAGCGGCTCGGCGGAGCCCGACGCGTACGCCCAGCTCTTCACTGCAGCGAAGCCCGAAGCAGCCCCGGCGGCGCCGAGCGCGTGCAGGCTTCCGCCCGGAAAGCCGGCGTGGATCTTCTCGAGCACCGCGATGTCACCGTGCGCCTGCGCCTCGAAGCCCTTCTCGACGATGTCGATCGCCTCGGCGAGTGAGACGCTCGCGGCCACTTGCTCTTCACCGATCCACGGAACCTCGTTCACGACGCGACTCCAATCCGTTCGGGCGACCACAGCAGCACGTCCAGCCTGCGCACGAAGCTCACGAGCGCGGGCTCTTGCGGTTCAGGGACACCGTGCGCTCGAAAGAGGTCGTTCTCGTGCACGATCGCCTCGGCACGCTGGAGAGGCCACGGCGCATGATGAAGGTCGATTCGAAACAGGGCGCCCTCGGCTCCCCTCGCGTACAGGCAGTAGCGCTCGGCGAGCCAGTGTTCGAGAGACCCGACCTTCGCTTCGAAGGGCGGCGACGTCGCGCGGTAGACCGCATCGAAGACGGCGGGCGTCGTCGAACGCTCTCGTACCGAGCGATAGCGTACGCCATCCGGCGCAATGTCGGCGTGCATGCGTGCGCGCGTCGCGGGGAGCTGGAGCAGGCGGCGAGCCGCCCAGACCCCGAGCCGGCCGTCGAGATCGAGGCCGAGCACGAGGCTGCCGGATCGCCCCTCGCATGCGACGCACACCTGAAGACCGAGCGCGGTGTAGGACGACAGGCCCGGGGGCTCCGGAAACGGCCGGTGTGCGACATCGCGCAGACGAAGCGGCGTCATGCCGATCCACGCGCTGCCCTCGCGCTCCTCGACGACGAGCGGCGGCGGGACGAGCGCGCGAACGGCATCGACGTCTACCCGCCAGTGCGCGAGGAGCAGATCACACCACGACTGTCGCCAGGACCAGGCGCGCTGCGGGATCGGCCACGGGCGGTGCGCGACGCTCCGGAGTGCGGGATGCACCACCGGTCAGACTCCGCCGACCGGCAGCCGGACCGCAGCCACACGAGAGCCGGAACGCTCGCTCATACGGGCTATCATAGAGCGGCAGCGGGGCAGGCGAGAGCCCGCCGTCGCACGGAGCACACGACATGATCCGCGCCCGGCTGAGCGGCCACTACCGTGACGACGCTCGCTACCCCGCCGCGATCGTGAACATCACGAACCGCTGCAATCTCTCCTGCCGGCACTGCTTCGTGTTCCGCGAAGCGAATCCCAACGAGGCGCCCGAATCGATCCGCGACGAGCTCGGCGACGCCGAGGTTCTCGAGACGCTCGCAGGCCTTCGTGACCGGCACGGCATCACGACGATGCTCTGGATGGGAGGCGAGCCGCTGCTGAGGCCTCGCCTGCTCGCCGAGGGCGTCAGGCTCTTCCCGCGCAACACGATCACGACCAACGGGACGGCGCCGCTCATCGACTTCGGGCCGGGCGTCCTCTACGTCGTGAGCCTCGACGGTCCCGAGGACCTGAACGACGCACTCCGCGGAGACGGCGTCTTCCGCCGCGTGATGCGAAACCTCTCGCGTATCCCGGAAGGCTTCTCGTCACCCGTCCAGGCACAGTGCGTCGTCACCCGACGCAACGAGAAACGCCTCGAAGAGCTCGTCTGCGCGCTCCGGCAGACGCGCGTGGGGTGGATGACGTTCTCGTTCTACGTCCCGCGCGCGATCGATTCCGGACTGGACGCATGGACGACGAACGAGGAGCGTTCGCAGGCCGTCGCCGAGGTGCGCCGGCTCAAGGAGAAGTACTCCGGCTTCGTCCGCAACACGTCGCGCAGCCTCGACCTGATGCTCCCGCCCGACGCCGAGCGCGTGACGGCGGCCTGCCCGGCGCGAGACCACATCCTCCCGCTCTACCTCGAAGGCGACCACTTCACGACGCCGTTCTGCTGCTACGGCAACGACGTCGACTGCGCGCGCTGCGGCGCGTGGATCGTGTTCCATCTGGCGGCGCGAATGGAGTCCGCGCGGGCAGCGGAGGAGGCCACCGCACACGCGTGAGCGACGCCGCTACACGTCCATCTCGACGACGATCCGCTGCGGGTCGCCTGTCTTCGTCCGCAGCATCTCGAGCCCCTCGGCCACTCGTTCGAGCGGGAGGCGATGCGAGATCGACGCCTCGATGTCGAGGCGGCCCTCGGCCTCGAGCGCCAGCACGCGTGCGAGGTCCTCGACGTGCGACGCGAAGCTTCCTGCGACGGCCAGCTCGCCCACGCAGAACAGCGCCTGCGGAAGATCGATGCGCGGCGGCTGCATGCCGACTCCCACGACGACGAGGCGTCCGCCCGGGCGCAGCGCCCGCACGCCGAGCGACACCGTTTCGGGACGGCCGACGCATTCGATCGCGAGATCGGCCCCTCCCTGCGTGCGGATCTGGAGCTCGAGCGCGGGATCTTCCCCAGGAGCGATCCGCACGCACGCGTCCGCACCGACCTTCGATGCCCGCTCGAGCGCCACCGGCGAGACGTCGACGGCGACGACGCTGTCGGCGCCGAGCACCCTGGCGAGCCGCACGGCCATCGCGCCGAGGCCTCCCACGCCGATCACCACGACGCGCTCTCCGGGCTCGAGCTTCCCGCGACAGGCAAGCGCGTGATACGGGCTCGTCACGCAGTCGGTCGCGAGCGCAGCGGCCGCGAGCGACACGCCGTCGGGAACGCGAACGAGGCACGTCGCCGGCACGCGAATCGCCTCGGCAAACGCGCCGTCGATGTGCAGTCCGGGCGAGCGCTGCGTGCGGCAGGCGCTCGGACTTCCTCCGCGGCACGTCGCACACGCGCCACAGCCCGTTCCCAGATGGATGGCCACGCGATCGCCGACCTTCCAGCCCGACACGTTGGTGCCGAGCGTCTCGACGAGCCCCGCCGGCTCGTGCCCGAGCGTCACCGGCAGCGGCGCCGGGACCGGCATGCCCTCGAGGAAGTGAACGTCCGAGCCGCAGATCCCGCAGGCGGCCACGCGCACGACCACGTCGTCGGGCCCGGGAACCGGCCACGGCACGGTTTCGAGACGAAGGCCCGTCGAACCGCCGTGGAAACGCGCCGCCCGCATCGTCCGCTCGCTCATCGCTCGCCTCCCCGCCGCCGCGCGACGCTCACGCGCCGCGCTCGGCCGCCACCTGCTCCATGATCTCGAAGCGATTGATCTGGTTCGTTCCCTCGTAGATCTGCGTCAGCTTCGCGTCTCGTAGCAGCTTCTCGACGCCGTACTCGCGCATGTAGCCGTAGCCACCGAGGATCTGGATCGCGTCGAGCGCGTTCGCAACGGCCGAGTCCGACGCGAAGGTCTTCGCCATCGACGAGAGCTTGAGTGACGGCCTTCCCGCGGCGAGCGAAGCGGCGGCGCCGTGAACGAGCCCTCGCGCCGCTTCGACGCGAATCGCCATGTCGGCCAGCATGATCTCCATCGCCTGATGCCGGACGATCGGTCCCCCGCCCTGCCGCCGCGACTCGGCGTAGGCGAGCGCCTTCTCGTACGCGGAGCGCGCGATGCCGAGCGCGATTGCGCCGATCGGGGTTCGTGTCACCGACATGATGAGGCGATTGAGCGCGAAGCCGCCGCCCTCGTTACCGAGACGGTTCTCCTCCGGCACGAAGACGTCGTCGAACACGAGCTCGGCGGCCGGCGCTGCGCGCTGACCCATTTTGTCGAACACCTGCCCGACCGAGAACCCCTCGGCGTCGGACGGCACCACGAAGCACGACATGCTCTCGCGGATCGACGCCGCCGGGTCGTGGGTGGCGAAGACGGTGACGACGCTCGCGAGCGAGCCGTTCGAGATGAAGATCTTGCGACCGTTGATGACGTAGCCGCCATCCTTCTTCTCGACGCGCGTTCGCATGCGTCCGCCGGGGTGGCCCATGATGAAGTCCGATCCCGCGTCTGGCTCGGTCGCGGCAAGGGCCGCGAGCTTCGGCCGATCGGTCTCCCACGACTGCGTGACCGGCCGCACGAAGCGCTCGATCGCGCCGAAGTTTCCGGACAGCAGGATCGGCAGCAGGCCGAGCATGTTCGCGCCGAAGAGCACGGCGCAGCCAGCGCACTCGGCCGCGAGCTCCTCGGTGATCAGCGAGCTGGTCACGGGATCGTGTCCCGCGCCGCCGAGAGCCTCCGGAAGGTTCGAGCCGAGGATGCCGGCACGAGCGGCCGCGCGTAGCAGGGCTTCCCGCTCCGGACTCTCCGGGTCTTGGTCGAGCACGAGCGCGCGCGGCGCGATCTCGCGCCGTGCGAACTCGCGCGCCCACTCCTGGATCTGCCGCTGGTCGTCGCTGAGCCCGCTCATGCCTGCTGCTCCTTGCGCTCGATGCGCTGGAGGACGCGGCCGGCCGGGATCGTGTTGTCGGACAGCAGCACGATGAGCGGGCCCTCGCTGTCGGGAATGAGATCGGCGACCGGATCGTCGGCCGAGGCCTCGCAGCGAAGCCGCGCGCGGCCGAGCTCCGCGACGCGCGGCTTCAGGTCGAGGTCGACGGCCGTGATCTCCTCGATCTCGATCTCGCCGGCCGGCCCGGGGATGAGCTTGTAGTTGATCGTCGGCATTCGCCCGGCCTCGCCCTGCGCCGCGGCCATCTCCGGCGGAACCGGCGCATCGACGGTCCCCTCGAGCGAGACGATCGTCTTGCCCCAGCGCGTGGCCGAGGCCGCCAGGCGCGCGCCGTCTCGCTCCCAGCGAACGTCGGCGAGCTTCTTGGGAAAGCCCGCGATCTCACGCCCCGGAATCAGCGCTTCGTCGGTCGTCACGTAGATGTACGGGACGTAGTTTCCGATGACGTCGCCGACACGGACCGGGACGAGGACGACACACTCGTTGAACGGACGCGTCGCACCGGGCGGGTAGCAGAGCATCGTGATCATCCCCTGCCCTTCGCGCGGCTCGATACCGGGCGGGAGGATGCGCCGCAGCACGTCGGAACGCGGCGTGAACGGGAAGACCGCGACGCGGACGCCATTCCAGCCATGGGGCGGCCTGACGAACATCGGAGAGGACCAGGGCATGCTGATGGGCTGACTCATCGAGGCGTCTCCTTCACGGGTTCGATGTCGACGGGAATGCAGCGATCGAAGGGAACGGGCTGCCACTCGACGGGGGTGTACGAGAGGTGTCCGTAGTTGCCGACCAGGTGGAGCCACTTGACGAGGCCGGGCTCGACCTCGTTGTGGCCCTTGCCGCCCGGAAACATGAAGCCTTCGAAGCCGTTGTAGATCGTGAGCGCGCCCGGCCTCTGCGCAGGGCTCGTGCGCGCGGGAACGACGAACTCGCCGACGTCGTTGAAGACGCGGACCAGAGCGTCGTCGCCGATTCCACGCGCCGAAGCGTCGCGCGGGTTGATCAGCACGAAGGGTTTACCCCGGTGTGTCTCCAGGATGAGCGGGTTCGTCATGTTCATGGCGTGGACGCTCCACCGCGCGTGACCGCCCGAGAGCATCATCGGATGGCGGCCCCCCATGGCGGGAGGCTCCTTGTGAACGGGAAGGTCTTCACCGCCCTCGCGGAACCACGGGTGATCGATCAGGAACTGCGCGCGGCGTGTGAGCGTCGGATACGGCAGCCCGCGCTCGACGTGATCGCGCAGCGGAGCATGCGTCTCGCCCTTCGGGAACGGCGAGGCCTGCGCCGTCGCGAGCGCGAGGAAGCCCCAGTTCGCGTAGCGCA
>JADLGR010000219.1 GCA_020849175.1 Deltaproteobacteria bacterium
CCGCCCGCCGCCGATCCCGACCCCGCCTCGAAGCCGCTCGCGCTCATGAAGCCTCCCCGGCCCATCTCGACGGGCCTGCCCCGGCGATCCTACCTCGCGACGGCGCATGGAGTTGACCTTTCTGCCGTGTGCCGTGTCAGGATGCGGCGGCCAACCCGAAGGAGGCCTTCACCTTGACCGTCCCGTTCTGGTGTCTCGCAATCGTGTGTTTCCTTCCCTACGCCTGGGGCTTCGCGGCCATTCCGGCACGCAAGCAGCAGCTCGGCCGGATCGACAACAAGGACCCACGCGCCCAGCAGACGCGCCTCACCGGCCTCGGCGCGCGTGCCATCGGCGCTCACAAGAACGCCTTCGAGGCCATCGCCGTGTTCGCACCGGCGGTGATCGTCGCGCATCTCGCAGGAGCCGATCCCGTGTGGTCGTCGCGCCTCGCACAGATCTTCGTCTCCGCGCGCCTGCTGCACGGCATGTTCTATCTGCTCGATCTCGACGTGCTGCGCTCGCTCATCTTCGGCGTCGCTCTGGCGTGCGACGTCGGGCTCTTCGTGATCGCCGCGCAGGCCGCCGGGTGAGCCTTCGGCGTCTCGCGTGGCGCCAGCACGCGAGACGCGATGATCTTCGACGAGCCCCTGACGAGCAGTTGCCGGCTGCGCCTCGCCCGCCGGCAACCTTCACTCCTCCCGCTGGGCTCCGAGGTCGAAGTGCCCGCGCGCGCGCAGGCGGGTCATGAAGTCGGGCTCGTACGCCTCCTCGGGTGCGGCGCGCACCATGCGGTCGAGGGCCTTCGCGTCCTCGCCGACGAGGATGCGCCAGGTGTCCGTGCGCACACCGTCGAGGATGAGGGTGGCGGCAGCGGCGGCCGTGAGCGGCGCCTTGTCGCGGAAGTCTTCGCCGATCTTCTGGAGCGCGGCGCGGAGCTGGTCGTCGCTCAGGGCTTCGCGTGGGATGCCCTGGTGCGCCATCTGGTCGCGCACGGGCTGGAGGTCCTCGGCCGTCATCTCCTTGGGACTCGGGCGTCCGAGAACGACCGCGCTGTTCATGACGATCGACGTGCCGACGTGGCCGGGCATCACGAGCGAGACCTTCACGTGCGGCGCATTGAGGCGAAGATCCGTGATGAGCGCCTCGGTGAAGCCCTTCACGGCGAACTTGGCGGCGCTGTAGGCGGTGTGCGCGATGTTCGGGCCGAGGACGGCCCAGAAGCCGTTCACGCTGCTGGTGTTGACGATGTGCGCTTCGCGACTCGCGAGAAGGAGCGGCAGGAACGTACGCGTTCCGTAGTAGACGCCTCCCCAGCAGATCGCGAACGTACGATCCCACTCTTCACGGTCGCTCCTCACGAAGCTCCCACCGCCGCCGATTCCGGCGTTGTTGAAGAGCAGGTGCAGGTGATCGGCCGCGTGCTCGCGGCGCATCGCGTCGCGAAACGCGAGCATCTGCCGTTCGTCGGAGACGTCGCACAGATGTGTCGTCACCCGAGTTCCCGGCGGTGCGTGCCGGTCGCACAGCGCCTTGGTCTCGGCCAGGTGCTCGGCCGAGACGTCGCACGCCGCGACGTGGCAGCCCTCGCCCGAGAGCTGCCGTGCGAGCTCGCGGCCCATCCCCGACCCGCCGCCCGTCACCACCGCGATCCTGCCCCGGAAGTCCTTCATCCCGCGCCTCCGCTCTGCGACGTGCAGCGACCGGCAACGCGTGCGCAGCCGGCTCCCCCTTGAAGGGGCCCTCGCGGCACCATAGCGTCACGCGCCGTGTCTGCGTCGCCGCCGTCCTCGGAACCCGTCGGGCTCCCCGTGTCGGTCGATCTGCTCCAGCGGGCCGATCGGCTCGTGTTCACGGCGGGCTGCTTCTTGCTCACGCTCGTCCGCAGGCTCGTCCCGGAGCCCGATGCCGGCGAGGCGCCGCACCCACGTGCGCTGCTGTTCGTGAGGCTGGCCGAACAGGGCTCGACGGTGCTGGCGGCGCGCGCGATCCGGCGCGCGATCGCGTGGGTCGGCCGCGAGAACGTCTACTTCCTCGTCTTCGAAGAGAACCGCTTCATCCTCGACGTGCTCGGCCTCGTTCCCGAGCAGAACGTCTTCACCGTGCCCACGCGGTCGCTCGGCGCGATGATCTCTGGAACGCTCGCGGCGCTGCGAAGGATCCGGGCGCTCGGCATCGATGCGGCCGTCGATCTCGAGTTCTTCGCGCGCTTCTCGGCGACGATCACATGGCTCTCGGGCGCACGCTGGCGCGCGGGGATGCACGCGTACTTCGCCGAAGGACCGTATCGCGGCGATCTCTTCACGTACCGCGTCCTCTACAACGCGCACGTTCACACGGGCGAGATGTTCCTCGCAGTGGTCGAGGCGCTTTCGAGACCCGCACGCGAGCTTCCGACGCTTCCGTGGCTGGCAGCCGCGGCTGCCGAGCCCGAGCCGATGTTCCAGCCATCGCGCGAGGAGAGCGAGAAGGTCGAGCGACTCGTTCGCGAGGTCACCGCGAGCACGCAGCGGCCCGCACTCGTGCTGCTGAACGCCAACGCGAGCGATCTGCTCCCGCTTCGCCGCTGGCCGGCCGCACGCTACGCCGAGCTCGCCGCACGGCTCCTCGAACGGCTGCCGGAGGCGCACGTCGTCTTCACCGGGCACGCGAGCGAGACCGACGCTTCGGCGGAGCTCGTCCGCAGCGTTGGATCGCCGCGCTGCCACTCGCTCGCAGGGCGCACCACGCTTCGCGAGCTGTTGGTCCTCTACACGCTGGCCGACCTGCTCGTCACCAACGACAGCGGACCGGCACACTTCGCGACGCTGACGCCCATCAGCGTCGTGACGCTCTTCGGTCCCGAGACGCCGAAGCTCTTCGCCGCCCGCACGCCGCGCAACTCCATCGTCTTCGCGGGCCTCGCGTGCAGCCCCTGCGTGAACGCGCTCAACAACCGGCAGACCACGTGCCGGAGAAACGAGTGCATGACGGCGATCTCGGTCGATCAGGTGCTCGACGCAGCGCTTCGCGCGTACGCCTCGCGGCGCCGGGCGCCGGCGTCATGAGTCGCTGGCCGAAGGTTCTTCCGCCCATCGATCCCGAGCAGGCGCGGATCAACGACGACTTCATGCGCCACTGGCACGAGGTGTTTCCCAATCGATTCGGGATCGCCGATCGCTGGGGGCATCGCTACGTGGTCGAGCACGTACCGGAGTCGTTCCGGCGAACGCTCGAGGTCGGAGCAGGAATCGGCGAGCACCTGACGTTCGAGACGCTCGACCTCGAGCAGGAGCGCGAGTACGTCGCACTCGAGCTTCGTGAGGAGATGGCCGAGCGCATCCGAGCGCGATTCCCGCGCGTTCAGGTTCGAGTGGGTGACGTTCAGGGGCGACTCGACTTTCCGGACACGCACTTCGATCGAGTCGTCGCGATCCACGTCCTCGAGCACCTTCCCGACCTCCCTGCTGCGGTGCGCGAGCTGCGGCGGCTCTGCACGCCTCATGCGACGATGGGCGTCGTGATCCCGTGCGAGGGGAGCCTCGCCACCACGGTCGCTCGGCGCATCTCGGCGCAGCGCATCTATGAGCGCCGCTACGCGCGACCTTACCGCCTCTTCATCGAGCGCGAGCACATCAACCGGCCGTGGGAGATCGTCGAGGAGCTCGCGCCGCACTTCGTCACGATGCACCGCGGTGCGTTTCCCGTACCGCTGCCGATCGAGTGGTGCAACCTGTTTCTGGGCCTGACGCTGCGGCCGAGGCCGTGAGCCCGGACGAAGACACGTCGCCGTCGCTCCCGATCAAGGCGCCAGTCGCTTCGCTCCTCACGCTGGGCGAATGGATCTGCGCACTCGTCGTCGCGTCCGC
>JADLGR010000220.1 GCA_020849175.1 Deltaproteobacteria bacterium
CCCCCCCCCCCCTCTCTTTTGCTTCCGTCCTCTCCGGCCGTGCGGTCGCCGCGCGCATCTCACATCCTGCTCGCGAGGGGTCGTCCGGCCCGCTGCCTTCCGCGACTTCCTGCAGCCGCATTCCTGCGGCCGCGCTTCGGATGCTGCTCGAGCTTCGGGCACCGGCTGCCTCCGATCCGGGCAGCCGCTCCTTCGAGCGCTCCGCAGGAGCCTTCTGCGCACGTTCCGGGCCGTTCTCCTCGTCGGCTGCGCTGGCATGGTGCTTGCTCTCTCGATCGCCGAGAGCGCAACGCCGGCCATGGCCGGCCTCGACAAGGAGTGCCCGATGAACGTCCGACTCCTCCCGTCGCCGACTGGCGGCCGAAGACTCGCCACCGTCGCGGGGGCGCTGCTTCCGCTGCTCGCCGCGTCGGCCGCCCTGGCCGAGGGTGAGGCCGCACCCCCGGCCATCGACACGGGGGACACGGCGTGGGTCCTGGCGTCGTCGGCGCTCGTCCTGCTCATGACGCTCCCGGGGCTCGCCCTGTTCTACGGCGGCCTCGTTCGCGCGAAGAACGTCCTCAACGTCTTCATGCAGTGCTTCCTCGCGGCCGGCGTGGTCGGCGTCCTGTGGATCCTCGTCGGTTACAGCCTGGCGTTCGGAACGGGCGGTGCCTTCTTCGGTGACCTCTCGAAGATCGGGCTCGCCGGAATCACCGTCGACTCGACCGTGACGAACTTCGCGACGCCTGCCCGACACATTCCGGAGTATGTCTTCGTGATGTTCCAGGCGATGTTCGCGATCATCACACCCGCCCTCATCATCGGCGCCGTCGCCGAGCGCATGCGATTCGGAGTCTTCGTCGCCTTTCTCGCGATCTGGTCGCTCGTGGTCTACTGCCCGATCGCACACATGGTCTGGGGCGGCGAGGGCTGGATCTTCAAGAGCGGCGCCATCGACTTCGCGGGCGGTCTCGTCGTCCACATGTCGAGTGGCTTCTCGGCTCTCGTTGCCGCGATCATGGTCGGCAAGCGGCGTGGATTCGGACGCGAGCCGATGCCGCCGCACAGCCTGCCCCTGTGCCTCATCGGAGCAGGCCTGCTGTGGGCCGGCTGGTTCGGGTTCAATGCCGGGAGCGCGCTCAGCGCAAGCGGTCTCGCCGCCCTCGCATTCGTGAACACGAGCACGGCCGCGTCGACGGCAGTCCTCGTCTGGGCGCTCATCGAGTGGCTGCACCGCGGCAAGCCCACCGCTCTCGGCGGCGCGACCGCAGCCGTCGCCGGGCTGGTCGCGATCACGCCCGCGTGCGGAAACGTCTCGCCGCTCGGCGCGATCGCCGTCGGGGTCGGAGTCTGCGTCGTGTGCTACGCGGCCGTCACGTTCCTCAAGCCGATGTTCGGGTACGACGACTCGCTCGACGCCTTCGGCGTCCACGGGCTCGGCGGCGCGTGGGGAGCCCTCGCATCGGGCCTGTTTGCGGTGACGCTCGGCTCTGGCATCGAGAGCAATACGCAGCAGGTCTTCGTTCAGCTGCGTAGCATCGGCTTCACGGCGGTCTTCGCGCCGCTCATGACCTTCGTCATCCTGTCGCTGCTCAAGGTCGTGTTCGGATCGCTTCGAGCGGAGGGCGAAGCGGAGCACGAGGGCCTCGACCTCTCGGCGCACAGCGAGAGCGCTTACGTCTTCGGGGGCGGCGGCGGCTACGAGACGGGTGCCTCCCTGGGCCACGGCGTGTCCGGGCTCGCGACGGCGCGGTCGGAACGGATGGCCTAGGAGCCGCCGGGCGGCCCGGGTCGGGCGTGCGCGCGCAGCCCGGCCTCCACGAGACGTGATAGCGTACGCTGGCCTCGGCCCCCGGGGCTCGCCCAGGCGGGGCCCGCGGACGGAAAGGGAAGACGCGATGAAGAAGATCGAAGCGATCATCAAGCCTTTCAAGCTCGACGAAGTCAAAGAGGCCCTCAACCAGATCGGCGTGCAGGGCATGACCGTCACCGAGGTGAAGGGCTTCGGACGGCAGAAGGGTCACACCGAGCTGTATCGAGGAGCGGAGTACGTCGTCGACTTCCTGCCCAAGATCAAGCTCGAGGTCGCCGTGAGCGACGAGATGGCCGACAAGGTCGTCCAGGCGATCTGTCAGGCGGCCAACACCGGACGCATCGGAGACGGCAAGATCTTCGTGCTCCCGATGGAAGAGGCCGTCCGCATCCGAACCGGCGAGCGAGGATCGGACGCGGTCTAGTCCGGCGCAGACCTGCACCCCCAAACCCACAGAGGAATCGAGAAGGAAATGAACGCCAAGGAAGTGCTCGAGTTCGCGAAGAAGAACAAGTGTGTGATGTTCGATCTCAAGTTCACCGATTCGCCGGGGGTGTGGCAGCACATCTCACATCCGATCTGGATGCTCGACGAAGGCGCGTTCGAGGACGGATTCGGGTTCGACGGATCGTCGATTCGTGGCTGGCAGGCGATCCACGACAGCGACATGCTCATGATCCCCGACGCATCGACCGCGATGATCGACCCGTTCATGCAGCATCCGACGCTGTCGATGGTGTGCGACGTCGTGGATCCGATCACCCGCGAGCACTACACGCGCGACCCGCGCTGGATCGCGAAGAAGGCGGTCAACTACCTGCAGAGCTCCGGGATCGGAGACACGATCTACTTCGGTCCGGAGGCCGAGTTCTTCGTGTTCGACTCGGCGCGCTTCGAGACGGCGCAGAACCGCGGCTTCTACCACCTCGACTCGATCGAGGGGCGGTGGAACAGCGGCCGCGAGTTCGACGGCGCGACGCCGAATCTCGGCTACAAGCCTCGATACAAGGAAGGCTACTTCCCGGTGGCGCCGATGGACACGCTCCAGGACATCCGCACCGAGATGTGCCTCGAGATGGAGAAGGCGGGCGTCAAGATCGAGACGCAGCACCACGAGGTCGCGACCGGCGGTCAGTGCGAGATCGACATGGTCTTCAGCCCGCTGGTCGAGATGGGCGACAAGCTCATGCTCTACAAGTACATCGTCAAGAACGTGGCGCGTCGCTACGGCAAGACGGCGACGTTCATGCCGAAGCCGCTGTTCGGAGACAACGGCTCGGGCATGCACTCGCATCAGTCGATCTGGAAGGGTGGTAAGCCGCTGTTCGCGGGCTCGGGCTACGCGGGCATGTCGGACATGGCTCTCTACTACATCGGCGGGATCCTCAAGCACGCCAAGGCGCTCGCGGCCTTCACGAACCCCACCGTCAACTCGTACAAGCGGCTGGTTCCGGGCTACGAGGCGCCGGTGAACCTCGCTTATTCGAGCCGGAACCGCTCCGCAGCGATCCGGATTCCGATGTACTCGATGAGCCCGAAGTCCAAGCGCATCGAGGTGCGGTTCCCCGACCCGTCGTGCAACCCGTACCTCGCGTTCGCCGCGATGGCGATGGCGGGGATCGACGGCATCGAGAACAAGATCCACCCGGGTGAGCCGCTCGACAAGAACATCTACGCGCTGTCGGCGGAGGAGCGAAAGAACGTCCCCGAGATGCCCGGGAGCCTCGACGAGGCGCTCAGCCACCTCGACGCGGACAAGGACTTCCTGCTCAAGGGAGATGTCTTCACCGAGGACGTGATCGAGTCGTGGGTCTCGTACAAGCGTGAGGCGGAGGTCGACGCGGTTCGCCTGCGACCGCACCCGCACGAGTTCGAGCTCTACTTCGACTGCTAGGCGAGGGCGCCGAGCGCCTGCGAAGATCGGATGGCGCGGCGGCCGGGTTTCCCGGCCGCCGCGTTCACGTTCGAGCCTCGCGCGGCGCGGCTACGTCAGCGCGAGAGTCCGAGCACCTCGCGCATCTCGTAGAGGCCGGGCGCACGTCCGGCCACCCAGCACGCTGCGCGAACGGCGCCGCGTGCGAAGTGGTCGCGCGTCGCCGCACGGTGGACGAGCTCGAGCCGCTCTCCGGCGCCGAGGAACATCACCGTGTGCTCGCCGGGGTTGTCGCCCCCACGCAGAGCCTGTACGCCGATTGCGCCGGTCGGGCGCGGGCCGGTGTCGCCTTCGCGAACGAAGACTCCTCGCTCCCGGAGCGTCTCGCCCCGAGCGCCCGCGATGGCTTCGGCGAGGGCCAGCGCCGTCCCGCTCGGTGCATCACGCTTCGCCGCGTGGTGCAGCTCGACGATCTCCGCGTCGTAGCCGGGCCCGAGCAGGCGGGCGGCCTCGGCGACCAGGTGCGCCAGCACGTTCACGGCCACCGAGAAGTTTGGTGCGTGGACGATCGAGATCTTCGCGGCGAGCGCGCGAATCTCGTCACGCTGCGCGCCCGTGAAGCCCGTCGTCCCCACGACGCACGCCACGCGTGCGGCCGCCGCAGCCCGCAGCAGCGCAAGCGTCGACCCCGGAACCGAGAAGTCGATCGCGACGTCCGCATCGTGCAGCGCGGCGGTGACGTCTGCGCCCACGACCAGTCCGCCCTCGAGCTTCCTTCCGATCCCCGGGTGCCCGCTCGCCTCGAGCGCGGCGTGGAGGTGAGCGCCGGGCGCCTCGGCGAGCGCGGCGCGCACGCGCTCGCCCATGCGGCCGAGCGCGCCGACCACGACGACGCCGACCGATCGCTCGCCCATCACAGAAGCCCGAGGTCCTTCATCACCACCTGGAGCTGTTCGCGGTTCGGCGCGGTGAGGGGTAGGAGAGGCAGGCGGATCTCGTCGCCGCACAGGCCGCGCATCGCAACCGCCGCCTTCACCGGGATCGGATTGGTCTCGCAGAACAGCGCGTCGAACAGCGGTAGCAGCCGGTAGTGGACGTCGCGGGCACGCGCCAGATCGCCAGCGCGCAGCGCGCGAACCAGGCTCACCATCTCGGACGGCGCGACGTTCGACGTGGTCGAGATGACGCCGCGCCCGCCAATCGCGAGCAGCGGCAGCGTCGCCCAGTCGTCTCCCGCCAGCACGGCGAACGAATCCGGCACGCTCGCGATCAGGTGCGCCATTTGATCGAGATTGCCGCTCGACTCCTTCACGCCGACGATCTGCTCGATCCCCGCGAGCCGGGTGAAGGTCGAGGGAAGGAGATTCGAGGCAGTGCGGCCCGGGATGTTGTAGACGACGAGGGGGAACGACGTCTCGCGTGCGATTGCGGCGTAGTGCGCGATCACGCCTTCCTGTGTGGGCTTGTTGTAGTACGGTGAGATGAGCAGCGCGCCGTCGGCCCCGGCCTCCTTCGCATGGCGCGTGAGCGCGATGGCCTCCGCCGTCGAGTTCGATCCCGTTCCTGCGAGGACATGGACACGCCCCCTCGCCGCAGCGACGACGACTTCGATCACGCGGCGATGCTCGGCGTGCGACAGCGTCGCGGCCTCTCCGGTCGATCCACACGGAGTCAGACCGTCGACACCGGCCGCAACCTGAAGCTCGACGAGCTCGTGGAGCGCGCGCTCGTCGATGGCGCCGTTGCGCATCGGAGTGATGAGCGCGGTGAAGACACCCTCGAACACGGTCAGCCTCCTTCCACGGTGATCTGGCCCGTGAATACCTCGGCGGCGGGCCCGGTCATGAGGACGCGGGCGCCCAGGGACGGCCAGCCGATCTCGAGCTCTCCGCCTCGCAGCTCGACCACGAGCTTCGTGTCGACTGCGCCGCGAAGGATCGCGGCCACCGCGACGGCGCACGCGCCGCTGCCACAGGCGAGCGTCTCCCCGGTGCCGCGTTCCCACGTGCGCTGGCGAATGCGGCCGCGCGAGACGATCTCGGCGAACTCGACGTTGACGCGGTTCGGAAACGCCGCGTCGTGCTCGATGCGCGGTCCGAGCTCGGTGACGGGCGCCGCATCGACACTCGGGACGAAGAGGATGCAGTGCGGATTGCCCATCGAGACTGCGCTCACGAGGAGGCGCTCGTCACCGACGTCGAGCGGAGCATCGAGGACCGGCCCTTCGCCGCTGCCGAGCCGCGTCGGAATCTTCGCGGGCGCGAGGGTCGGAGCTCCCATGTCCACGGCGACCTGGTCGGGGCCGGCCCAGCGCGGGTGCACGATGCCTCCGAGCGTTTCGACGCCGATCTCTTCCTTCGTCGTCAGCCTGCGGTCGCGCACGTACTTGAAGAAGGCGCGGATTCCATTCGCGCACATCTCGACCTGGCTGCCGTCGGCGTTGAAGATCTCCATGCGGAAGTCGGCGCTCGTCGACGGCCGCACCACGAGGATCTGGTCGCATCCGATGCCGAAGTGACGGTCGGCGAGCCGGCGCGCGATGCGGTCGATCGGCGGGAGCGGCGTCGTGACGCCATCGAGCACGACGAAATCGTTCCCGGCGCCGTGCATCTTGGTGAACGCGAGCATGCGGCTCATCCCGTGATCTCCGTGGGGATCGACTCACCGCGTACGAGGTCTTCGTAGGTCTCGCGCGTTCGGACGACGGCGAAGCGATCGCCATCGACGAGCACCTCGGCCGCGCGTGGCCGAGCGTTGTAGTTCGAGCTCATGGCGAAGCCGTAGGCCCCCGCCGAATCCACGGCGAGCAGAGCACCGTGCGAGAGCGGCGGCAGGAGACGATCCTTCGCGAGAAAGTCCCCCGACTCGCAGACGGGACCCACGACGTCGACGGCCCGCGTCTCACCGGCCACGTCCTCGACGGGCTCGATCTTCATCGCCGATTCGTACAGCGCCGGTCGGATCAGGTCGTTCATCGCGGCATCGACGACGACGAATCGCTTTGCGTCGTTTCCCTTCTCGTAGAGAACGCGCGTCAGCAGTACGCCCGCGCCGGCGGTGAGCCAGCGCCCGGGTTCGAGAATGATCTCGCAGCCGAGGTCTCCCACCGCGCCGAGGACAGCCGCCGCGTAGGCATCAGCAGACGGCGGGATCTCGTCGGTGTAGGTGACGCCGAGCCCGCCGCCCACGTCGACGATCTCGATCGCGTGGCCCGTAGAGCGCAGCTCGAGAACGAGCGCGCGCACGCGCGCGAGGGCGTCGGCGAACGGGCTCACCTCGACGAGCTGGGATCCGATGTGGCAGTCGACGCCGGCCACGCGCAGATTCGGCAGGGCCTTCGCCTCGGCATACGCGTCCGGCGCCTCGTCGATCGGGATTCCGAACTTGCTGGTTCGCAGTCCCGTGGCGATGTACGGGTGCGTCTTCGGATCGACGTCGGGGTTCACGCGGAAGGCAACGGGCGCTCGAACGCCGAGCTCCCCGGCGCGTGCGTCGAGACGCCGCAGCTCGGCGCGGGACTCGACGTTGAAGAGACGAATTCCCGCCCGCAGCGCAGCGTCGATCTCGTCGTCGCGCTTGCCGACACCGGAGTAGACGATGCGCGCAGGATCTGCTCCGGCGCGAAGGGCGCGGAACAGCTCGCCACCGCTCGTGACGTCGGCGCCTGCACCCTCGGCGACGAGCGTTCGTACGACGGCGAGATTCATGTTCGCCTTGAGCGCGTAGCAGATCGTGGCGCGTGTCGCGGCGAAGGCGCGGGCGAGCGCGCGGTAGCGCGCGCGGAGCGCGCCGGCGCTGTAAACGTAGGTGGGCGTGCCGACACCGTCGGCAATGCGCGCCAGCGCCACGCCCTCCGCGTGAAGGGTGCCGCGGCGACGCGGGAACGCGGTGAAGGCGGCTTCGCTCACGGGGTCGGCTCGTCTTCGGGCTCTTCCGGCGGTGCGGTCGGAACAGGAAGGGGGTCGCTGGTCGGGTTCTCGATTCCGGTGCCCTCGG
>JADLGR010000221.1 GCA_020849175.1 Deltaproteobacteria bacterium
ACCGGTGGGGCGAGCGCATCACGTACACGCAGATCCTCGGCGCTCTCGAGGCCCTCACAGGAGCCTCGGACCTGTCGATCGTGTACCGCGGCCTGCAACGTGCCATCGACGACGGCCTCATCGTCGAGGTTCGACGCAACGGCACCGCATACGGCTACCTCCCGGGCCCGGCGCTCGAGCGCGTGCTGAACGCCACCAGACGGAGGGCGCTCGCGTGATCGTCGCCGTGCAAAGACTCGTCGTCCCGGTACCGCCGAGCTCGAACAGATACTGGCGCGTCGACAAAGGCGTGACCCACCTCTCGGCCGAGGCGCGCGACTACCGTCGCACCGTCGCCCGCGCGTGCGCCGAGAAGCGGCTCCAGTGCGTCGACGACGGCGACGTCGTCCTGCGGCTCGTCTGGTACCGCGCAGCTCGCCGGGGCGACCTGGACAACAGGCTCAAGCAATTTTTGGACGCGGCCCAGGGCCACCTCTGGAAGACGGACGCGCAGATCTCCGAGATCCGGTTCCGTCGCTGCGAGGACAAACAAAACCCACGCCTCGAGGTCCTGATGGCCCGCGACGGCACACCCGAGGCGGAGCAGTTGCTGGCCGTGCGGATGACGGGAGGTACTCGGTGACGCAAAAGAGCATAACAATTCTTACGTCTGATAATGGCCAGAATGGTAACTCGGTCACATCCCTCAAGCGATGCTCGGCCTGTGGAGCACCACAAGACTTCTCGAACTTCGGCGCCGACAGGTCTCGGCCTGATGGCCTGAATCCCGTCTGCAAGGACTGTCGTCGCGAGAAGAATCGCCAGGCATACGCTGCGAACCCCGAACGTCAGAAGGCGGCCTCGGCTCGGTATGCGGAGCGCAATCGCGAACTCCTCCTTGCGCGTCGACGTGAACATGGCGACGAGATCCGGGAATCCGCCCGAGCTGCATACGCAGCTCGTATGGAGGACCCGGCGAAGCGCTCCGCGCACAACGCGTACCACCGCAGGTACCGGGCCGAGCATCGCGAGCGGATTCGCCAGATCAGCGCGAAGAATCACGAGAAGGCACAGGCAGAAAAGCCCGAGCAGATCGAGCGGAAGAGACACCGACGCCGCGATCGTGAACGGCGCGCCGGCTTCGTCACCCGCAAGCTCAAGTTCGAAGTCTTCGAACGCTACGGCCCGCACTGCTACCTCTGCGGCGGGACCGCGACGAGCACGGACCACTACCGACCGCTTGCCGCCGGCGGCGCCACGGACGTCGAGAACCTCCGTCCCGTCTGCAAACCCTGCAATTCGCGCAAGGGCTCGGCCTGGCCATTCGACGAGGGCGAACTCCGCGCGCGAATCCTTGCCGAATACGAACTCGAGACATCCCGCGGCGACGGCTTTACCTCGCCAAACGTTATCAGCTGCGCCGACGAACCGGAGGTCGCCTCCTGATGCCAGCAGCTCTGCCCTACATGCCCGTCTATATCGGCGACTACCTGGGCGACACCGGGCATCTCTCGACGCTCGAGCACGGCGCCTACCTCCTCCTGCTCTTCCACTACTGGCGGCGAGGCGAACCCCTGCCGAACGACCCCGAAAGACTGCGGCGGATCGCCGGCGTCTCGAAGCCGGTTTGGTCGAAAATCTCGCAAAATTTGGAGAGTTTTTTCGTCGCGGATGAAACGCACTGGACTCACAAACGGGTCGAGGAAGAGTTAGAGCGAGCACGGGTCAAGTCGTTGAAAGCACAGGCCGCCGGACGGCAGTCCGCTGTTGCGCGGCGCGAGCGTCCGCTAAACGGACGTTTAGCGGACGCTCAGCGTTCGCTCAGCATGTCAGAATCAGAGTCAGAATCAGAGAAGAACTCTTCATCGTCGTCGGTCCCTGACCTCGCGCGCGGGCGCATGCGCGAGGCGACGACGACGACGATTGGCGAGGAGATTCTCGGGGAATTCCGGAGGCAGACGGGGAGGGCCGTTTCGCTCGCCGACGAGCTCGAGGCGGCGAAGCTCGGGGACGTCGATTTCGACAGCGTCCGGCGAGGCATCGCGGCGTCGATCCGGAAGTGCCCCGAGGGTCAGGTCTCGTCTCTGCGGTACTGCGTGCCGGCGATTCGCCTGGCCGAGCGGGCCCGGAGCCAGGCGAACGTCGGCGCCGCGCCGCGTGCCGTACCGGATCCGGAGACGGGCTTCGCCGTCGACGAGCTCGCCCGCGGCGTCGAGTACTCGGCCGACGAGAAGACGCCGGTCTTCGCCGCGGCCGCCGCGTTCATCCGGCGATCGGCGGCGTTGAGCGGCGAGCCGCCCTCGCGCGACGAGTTGCGAAGGCACCTGTTCGAACGCGGCTGCGACCTCGGAGTCGTTGACGCTATCTATCCGGCCTCGATTCCGAGCGCGAGCTCGGGCCCGGCCATTTCCGCGGTCACGGCCGCGAAGGAGTGAGCGAGATGTGTAGCCAGAAACTCGTCGACAGCGCCGCTCTCGACGAAAAGTCACGGTTCGTCTACCGGTGCGGCTCTCGCGAGTGCGGCGCGATGATGCTCGGGGGTGATCTCTACGCCGACGTCAGGTGTCGGTGTGGTGCGTCGGTGCACCAGATCAACGGCGTGCTGGCGGACCAGTTCCGAATGGGGCGCGACGAGCTCGAACGACTCGAAATAGACAACGTGCGGCTGCGCGGTGAGCTCAGCAATGAGCGGGCTCGGACCGACGAGCGACTAGAGAAGCGCGCCGAACTGGAGGGCGAGCTCGACGAGTGCCGCCAGGCTCTGGGGATCTCGCGTGAGTTGCCGGTTGCCGAGCGGGTGAAAGCACTGGTGGCGGACCACGCTGAACTTCTCGACTGCTCGCGTGTGGCGCTCGGGCCGTGGATCGATCGCGGTGCGGTTCCCGGTGCGATACCGGCCTGCATCGAGAACGTGCTCGCACACGTCGGGCACCTCGAGTCGGAAGTGAAGCGGCTCGACGACGCACTGGACACACTTCAGCCGCAGCTCGACGAGCTCGTGCGCGAACGTGACGAGCTGCGTACGAACAACGCCGCGCTCGGCGTGATGGCGGTCGAGTCGCTCGGGAAGGCCAGCGAAATCGAGCGCGAGCTCGCCGCCAAGGCCCACGAGCTGTCAACGTTCGCCGAAGTCGAAGCCGCGCGCGATCGCGCCATCCGTGAGTGCGAGCGACACGAGGCACGGGCGCGGGACTTCGTAGTCCTGTCGCACCAGCGCGACGAGCAGCTCACCGACCTCCAGCGCGAGAACCGCCAGCTGCGTAGCGTCGCGTGGGCCCAGACGAACGCGACCACGGCGCTCCACGACTTCGTGACGGAACTGCTCGAGGCGCAGCGTCTGGCGGGCCAGGTGCCGTCGCTCTTCGCCGACGAGGACGAGCCGCAACGAGAACCATCGTTCCCGAACGCCAGAGCTTCGCTGTACGCGTCCGGAAAGCCCGTGACGACGAACGAGGCGTCTGGGCCCGTCGAAGCGCAACCAGCGGGCGCGTAGCTGTACCCCACGAAACCCCCTGATCGGCCACGCGGCCGATGGAGTCAACGCCGAACCGAAGGAGAAACCGATGTCCGCTGAAGCACAGGCAACCGAAACCCCGATCCCGGTGCAGGAGATGCCGATCGTCGGCTCGAAGCTCCACGAGCACCACCGGCCGCTCACGGACGCGGAGCGGGCTGAGAAGGATCACGAGATGTACCGGCTCAAGCGCGAGATCCTCGACGAAGAGGAGTCGCTCAAGACCTCCGCGAAGGCCCGGATGGCGATCACGCGCGGGACGTGGCCGACGCGCGTCGCGAAGGTCGACGATGCGATCGCGGAGGTGCGTGCACTCCGCGCGCGGCTGGACGTGGACGTGGAGAGCGCGGAGGCCGAGTCGTGAAGCGGCTCACCGACATGGAAATCGAGGACTTCGAGGTCGAAGCCCTGAACGCCGACGGCGGGCCGGACTCGGTCGCAGATCACCAACTTCGCCTCATCGCCGAGATCCGCGAACGGCGTGAGGCCGACGGCGCAATGATCTGCGCGTGGTGTGGTCAGACGCGGAAGCGCGGAGCGGACGACGACGAGACGCTCGCCATCATCCGCGAGCACATTCGGGTCGAATGCCCGAACAACGCTCTTGGGTCGATGGTGAAGCTGCTCGCGATGTTCCTGGCCTGCTTCGAGTCGCTGGCCGAGGACGAGAATCCTGCCGTCGCCGATCTGGCAATCCGCGCGCTGGCGGCGCACCGAGTAATGGCGGACGAACTGCCGCGTGAGCGTGACGCGGAGTCGAAGCCGTGACCCGCCGCGAGGTAGCGATGAATTCGAACTACAAGCACGGCGACGTGCT
>JADLGR010000222.1 GCA_020849175.1 Deltaproteobacteria bacterium
GTCTCGATGCGCTCTCGGCCGATCTTGCGGCGGAGCCTCGCCACGACGACGTCGATCACGTTCGAGTCGGGGTCGACGTCGCGCTCCCAGACGTGATCGCGCAGGTCACTGCGCGAGACGATCTGGCCCACGTGATGCGCGAGGTAACCGAGCAGGCGCCACTCCTGCGCCGTGAGATCGAGGGGCACGCCGGCGAGCGTGGCCAGTCCTGCGTTCGTGTCGAGCCGCAGTGCGCCGCACACGATCGCAGGCGACGCGTGGCCGCGGCTTCGTCTGACGAGTGCCTTGACGCGCAGGATCACCTCGCCCATCTCGAAAGGCTTGGTGACGTAGTCGTCCGCGCCCGCGTCGAAGCCCGCCTGCTTCTCACTCCAGCGGCCTCGTGCAGTGAGGATGAGAACGGGCAGCGCGAGGCCGCGCTCGCGCCAGCCCCGCAGCAGTGCCACGCCGTCGCGGCGGGGAAGGCCGAGGTCGAGAACGACGGCGTCATAGGGCTCGGTTCGAACGAGAAAGTCCGCGCGCTCGCCGTCGGTCGCCGTGTCGGCGGCGAATCCGGCCGCTCGGAGCGCGGCCAGGATGCGCTCGGCGAGCTCCGGCTCGTCCTCCACCACGAGGACCCTCAACGCCGGGATCCGTGCTTCGCATCGCGCTCCTCGCGCTCGAGGAGTACGCCTGTTCGCGCGTCGAACTCGAACTCGAGCATCCGTCCCTCGGGGGTTCGCCACTCGATCTCGTAGACGAGCCTGCCGTGCTCGTCCTCGAGCTCTGCCTCGACGAAGCGTCCTTCGTGGCGGGCCTCGAGGATTGCAAGGAGCGACTCGAGCGTGACGAGCTGCCCGTCCTCGACGCCCGTTCGCGCCTTCGCGGCGCCCTCGTCCCCGCGTGCGGTCGTGGCGACGAGGGCCGCCGCTGCGAGCGCCGCGAATCCGAGGGGTCGAAGAGGCCGCACGTGCGAAGGCTAGGGCCGGCCGCCGCCGTCTTCCACGAACGGCGGCGGCGCGGCACTGGGTCGTCGCGCACGCCGGGCCCGCCCCGTCGCGCTCCTCACGACCACCGGGTCACTTCGGGATCGCAATGCGATCCTCGTCGAAGTCGCCCTGCTCGGCGCCGCCGTGGCAGGCGCCGCAGTTGGCGACGGTTCCGACGGCGGGCCGGCTCCAGACGGAAGGCTTCACCTCGCGGTGCTCGCGTGCGATGAAGGGCACCTCGCTGATGCGCAGCGGTGCGGCGCCGTCGAGCGAGCGCAGCACCTTGCGCGAGAGCGGGTGCGTTCCCGCCTCGGCGGCATTCGCGGTGAGCCACGCCGTGAGCGTCTCGGCCGCCTGCGGGTCGAGCTCTGCGTTCTGGCCGAAGTGCCGATCGAGCTCGGCCAGCATCGCCTTCCATGAAGCCGCGGGGAGCATGCCCGGCGGATACGCCAGGTGACACGATCCGCACTCCTCCCGGTAGAGGGCCTCGCCGGGGGACACTGGAGCGTTACTGCTCGCAACGACGGGGTCGCGAACGCGATCTTCGTCGTGGTCGTCGTGGTCGTCGTATTCGTCGTGATGCCGCGTCGCACGCTCGTCGTCGTGATCGGCGTGCACCGCCGCAGCGGACAGCAAGCCAGCCAGGAGCACCGCAAGGACGCCGGCCATCGCGCCGGCGGTTCGAAGCCGCGTCATCGCGCACCTCCCGCCGCGAGGGCAAAGGCCGTGAAGTCGGCCTTCTCGGCGGCCGTGCACGGCCTTCCGAGCACCTGCTTGCAGTTGCGGCCGAACCACTTCTCCGTCTTCGCGAGGTCCGTGAAGCGCTTCGGATCGACCGACGGTGCGAGCGGATCGACGACCTTGCCGGCGGGTGTGCGTCCGGCGATTCGCGGATCGTCCGTGTGACACGTGACGCACGAGACGGGCTTTCCGTCCTGCACGTGCTCCGTTCGGTAGAGCGTCTCACCGCGCGCGGCGCTCGGCGCGAAGGCAGGATCGGCCGCTCGCGCCTCGTTCGTGTAGCCGCCGAGGATCGTGGTCGGATCGATCGCCTTCGCGTCGCGGGGCAGCAGGGTTGCGACGGCGAGCGCAGCGGCGATGCCGAGGAGAGCGGCGGCGACGAGCCCGACGCCTCGGACCCACACTGCCGGCTCGGGTGGCGCCGCTGCCGCGGCGTGCTTGTAGCCCGTGACCATCGAGAGGGGAAGATTCTGGCGCTCGAGCTTCGAGGAGAGGAGAACGCCCGCGACGTGCGCCGCGATCATCCACGGCAGCAGCTCGGCGAGCCCTTCGTGAACCTCCTTGATCGAGTCAGCGACGCCGGCGGAGAGCCACGGCGAGAGCGGACCTTCCCACTCCGGACCTGCATAGGTGACGACGCCGGTGAGCGTGATGAGGAGCAAGGCGGCGAGCATCGCCATCACCATGAGTGCGCCGATGGGATTGTGTCCGAGGTGCGGCTCCGGCTCGCCGCGCAGGTAGCCTCGCGCATAGTGGAGCAGGCCGGCCGGAGAGGGGACGAAGTCCGAGAACCGCGCGTGCCGGCTGCCGAAGAATCCCCACGCGATCCGCGCGACGACGAGCGCGAGCACGGCGATCCCGAGTCGCGCGTGCCACGAGACGAAGTCTTCGTCCTCACTCGTGAGGAACAGGGCGACGATCAATACCGGCAATGCGGCGTGAAAGAGTCGAACCGGAAGGTCCCAGACCTTCGTGCGTTCCATCGTATCCTCCCCGCCCGGTTCTGCCGGGCACGGGAGGAGCGTGCGACACGCCACATGACGCGAAGATGAACGCGGCGGCGGCCGGGACTGCGAAGGGGCGTGCTCCGGGCCGGCCCCCGAAGCTTGCCGCTCCTGCCGGACGTCGGCGTCAGCGCTGCTCGTACACGCGCGTCGTTCCGTCGCGTTCGAGTGCGAGGATCGCGTAGGGATCCTTCCTCGAGCCGACCTCCATTCCGGGCGAGCCGATCGGCATTCCCGGGACGACGAGGCCGAGGATCGCGGGCTTCTCGGCAAGGAGTCGCTTGACCGCCGCCCCCGGAACGTGTCCCTCGACGACGTATCCGCCGACGAAGGCCGTATGGCAGGACTCGAGGGCTGTGGGGATCCTCGCCTTCCCTTTGTACGGTGCGAGGTCGACCACGTCGATGCCGCGAACGCGGAAGCCCTCCTTCTCGAGATGCTCCATCCACGCGACACAGCAGCCGCAGGTTGGCGTCTTGTAGACCGTGATCTCGGGCGCGAGCGGCGGCGCTGCGGCCGCCGGCGCGCCGAGAGCGATCGCGACTGTGGCGACGAGCATCGAGACGCAGTACGCGAGCGCCGGGCGTCGTCGCGCGGTGCTCCGGGCCGAGACGGTTCGAAGGCCGAGAATCTCTCGTCCCCAGCAATCTCTCGAAAGTCCAGACACGGGATGCCCCCATGCGCGCGAAGTCGTGCGCGCGTGGACAGATGGTAGCTGCCCTCTGGGCTGCGCGGTGTGGGCTCTCCGGCCAACGTGACGCACGGCCGGCGTCCTCTAGACTGACGGGGATGGACTACCAGCCCATCGACCGGTTCGGCGTCATCGGAAACATGGACACGGTCGCGCTCGTCGGCATGGATGGCTCCATCGATTTTCTGTGCTTTCCATTCTTCGACTCTCCCTCGATCTTCGCCCGTCTTCTCGACCACGAGCGGGGCGGCTTCTTCCAGATCGCACCGATGCTCGATCGCGTGCGTCACCGCCAGATGTATCTCCCGGATACGAACGTACTGTTCACACGCTTCCTCTCGGACGATGGCGTGGCCGAGATCTCGGACTTCATGCCCCTGCTTCCCGGGCAGCACTGCATCGTGCGTCGCGTGAAGACGGTTCGAGGAGAGATTCGCTTCCGCGCGGTGTGCGCACCGCGAATGAACTACGCACGCGATCCTCACCACGTCGAGATCGTCCGCGACGGCGCGATCTTCAGCGGTCTCACGGCAGGCAACGCCGCACTTCGGCTTCGGGCCAGTGTCCCGGTGTACGAGAGCGACGGCACCGTGATCGCCGAGTTCGTCCTCCACGCCGGGGACACTGCGACGTTCTTGCTCGAGGAGGACCAGTCGCCCGCCGAATCGCCGAGCGCGGCTCCGGACTACGTGGCGCACGCGTTCAAGGAGACGGTCGACATCTGGCGGCGCTGGATCGCGCATTCGACGTATCGCGGCCGCTGGCGCGAGATGGTCAATCGATCGGCGCTCACGCTCAAGCTCCTCACCTCGCGTACGCACGGTGCGATCGTCGCTGCTCCGACGTTCGGCCTTCCCGAGGTGATCGGCGGCACACGCAACTGGGACTATCGCTACACGTGGATTCGAGACGGATCGTTCACGCTCTACGGACTCATGCGGCTCGGCTTCATGGACGAGGCTGCGGCGTTCATGAAGTGGATCGAGAACCGCTGCTCCGGGCTGAGTCCGGACGGGACGCTGCAGATCATGTATCGCATCGACGGCAGTCACGATCTCGGAGAAGAGGAGCTCCCGCACCTGCGCGGATACATGGGATCGAAGCCCGTGCTGATCGGGAACGCGGCGCATCGCCAGCTCCAGCTCGACGTCTATGGAGAGCTCCTCACCGCCGTCCACGTCTACGACAAGTACGGACAGCCGATCTCGCACGATCTCTGGATGAACCTCCGGACGCTGGTCGATTGGGTCAGCCACCACTGGCGGGTCGCGGACGAAGGGATCTGGGAAGTGCGCGGCGGCCGCCGGGAGTTTCTCCTCTCGCGCGTCATGTGCTGGGCCGCCCTCGATCGCGCAATCGCAATTGCGCGCCGCCGCTCGTTTCCCGCGCCGCTCGATCGCTGGCAGCGAGTGCGAGACGAGATCTACGACGACATCTTCGCCGGATTCTGGAGCCAGCGGCGCTCCGCGTTCGTTCGGCACCTCGGCGGCGAGACGACGGACGCCTCGGCGCTCCTGATGCCCCTCGTGAAGTTCATCGGCGCGACCGATCCTCGCTGGCTCTCGACGCTGCGCGCCATCGAGGAGGATCTCGTCGACGACTCGCTCGTCTATCGGTATCGCTCCGACCGCGCTCCCGATGGCCTGGCGGGCAGTGAAGGCACGTTCTGCATCTGCTCCTTCTGGTACGTCGAATGCCTCGCGCGCTCCGGAGACGTCGACCAAGCGCGTTACTACTTCGAGAAGATGCTGGGGTACGCCAACCATCTCGGGCTCTACCCGGAGGAGCTCGGCCCGTCGGGTGAGCACCTGGGGAACTTTCCGCAGGCCTTCACTCACATCGGGCTGATCAGCGCGGCCCACTACCTGGATCGGGCGTTGTCACGCCGCGATGCGTGAGCGCAGGTTTTGGGTGTCGGGTACGAGTCGGCTTCGCCGGCAAGAGCGCGGCGAGCAGTGCGCGGGCCTCCGCGACGCTGGCGACCCTCCAGGGCGCACGACTCTCGTTCGGTCCCACGTGGATCGCGACACCGCCTTCCGGGAGCGCAGCGAAGAGATCCTCGTCGGTCGTGTCGTCGCCCATGGCCACGATCAGGGAACCGGGAGGCGCGGCCGCGATGGCCGGTGCGACGAGGCGGCCCTTGTTCGCGGCATGGGGACGCACCTCGACCACCTTGTCGCCGGCGAGAATCTCGACCGGGACGTTGCTCAGCAGCTCTCGTAGATGCAGCAGCAGCTCTTTCGCCTGATGATTGGCGAACTCCGGGTCGGCAGTTCGATAGTGCCACGCAGAGCATGCGCTCTTTTCCTCGACGAAGGAGCCCGGCGTGCGTGCACTCCAGTCGGCGAGGATGGCGTTCACCGAGGCGCGCCAGTCGAGCGGCGGGTCGGCCGTGGTGGTCCACTCCGAGGATCCGGCCTCGCGGGTCTGGAGACCGTGCTCGACGTGAAGCGTGATCGGAATCGTGCCGAGCCAGCGCTCGATCATCTCGCGTGAGCGCCCACTCGCGACGTGTACCTGCGTCCGTGGACGCTTCGCCAGCGCCGTGAGCAGCGCGAGCAGATCGGGATCGGGCTGGGCGAGCTCTGGCGTGGGCGCGAGGGGTACGAGCGTACCGTCGAAATCGAGAAGCAGGACGAGGTCGGAGGCGGTCCGGATGCGCGCCTCGAGGGCTCGGAGCTCCTCCGGTGGCGTCACCGTGCCCGCCTGCGAGCCCTCGGCCAGCGGTGCATGGGCGAGGGCGCCGAGGAAGCTTCGGGCCCAGTGCTCGACGTCGTATGCGAACACGCGGCGACGAAGCGCCCGCATTCGGAAGCGGCGCTCCTCCTCGCGCATGCACAGTGCCTGATGGTAGATCTCGGACGCGCCGTCCACGTCGTAGGGATTCACGTGCACGGCCTCCGCGAGCTCTGCCGAGGCCCCCGCGAACTCGCTCAGAACCAGCACACCGTCACCGTCCGA
>JADLGR010000223.1 GCA_020849175.1 Deltaproteobacteria bacterium
ACGACAGCGCTCCGCCGCCCGCGTTGCGCACCGTGAAGCTCGCCGCCGCCGCGTCCTTGCCCTTCTCGACCGTCGCCGAGAGACCCGACGTCGACAGTGCGATCGACGCCGCCGGCTCGCTCACCGTGAGGCTCACCGGAACGACTTTCGAAGCCGTGCCGGGCGCACTCACCGTGACGTTCGCGGAGTGCGTGCCCGCAGCGAGGGATGCCGTAGAGAAGGTGAGCGCGACAGCGTCGGCCTCCCCGGTCGAGGTGCCACTCGTGGGGCTCACCGCGAGCCAGCTCGCATTGTCCGAGACCGTGTAGGCGAGGCTTCCGCCCCCGGTGTTGCGAACGGTCAGGCTCTGCGCCGCAGGGCTCTGCCCCTTCTCCACGCTCGCCGTGACCGACGTCGCCGACACCCCGATCGCTGCCGGAGCGGGCGGCGGAGCCGTCACCGTGAGCTTCACGGTGATGTACCACTCTCGCGGCGGCGTCTCCGAGTCGAGCACGGTGATCGTCCCGGTGTAGCTACCGGCCGAGAGCGCAGCGGTCGCGAAGGACACGCCGACCGTATCCGTCTCCGTCGTGACGGTCCCGGCGGAGTTCGAGAGCACGAACCACTCGTGGCTGTACGCGGTCAGATAGCCGAGGGTGCCGCCACCCGTATTGCGAATGGTGAAGCTCTGGGGCGAAGGATTCGCTCCCTGGACGGCGCTCACGGTGAGGGTGTTGGTCGAGACCGAGAGTACGGGCGGTATCGGAGTGGGTTCCGGCGGCGGTCCGCTGGCGGCGACGAAGTGAAGCGAGTCCGAGTTCGCAGAGTCCGGCCCCTTCATCCCGCTGGCGTCGTACGCAGCGACCTTCACCACCAGCGTGTCACCCACAGAGGCCGTCACCGTCGCTTCGGTCGCGGTCACGATCTGGTCCGGGCTCGCCGGGAATGCCGAGCCATTGCGTGAAACGAAGATGCCGTAGCTCGCGACCGCGCCGGGCGCCGCGATCCAGCCGAGCTTCGCGCTCGTCCCCGTGACGTCGACGACCGCGGCCTTCGCCGGCGCCGCCAGCAGCAGGCACGCGAGGGGAAGGGCGATCTTCGTCAGGCTCCGTCGCGCCATCGTCTCGACTCCTCGAAGGTCTCGGAAGGCGGCGCACGAACGACGGGCGCCTCTTCTTCCGCGAGTGCTTCGGACCGGAATCGGCGGGTGCAGGTGATGATCGTCACAGGAGCGAGAGCGAGTGCGCTCGCGCGGGAGTGCGCGGACGGCTGCACCGACGCTGCGTCGCAGCCGGGGTGCAGGCACGCTGCAGCTTCGCGTCGTGCGCCGCCGCAGCGCTCGTCTGGCGCGCGGTCGGCTCTACCTACGCAATGGCGTGGACGCACTCGCCGGCGATCCAGGTCTCGACGACCTGGCCGCTGGCGTCGAGGATCGCGAGATCGGCGCGCGCACCGCGGCGCAGCGTCCCGAGCTCGTTCTCGAGGCCGAGCAGGCGTGCGGGGCGAAGCGTGCACGCGGCGACGGCTTCGAGGATCGACACGCCTGCGTACTGGCATGCGTTTCGGACCGCGCGATCGAGCCCGAGCGTGCTGCCCGCGAGGCGGCGATCCGGCAGGCGAATCGCAGAGCCGTCGCTCTCGACGGACTCGGCGCCGCGCGAGCCATCGCCGATCGGCACGACGCGATCGGTGATCAGGACGAGCTGATCGCGCTGTGCGCGAAACGCGATCTTCACGAGCCTCGGATCGACGTGTACGCCGTCGCAGATGAGGTCGAAGCCGAGGCGATCGTCGCTGAGCGCGCAGCCCGCAAGGCCAGGCGAACGATGATGCAGCGGACCCATCGCGTTGAACAGATGCGTCACGTGCCGCGCGCCGCTGTCGATGGCACGCTCGACGTCACGAACGCCGGCAACCGAGTGTCCGAGGGCGGCCACGATCTGCCTGCGCGCGAGTTCGGCGAGCAGTCCGTCCGCGCCCGGGATCTCCGGCGCCAGTGTGACCATGCGGATGGTCCCGCCCGCGCGGTCGAGCAGCGTGCACACCTCGGCGAGATCGACGGGGCGAACGCCGGCAGTCGGCTGCGCACCGGCCGCCTGCGGACTGATCCACGGGCCCTCGAGGTGGATGCCGAGCGGACGCGCACCTTCGAAGCGCCCGGTCCCAAGGGCCCATGCCAGGGCAGCGACGAAGCCCGCGAGCTCGGCCTCGGGCCAGGCCATCGTCGTGGGCAGGAACGCCGTGACGCCTTCCCGGACTCGCTCGCGTGAGGCGCTGTCGAGCGCGCCGGCGAGGTCTTCCGCCGCCGCGAGGGCGAGCGCGCCGTGCCAGTGCACGTCGAGAAATCCCGGCGCAACGTAGAGCCCGCTCACGTCGATCACGACGGCGTCGCCTGCACCGATCACGTCGGCGCCGAGCCGCGCGGCGATCCGGCCTTCGTCGAGCAGCAGCGACGCCGCCTGCGGCGCCGGGCTCTCCGGGTCGAGGAGCTGGGCGTTGCGGAGCAGGATGCGCGCCACTTGCGGCCGAGTGTACCCGAGCCAGAGCCGCGCGGGCGGAAGGTACGACCCGCGCAGGGCGCCCCGTTCGCACCTTCAAGCCCGGCCGACGCCGCACCGATCCACTCGGGGCGGGAGGCCCACGATGACGACGATCGAGGAAGACCTCCAGATCCTCGACGTGAAGATCAAGCAGCTTCGCCTCGACTATGAGCAGCACTTCCTCGGTGGCCGCCCGCGCGAGCCCGTGCAGCTCCGAGGTGAGGTGCAGAAGCTGATCACGCTCTACTCGAACGTGCCGATCCAGAACACGGCGCAGCGCTTCAAGTTCTCGAGCCTCTGCTCCCGCTTTCTCATCCTGCGCCGGCAGTGGGACCTCACCCTTCGCAAGATCGAGGACGGGACCTACGAGCGGCACGTATTCAAGGCGGACCTCCACGCGCGCGGCTCGGAGACCGTGCGGGCCCAGCCCGCTCCGTCTCCCGCACCTGCGAGAGAGGACCTCTTCGACGCGTACGTCGCGGCGTGTCGCTCGGTGGGGCAGGAGACGGCCGGCCTCACGCGTGAACGCCTCGCCGCGGTGATGGAGAAGCAGCGCGGGGAGCTGCGCACCCTGCATGGCGTCGACGACGTGCGCTTCCGCGTCGTGGTCGAGGACGGCAAGGCGAAGCTGAAAGCGACACGAGCCCCGCTACCGGGCTGACGGACGCCGGAATCGCGTCTTCAGATCTGCCGGTCGTTCTTCGCCGCAGCGATCCGATTGAGGGCGCGGCGAAGCGCGGCTTCCTCGATTCGGAACAGGTTCTCGTCGTGCGTCGACTGGCGAGACGCGGCGATCGCCGCCTCGGCGCGTGCCTTCGCGCGCTCCGCGCGTGCGACGTCGATGCTGCTCCCGAACTCGCAGGTCTCCACCATCACGACGACGTGGTCCTGCCTCACCTCGGCAAAGCCGTCGGAGAGCGCCGCGTAGCGCGAGCCCTGCGTGGTCTGGATCACGGCCTCACCGATCGCGAGCGGTGTGAGGAACCGAACGTGACCGGGCAGGACGCCGAATTGCCCCTCGGTCCCGGGAAGGACGACGCTCGACACACGGTCCTGAAACGCCGTGCCCTCGGGCGTGACGATGCTGAGCTCGAACGGCATGCGACTCCCCGGCCGGCCTAGACCAGCTTCTTCGCCTTCTCGACGGCCTCTTCGATCGTGCCGACCATGTAGAAGGCCTGCTCCGGCAGCTCGTCGTGCTTGCCGTCGAGGATCTCCTTGAAGCCGCGGATCGTGTCCTCGAGCCGAACGTACTTGCCCGCTGCGCCCGTGAACTGCTCGGCGACGTGGAAGGGCTGCGACAGGAAGCGCTGAAGCTTGCGCGCGCGCGCCACCGTCAGCTTGTCGTCTTCCGAGAGCTCGTCCATGCCGAGGATCGCGATGATGTCCTGCAGGTCCTTGTACTTCTGCAGCACCTGCTGAACGCCTCGCGCCACCGTGTAGTGCTCCTCGCCAACGACCTGCGGATCGAGGATCCGGCTCGTCGAGTCGAGCGGATCGACCGCCGGGTAGATGCCGAGCTCGGCGATCTGGCGCGAGAGAACGGTCGTCGCATCGAGGTGCGAGAAGGCCGTCGCAGGTGCCGGGTCGGTGAGGTCGTCGGCGGGCACGTAGATCGCCTGCACCGACGTGATCGAGCCCTTCTTCGTCGACGTGATCCGCTCCTGGAGCTCGCCCATGTCGGTCGACAGCGTCGGCTGGTAGCCGACCGCCGAGGGGATGCGGCCAAGGAGCGCCGACACCTCCGAGCCCGCCTGCGTAAATCGGAAGATGTTGTCGATGAACAGCAGCACGTCCTTGCCCTCGGCATCGCGGAAGTACTCCGCGACGGTGAGGGCCGACAGACCAACGCGCGCGCGTGCTCCCGGCGGCTCGTTCATCTGGCCGTACACCAGCGCCGCTTTGTCGAGCACCGTCGTGCCGTCGGAGAGCTTCGCGTCGGCCATCTCGTGCCACAGGTCGTTGCCCTCGCGCGTGCGCTCACCCACGCCGCCGAAGACCGAATAGCCGCCGTGCTGCTTCGCGATGTTGTTGATGAGCTCGAGGATGACGACCGTCTTGCCGACACCCGCACCGCCGAACAGGCCGACCTTGCCGCCCTTGGGATACGGCGCGATCAGATCGACCACCTTGATCCCCGTCTCGAGCGCCTCGGCCGTCGACGCCTGGTCGACGAACTCCGGCGGAGGGCGATGGATCGGAGACGAAGTTTCAGCCGCGATCGGACCGCGTTCGTCGACGGGCTCGCCGATCACGTTCATGATCCGCCCGAGCGTCTTGGGACCGACCGGAACCACGATCTCGCGCCCGGTGTTCGTCACCGGCTGGCCGCGCCGCAGACCGTCGGTGGTGTCCATGGCGATGCAGCGGACGGTGTTCTCTCCGAGGTGCTGCGCCACCTCGACGACGAGGTTGTCCTGCCGGTCGTCGATCGCCGCGTTCGTGGTACGCAGTGCCGTGTAGATCTCGGGAAGCTGGCCGGGCGGGAACTCCACGTCCACCACCGGTCCCATCACCTGAAGGATCTTCCCCTGTGCCGTCGCCATCGTTACTCCTGCCTGGATGCGCTAGAGCGCCTCTGCCCCCGAGATGATCTCGACGAGCTCGCGCGTGATCGCCGCCTGGCGCGCGCGGTTGAACTTGAGCGTGAGGCTCCCGATCATTTCTTCCGTATTACGGGTCGCCGATTCCATCGCGGCCATGCGCGCCGCGTGCTCTCCGGCCTGGTTCTCGAGCAGCGCGCGGAACACCTCGACCTCGAGCGCCTTCGGCACCAGCGCGCCGAGCAGCGTCGCCGCGTCGGGCTCGATCTCGAACGGGAGGTGCTCGGGAATCGGCTCGTCGGACGCCGCCTGACACGGGAGAAGGGTCACGGCTCGCGGAGACTGATTGAGCGTGGAGACGAACTCGCTGTAGACGAGCCGGACCTCGTCGGTCTGGCCCGTCGTGTAGCGCTCGGCCAGCCGGCGGGCGATCCGCGCCGCCTGGTCGTAGGTCACGGTGCCGAGCCCGGCATAGACCTCGCCGATCTGCGTGGGGCGACGGCGCCGGAAGTACTCGCCGGCCTTTCGACCGACGAGGGTCAGCGAGACGCTCTCGATTCCGCCCGTGCTCTCGCCTTCCTGGATCACCCGGCCGGCGAACTTGAGCACGTTGGCGTTGAATGCGCCGGCGAGCCCGCGGTCGGACGTGATCACGACGACGTCGAGCCGGCGCACGGACGGGCGGGCGATGAGCAGCGGGTGCTCCGCCTCCTGCTGGGTCCGGGCAATCTCGACGAGCGCTGCGCGCATCCGCTCGGCGTACGGACGTGCGGCCACCACCGCGTTCTGCGCGCGGCGCAGCTTCGCGGCGGCCACCATTCGCATCGCGCGCGTGATCTGCTGCGTCTTCTTGACGCTGACGATCCGGCGCTTGATGTCGCGCAGACTCGCCAAGTCAGGCCGCCGCTGCCGACCCGACGCGGCCCTTGCCCGCGGCCGGCTGGAAGACGCGGGCGAACTCGTCGAGCGCCGCCTCGAGCTTCGCCTTCACGTCGGCCTCGAGCCTGCCCGAGTCGCGGATCGCTGCGACGACGTCGGCGTGTCGCGAGGCCATGAACTCGAGCAGCTCGTGCTCGTAGCGTCCGATGTCGGATACCTCGAACTCGCGCACCCACGACGGCCGCTTCTCTTGCGGCGTCGCGGCGTAGATCGCGATCACCTGCTGCTCCATCGGCATCGGGGCGTACTGCGGCTGCTTCAACATCTCCGTCAGTCGCTCGCCGTTGGCGAGCTGCTCCTGCGTCGCCTTGTCGAGGTCGCTGCCGAACTGAGCGAAGGCAGCCATCTCGCGGTACTGCGCGAGATTGAGCTTGAGCTGTCCGGCCACCGACTTCATCGCCTTCGTCTGCGCGGCTCCGCCCACGCGCGAGACCGAGATCCCGACGTTGATCGCGGGCCGCACACCCGAGTTGAACAGGTCGGTCTCGAGAAAGATCTGACCATCGGTGATCGAGATGACGTTGGTCGGAATGTACGCCGACACGTCGCCCGCCTGCGTCTCGATGATCGGAAGCGCCGTGAGGCTGCCTCCACCGAGCTCGTCGTTCATCTTGGCCGCGCGCTCGAGCAGGCGTGAGTGCAGGTAGAAGACGTCTCCGGGGTAGGCTTCGCGGCCCGGCGGCCGGCGCAGCAGGAGCGAGAGCTGGCGGTAGGCGACGGCCTGCTTCGAGAGATCGTCGTAGATGATGAGCGCGTGCTTTCCGCTGTCGCGGAACCACTCGCCCATCGTGACGCCAGCGTAAGGCGAGATGAACTGCAGCGGCGCGGGCTCGCTCGCACACGCCGCGACGACGATCGTGTAGTCCATCGCGCCGTGCTGCCCGAGCTTCTCGACGACCTGCGCGACGGTCGATTGCTTCTGGCCGATCGCCACGTAGATGCAGAAGACGCCCGAGTTCTTCTGGTTGATGATCGTGTCGATGGCGATCGCGGTCTTGCCGGTTTGCCGGTCGCCGATGATGAGCTCGCGCTGGCCGCGGCCGATCGGCGTCATGGCGTCGATCGCCTTGAGCCCGGTCTGGAGCGGCTCGTGCACCGACTTGCGGGCGACGATTCCGGGCGCCTTGAGCTCGACGCGCCGCGTCTCGCTCGCCTGGATCGGACCCTTGCCGTCGACGGGGCTGCCGAGCGCGTCGACCACGCGTCCGAGCAGTCCCATTCCGACCGGTACCTCGATGATGCGGCCGGTGCGCTTCACGAGGTCTCCCTCGCGAACGTGCGCGGACTCGCCCATCAGCGCGACGCCGACGTTGTCCTCTTCGAGGTTGAGCACCATTCCCTGCAAGTCGCCGGGGAACATCACGAGCTCGCCGGCCATCGCCTGATCGAGGCCGTAGACCCGCGCGATGCCGTCGCCCACCGAGAGCACCGTTCCGGTCTCGGCGACCTCGACCGAGCGGCCGAACTCCTTGATCTCCCGCTTGAGGATGTCGGTGATCTCTCCGGGCTTGATGTCCGTGCTCATCGCTCCCTCACGAGGTTCGCGCGGAGCTGCTCGAGCTGCGCGCGGACGCTTCCGTCGAAGACCAGATCGCCGACGCGGGCGACGATCCCGCCGATCAGCGCCGGATCGACGCGCGGAGTGACCCGCACCTCGCGTCCGGTTTTCGTTGCGAGCGCGCGCTGCACGCGCGCGAGCTGTTCGGTCGCGAGCGGCGCCGCCGAGGCGACCTCCGCCTGCACGCGGCCGGCCGCTTCGTCCGCGAGGCGGTGGAGCTCCTCGGCGATCAGCGGGAAGTCGCGCATCCGGTGCTGTTGCAGCAAGAACTCGACGAAGCGCTGGAGCGTCGCGCCGAGCCCCATGCGCGAGGCGATGGCGGCGAAGGCAGCGCGGCGCTCGGCGAGCGGATACAGCGGCCGGTAGAGCACGTCTGCGAAGGCCGCGTTCTCGGCGAGAAGGGACGCGAGCGAGTCGACCTCCTCGAGCAGCGCGTCGGCGCGGCCCTCTTCGGCTGCGAGCTGGAAGATCGCGCGCCCGTAGCGTCGCGCGGCCGCGTGACTCCGCATCGGACTACGCCCCTCCCCGGGCCGCCGGAGGCGCCGTTCCGAGCTTCGTCACGAACTCGTCGAGCAGCCGCTCGGCGTCCGCCGGCGTCATGCGGGCTGTAACGAGCTGGCCTGCGAGCCGCACGGCGAGGTCTGCCGCCTCCGCCTGCAGCTCGGCACGCGCGCGCCGGATCTCCTGCTCGGCCGCCGCCTCGGCGTCGCGGCGAATGCGCTGGGCCGACGCTTCCGCCTCGGCGAGGATGCGGCGGCGCTCGGCGTCGGCGCGCTCGCTCGCCTGCCGGCGAATCTCGGCGAGATCGCCGTCGATCCCGGCCATCCGGCGCTCCCATTCGGCGTACTTGAGCTCGGCATCCTCGAGCAGCTTCGCCGCGTGCCCGAGGTCGTGCGAGATGGTCTGCCGGCGATCGGAGAAGAAACGACGAATGGGCTCGCGTCCATACCACGCGATGAGTCCGAAGACGAGCAGCAGGTTGAGCCCCTTGAGAGCGATGTCGACGAGCTCCTCTCCAACGGGAGCCGACGCGTACGCCGCCGCCGGAGCGAGCAGCGTTGCGAGCGCGAGAGCGCTGGCCGCGCGCTTCATGACAGCGCTCTGCCGAGGATGCGAGCCGCCGCTTCGTGTGCGAGCGCCTCGACATCCTGGCGAAGCCGCTGCCGTGCATCGGCGAGCGCGGAGTCGATCTCGCGCCGCGTCGTGTCCATTCGGCGCTCCGCGGCGCTGCGCTCCGCCGCGACGAGATCGACGTGCGCGCGGCGCGCCGTCTCGAGCGTGGCCTTGCGCTCGACGTCGGACGCGGAGCGCACCTCGGCGACAGCGACGCGGTAGCGCTCGAGCACGCCGGCGGCGTCCTGATCGAGGCGTGCGGCGCGACGCCGGGCTCCGTCGATCCGCTCCGTTCGTGCGTCGAGGATGCGAAAGACGGGCTTGAACAGGAGATGGTTCACGAGCGGGATGAGCAGCACGAAGAGAACGAGGAGCGGCACGAGCTCCGTCAATTCCGGAAACAGGACGAGGCCGTGTCCGCCACCGTGCGCGTCGCTCGCGCGCGCGGGCGACGCCGCCAGCAAGACGACCGCGGCCAGCGCGAGGGCGGCCGGCCGGGCAGAGCGCGGGCTCGAACGGGTCGGCCCTCGGCGACGCGCGGCAACCACTGCGGCCCTGCTCCTTTCCATCGCTTCGGGCGGCCGGCCTCCAGCGATCCAGCACCCGCGCCCGGAGCCTCGCCCCGCTTCGCCGTTCCGGCGCCGGTGCGCTTCGAGTACCGCAGGAGCTTCGAGCGGAGCCCGCGAGGGCCAGAAGGCCAACGGGCCGCACCATCGCCGGCGACCCGCCGGGAACGAAGCGCCGGCATGGTTGCATAGCCGGGGGGAAGTTCAAGCCGGATCGGGCGGATCGGATGGCCTCTTCGCCGGCTCGGGGAGCGGCGCCGCTACAGCCTCGTCCGGCCCGGTCGTACGCGCTGCTCCCGCATGCCACTGGCCGTCGAAGACCGAGCCGTCGACGACCTGAAGACGGGGAGCCTCGAGCCGTCCGCGAACCCGTGCGGAGGGCCGGAGCTCGATGCGGTCGCGCGCCGCGATGTCACCCTCGCAGCAGCCTTCGACGAGCACTTCGTCCGTCTCGACGCGGCCACGCAGCTCGCCCCGCTCGGCGACGACGAGCGTTCCCTCGGCGATCACCTCGCCCACGACGACGCCCTCGACGCGGACCGTGCCGCGAAACGAGACGAGGCCTTCGAAGCGCGTTCCCGCCTCGATCAGCGTGGGGATGCCTGCGTCCGCCGGGTCGCCTTTCGTGTCCCTCACCGTCCCTCCAGAATCCGCTTCACGATTCGCTGCAAGTCTTCGGGTCCGAAGTAGTCGATCTCGATTCGGCCGCGTCCGCTCGCGCCCTGGATCCGCACGCGCGTCTGCAAGCTCTGGCGGAGCGTGTCGACGAGCTGTGTCACGTTCGGGTCGGTCGCGCGTGCGGTGGCGGTCCGATGCGGTGGCGAAACGGGCCCGAGTCGCCGCGCCTCTTCTTCGGCCGCGCGCACCGAGAGGCCCTGCGACACGATGCGGTCGCGCAGCAAGCGGCGCCGCTCCGGGTTCGTGAGCTGGAGCAGCGCCTTCGCGTGACCTGTGCTGATCCGGCCGAGCTCGACGTCTTCTTGCAGCTCGCGCGGCAGCTCGAGCAGGCGAAGCGTGTTGGCGATGCTCGAGCGATCGAACCCGACCTTCGCGCCGATCTCGTCCTGCGTGAGGCCCGTCTGCGCGAGGCCGCTGTAGGCGTGCGCGAGCTCGATCGGGTTGAGGTCGTGGCGTTGCACGTTCTCGATCAGTGCAAGGGTGAGCCGCTCGCGCGGCGCTGCGTCCGAGATCACCGCGGGAATCGTCGGCCTTCCGGCCGCGCGACACGCACGCCATCGGCGCTCTCCGACGAGCAGCTCGTAGCGCTCGCCGCTGCGTCGTACGACGACCGGCTGGAGAACGCCGTGCTGCCGGATCGACTGCGCGAGACGTTCGAGCTGCGCGTCGTCGAAGCGCCGGCGCGGCTGCTCGGGGTTGGGGTCGATGCGATCGACCGCGATTTCGAGCAGGCCCGCCGTGCCCTGCGGCGGTTCTGCGGACTGCGCCGCCGGCGCCGCACCGGGGATGAGCGCTCCGAGGCCACGACCGAGCGCGCTACGTCCCTTCGTCATCGGCTCCCTCCCGGCTGTGTGCTTCGAGTGCGGGCCGAGCCTGGTGCTCGCCGGCCGCCGCGTCGAGGCGGTGCAACAGCTCCTCGGCGAGGCGCAGGTAGGCCACCGCGCCGCGCGAGCGAACGTCGTAGAGAAGAATGGGCTTGCCGTGGCTCGGCGCCTCGCTGAGCCGAACGTTTCTCGGGATCACGGTCTGGAACACGCGGTCGCCGAAGTGCCGGCGCACCTCGGCGAGCACCTGCTTTCCGAGGCTGTTCCGCACGTCGACCATCGTGCCGACGATGCCTTCGAGGACGAGCGCCGGGTTGAGAGATGCGCGGACGAGATCGATCGTCTCGAGCAGCCGCGCGAGCCCCTCGAGCGCGTAGTACTCGCACTGCAGGGGGACGATCACCGCGTCCGCCGCCGTGAGCGCGTTGAGCGTGAGGAGACCGAGCGAGGGTGGACAGTCGACGACGATGATCTCGTAGCGATCGCGCACGTCGGCGAGGGCGAGCGCGAGACGTCGCTCTCGGTCGGGGACTCCGACGAGCTCGATCTCTGCGCCGACGAGATCGCGCCCCGACGGCACGAGCTGCAGGTACGCGAGATCGGTGCTGCACGTGACGTCCTTCATGACGCGACTGCCGAGAAGCGCGTCATAGACGTGGTG
>JADLGR010000224.1 GCA_020849175.1 Deltaproteobacteria bacterium
CCCCGCACGCTCTCCGGAACGCGCGCGGTGAGACCCCGGCCCAGCGACGGAAGGCTCGCGTGAAGTGCGCCGGATCCGAGAAGCCGACCTCGAAGGCGACGTCGATGAGCTTGACGGACGGATCGCTCATGCGCCGCACCGCGCGCGCGAAGCGGATCTCCTGGGTGACCGCGCTGAAGCTCGTTCCCGCGTCGGCGAGCCTTCGCTGGAGCGTGCGGACCGGGATCCTCGTGATGTCGCTCAGCGTTCCGATCTGCATCTGCGAGGAGCCAGCGAGGGGCGCGAGCGCCTGCCGCACCGATCCGAGAAAGTCGTCCGCGGGAGCCGAGGCCGCGAGGTCGATCGCGAATCCGCGCTCGGTCTCGGCGGCGAGCCCTCGCAGATACGGCGTCGGCGTTCCGAGTAGCCGGCGCGGGATGCGAATCGAGGTGACTCCCGTCACACGGACGCTGCGCTCGAGGCCGAGGCAGCCGGTGGGCAGCGGAAGCGGACGAGTCGCGGTGATCTCGGAGGGCGTGAAGGCCGCGCCGACGACCCTCCGAACGCTGCCGAGGGCGTAGCCGAGCAGGGCGACGAGCACCTCGCCCCGGCCGAGATCGAGGCGGCGGTCGAACTGCTGACACAGAACGACGTCGGAACCGGAGTCTGCGAGCCACCAGCGAGCTCCGTTCGTGTGCATCCACGAGCTGTCGACGGTCGTGCGCAGGAGATCCCCGAGCGTCTTCGTTCGCCCGAGGAGCTGGCCCCAGCTCCCGAGGTGATCGATTCCGGACCGGCGTGCCGCGAGCGCCGGAAGCTCGCCGATGCCAGTCGCGCGACCGCTTGCCGCGAGGAAGTCGAGGACCTGCTGGTACGGGACGAGGACGTTCGGGTCGAGCTCCTGCGGCGGCGGCAGACGGACCTTCGTGAGGAAGGGCTCGAGCGGAGCGCCGAGCGAGGCGAGCGTCTCGAGATACGGAGAGAGCGCCGCCGCACGGATCAGGGGGATCGCGTTCAAGGAACTCCTCCGGCGGCAGGCCGGAGCATGGCACGCGACCGCTGGCTGTCCAAGCGAAGCCTCGTCGGCGTTCGTGGACGGCGACGGGGCTGGTCCCCTCGGTGTTATGCTGCGCAGCGATGGCGAAACGTCGCGAGCGCACGAACCTTGCGGCGCCGCCGATCGAGCTTCTCCTCGCCGTCTTCTGCGCCTTCACCCTGCTGGGCGGCTGCGATCGCTCGGAGGTCGCGACGTCCGCGAGCGCGCCCGGGGGGAAGGCGACGACCGCCACCGGGCCGGCACCCCCCTCGTTCGTGGGGAGCGCCGTGTGTGCGCCGTGTCATCCGGCCGAGATGGAGCGCTGGCGGGGATCTCATCACGATCTCGCGCTCCAGCCGGCGACGCAGACCTCGGTGCTCGGTCGCTTCGACGGCGTGTCGAAGACACACTTTGACGTCACGACGACCTTCTCGCGGCGCGATGGCCGCTTCGTCGTGCGAACGGAAGGCCCGGACGGCGCGGTCACGGAATTCGACGTGACGCAGACCTTCGGCGTCGATCCGTTGCAGCAGTACCTCGTTCCGTTTCCAGGCGGCCGGCGGCAGGCGCTGCCGTGGGCGTGGGATTCGCGTCCCGCGACCGAGGGCGGACAGCGCTGGATCCACCTCCAGCCGGAGGAGCGCATCGCGCCCGGCGATCCTCTTCACTGGACGAGCGTCGCGGGCAACTGGAACCACCAGTGCGCGGAGTGCCACTCGACGCAGGTGCGAAAGGGCTTCGATGCAGCATCCGGCACCTACGCGACGACGTTCACCGAGCCGAACGTCGGCTGCGAGGCGTGCCACGGACCCGCATCGCGCCACCTCGCGTGGGCCGAGGCCCGCGGGAAGGCGGGCGGGAAGGGGGCAGATCCGCTCCTCGGGCTCGTCTTCCGGATCGGTGCCGGCGACGGCGGCACGTGGGTGCGCTCGCCTCACGAGCGCATCGCGCACCGCAGCGTACGGCGAACGTCGAGCACCGAGATCGAGACCTGCGCGCGCTGCCACAGCCGAAGATCGACGCTGCGTGAGGACTACGTGCACGGCCGACCGATCGTCGACACGCACCTCGTCGCGCTCCTCGACCAGGATCTCTACTTCGCGGACGGACAGATCCGCGACGAGGTCTACGAGTACGGCTCGTTCCTCCAGAGTCGGATGTACGCGGCGGGCGTCACGTGCAGCGACTGTCACGACCCGCACTCGCTGCGCCTTCGCGAGGAGGGCAATGCGCTGTGCGGCCGCTGCCACGCCCCGGAGGTCTTCGACAGCGTCGAGCACCACCACCACGCGCCCGGCTCCGCCGGCGCGCGGTGCGTCTCCTGTCATGCGCCGACGCGTACGTACATGGTCGTCGACGCGCGGCACGACCACTCGTTCCGCATCCCACGGCCCGCGCTCTCGGCCGAGATCGGGGCCCCCGACGCCTGCACGGCCTGCCACGCGAATCGCTCGCAGCAGTGGGCCGCCGCTGCCATCGCGCGCTGGCACGGCGCACGTGCTGAGCCGCCGGCGCACTTCGGTACGGCGCTCCATGCCGGACGCAGCGGCGCCGCCGGCGCCGAGCAGCAGCTCGCGACGCTCGTGCAGGACGACACGCAGCCCGCGATTGCGCGCGCGACAGCGCTGCGGCTTCTGGGTGAGTACCTCACCCCCGCGTCTCTACCGGCGCTGCGCGCAGGCGTCGCCGCCGCCGACCCCCTGCTCCGGCTCGCGGCAGCAGGCGCCGCGGGAGCGATGCCGCCCGCCGATCGCGTCGGCCTGCTCTCGCCGCTGCTGCGCGATCCCGTCTTCTCCGTGCGTACCGAGGCAGCGCTCGCTCTCGCCGAGGTGCCGGCACCGCTCTGGAGCCCGGCAGACCGCGTCCTTCTCGCCGACGTGCTCGCCGAGCACCGTGCTGCGCTCGCGACGAACCTCGACCAGCCGCAGGCGCACGTCGGGCTCGGGAATCTCCACGCGATGCTCGGCGAGGCCGACGCCGCAAAGGCCGAGTTCGAGAAGGCGATCGCGCTCGCGCCGTGGGCGATCCCCGCGTACGTGAACCTCGCGGACGTGCAGCGCACGCAGGGCCGTGAGCAGGAGGCGGAGGCGACGCTGCGCCGCGCGCTCGCGAGCGACCCGCGTAGCGCGGACGTGCTCCACGCCCTTGGCCTCGCGCTCGTGCGCCAGAAGCGGATGCCCGAGGCCGTCGACGCGCTCGGCCGCGCCGCGTCGCTCGCTCCGGACCGCGCACGCTACGCCGTCGCATACGCTCTCGCGCTCGAGGAGACGGGAGAGCAGACCCGCGCGAGAGCCGTCCTCGACGCGGCCCTCGCTCGCCGGCCCGGAGACCCCGCGCTCGCGCCGTTCCGCGTGGACTCAGGCGGTCGCGTGAGATGAGAGCCTCACGACGCGGTGCAGCGCACTGCGATCCGGCGGAGCACCCTCGTGCGACAGCGGCTGCGTGCGCGCTCGTCCGTCGCTACTCGTCGTGCCCGATCGCCTTGCCCGAGAGGCCGTAGTAGAGCGACGTCTTCGTGTTGGCGAGCTCGACCCAGGCGCCGGTCTCGCGCTGGAGGATGCGGTAGAGCCGCTCCGAGCGGAGCTTCGGTACGGCGTGAAGCCGGCCGTAGTGGCGAAAGTGCGTCTCGTAGGCGAACTCACCGATCAGGACTTTCTTCGTCTTCGGGTTTCGCCACACGGCCATGTTGACCTTCGCGGTCTTGGCCCCGCGGAAGCCGAGCTCGCCCAGCTCGTAGAGCACCTCCTGCACGGGGACGGGCGAGGCGGGCGCGAGCTTCGTGCCTGCGCGCAGCCCGAGCGTTCCGAGATGCGGAAAGATGCGTGTCAGGTCTCCGAGGCTCTTCCCCAGAGGCCGGGTCATCCCCTTGATCTGACAGGTGTGCGAGAAGATGCTGCGCATCCCGCCGAGCTGCGCGCTCACGAGCAGCAGCTCCTCCTTGAACTTGGTGCGTCCCGGCAGATCCTTCCCCGGAGCGAGATCCATGTGCGCGGCGAGCGCGATGTCCGGGCCCCGGAACTTGAGCGTCAGCTCGTACGCCTTGCCGGGTGCAGCACCCTCGTACGGCGTTCGCACGCGAAGCATGTAGCCCTTGCGATAGAGGTCGAACTTCGGCGTGTCGAGGAACACGACGTCCCGCAGGCGCGGCTCGTTCTCGGTCTTGCTCCGGCGCACGTGAATGAGGAGCTGCCCGGCCACACGCCGCGCGAGCTTCCAGTAGTCGCGCACCTCGACCTCGAGGCCGCCCGGGTCGAAGTCCTCGGCCTTGAGAAGGATCTTGAACTCGCGGTAGTGGAGGCTCTCGTAGATCGAGTCGAGGTCGTGCGCCGTCGCGCGTGCGCGCGCCGCGTGCGCCTTTCCGCGCGGCTCCGCCTTCGCGGCGCGGCGGCTCCCCTTCGACTTCGGCATTGGCTCGCGGGCGTGTCGTGCGGTCTGCAGCGGCCGGGCTGGGGCTAGCGCACCGCCTCGCGCAGGCCGCTCGCCTCCCACTCCTTCGAGAGCTGCTGCAACTTGCGCGTGAACTCGTCGAGGTCGTCGTCGAAGGAGAGAATGATCTCGGTGGTGCGCGGGATGTCGTCGCCGGCGAGCAGTCCCCGGTAGCGGTTCAGGTTCGCGAGGATCGCCTCGGCCACCTTGAGCGCGCGCTTCTCGGTCTTGATGAGGGGTGACTGGAGCGTGTAGACGTTGTTGCGGCCCCAGAGACTCTCGTCGCGAACGATCGCGATCTCGCGGTACAGACCGTTCACCGGATCGAAGTTGTACTCGACGCGCACTTCCTTGAAGATGTCCGAGTTGCCGGTGTAGAACCCGCGCTCCTTCTCGACCTTGCCGAGCTGGCGGCAACGCGGGCAGTAGAACGTGTCGCCGTGATTGAGGAGGAAGACGCCCTTGGCGTAATCCTCGCAGTCGGTGTTCTCGCAGTAGCCGACGCCGCGCTTCATGCTGGCCATCCTCTCTCGACCGTCCTCGGGGCCCTTGTCGTTCCTGAACATGCTGCCGCGCATCGCGCGTCGCGACGCGCGGAAGCCGAGCACCAGCTTTCGCAAGCCCCATGCCAAGGGCCGGTGGGGGGGACCGCTACGGCCGGAAGGTCAGAGGGTTCTCGCCTCTCTTTGCGGATCTCCTGCGTGACGATGAATGGACGTGCCTGCAGCCGGGGAGGTCCGCCTGCGGCGTTCGTGGCGAATCAGGGTCATCCCTCCAGGGCTCGGACCGCCTGCTCCGCAAATCGCTTCGAAGGCCGGGCGGCGCTCGGGCTGGGAGAATCCTGCGCAGATCCGCGTGGAACCGCTGGCGTCTTCCTTCGGCAACGTGGGGATGAGACGGCCGATCCCTCGTGGCGGGCCGCCGCGAGAGTCGAGCCTTTGAGCTTATACTTCCGGGACCCCGCCGGTGTCAACCGCCATTTTACTCCCGCCTCCCGCTGCTCTGCCGGTGCAGGGCACGCTGCTCTCGTGTGATATTGAGGCCATAGAGCACCAGTGTGACAAGGGCGATGGCATAGGCAGCCACGACGTATCGCATCAGGCGCCCATCCCTGCGCCAGCGGCCCGCGCGCTACGAATCCGCTCGGTTTCCAGGCGGAAGCGCAGCAGGGTGAGGAAGGAGAACGCGAGCAGCGCCGTCCCCACACCCGTCCAGAACGGTGCGCGCATTCCCTCGCCGAGGCTGCCGCGACCGAGATTCTCCGGGTGGACCGCCCGCCCCCCGAACAGGTCGATCGCGAGATAGTTGAGCGGCACCGCCAGGAGCCCCACGATCCCGTACACCGCGGCGAAGCGCGCCGTGCGCTCGCTGCCCTCGGTGAAGCTGCGCAGCAGGATGTAGGCGAGGTAGATGAACCAGAGCAGGAGCGTCACGGTGAGTCGCGGATCCCAGCTCCACCAGCGCCCCCACGTGCCCTTCGCCCAGATCGGGCCGGTCACCAGGACGAGCGTGCAGAAGACGACGCCCACCTCGGCGGCGCACAGTGCCAGTCGGTCCCACTCGTCGCGCTCGCGCCACAGATACATGGCGCCGGCAACGGCGGTGGTGAGAAACGCCGCGTACGAGGCAAACGCCGCCGGCACGTGCAGATAGAGGATCTTCTGGATCTCGCCCTGCATCGTGTCGATGGGCGCCGTCGCGACGAGGACTCCCCACGCAGCGGCGGCGACGGCCAGCGCGAGGCCGAGCGGGCGCCGCCAGCGCTCGGCGGCGAGGTCGAGGGGCGTTTCGTCCATGGCCTCACTCATCGAGCACGAACTCGAACAGAACATAGGAACCGATCCAGAAGACCGCATCGGTGACGAGCAAGAGGCGCAGCGGCTCTACGGCGAGTGCGCCCGTTTCGAGCAGGGTGGCCGTCGCGCGCACGCCGGCGACGACGACTGGAACGAGCAAGGGCAGCAGGAGCAGCGGGAGGACGAGCTCGCGAAATCGCGTGCGGACCGCGACGGCGCCGAACAACGTTCCGGCTCCCGCGAGACCGAGCGCACCGAGGGCGAGCAGCGCCGCGAGCCGCCCGGCGTGTTCGGCGAGCGGTACGTCGAACGCGAGGCCGAGGGCCGCAGCCGTCACGAGCTGGACCGCGAAGATCAGCACCGCGTTCGCGAGCGCCTTGCCGAGGAAGATCCAGCCGCGATCGGCCGGCGCGAGCGCGAGGCCCGAGAGCGCATCGTTCTCGAGCTCGAGCGCGAACGCGCGGCCGAGGCCGAGCAGCGCGGCGAACACCGTCGCGACCCACAGCAGGCCGGGCGCGAGCGTGCGGGCCTCGTCCGGCGAGGCGGGTGGGAGCGAGAAGTGGAAGATCACCACGACGAGGAGCGAGAAGAGCAGCATCGCCACCGCGCGGTCACGGCTCCTCCACTCCGAGAGCAGGTCCTTCCAGAGGACCGCCAGCAAGACGTTCACGCGGCTGGCTCCACGGCGCGCGCGTAGGCGGCATCGAGGGTCGCCGCCTCGAGCTCCGCTCCCGCGGCGCGGTGGACGATGCGCCCGCGTTCGAGAACGATCGCGAGGTCGGCGAGCGCGCTCGCAACCCCGAGCTCGTGCGTCACGAGGACGAGCGTTCGGCCTTCGGCGTGAAGCCGCCGCAGCGCGTCGGCGAGGCGTGCGGCCGAGGTTCGATCGAGGCCCGCGAAGGGCTCGTCGAGCAGCACCACGGCCGGGTCGTGGACCAGCCCGCGCGCAATCGCGAGACGCTGGGCCATGCCGCGCGAGAAGCTTCCTGCGCGCCGGTCGGCGACGGACGTGAGGCCGTTCGCAGCCAGGAGCGCGCCGGCGCGAGCGGCCGGATCGGCGACGCCGTAGAGACGCGCGGCGAAGACGAGGTTCTCTCGCGCGCTGAGCGCGGGATAGAGGAAGGTCGCATGGCCGACGTAGCCGACGCGGCCGCGCGCCGCGGGCCGACTCTCGCGCTGACTCCCCACGCACAGGCTCCCGAGGCTCGGCCGTGCGAGCCCGGCGAGCAGTCGCAGCAGCGTGCTCTTACCGGCGCCGTTCGGACCGAGGACGGCGAGCGTTGCGCCGGCGGGAACGTCGAGATCGACGGCGTCGAGCGCCACGACCGGGCCGAACCGCTTGCCGAGGCCGCGCGCGCGAACGGCAGCCTCGGGCGGGCTCACGCCTGCGCCCCGTGAGCGCTCGCAGCCGCTGCGACGCGCGCCGTTCCGCACTGCCCGCAGAAGCGGTCTCCCGCCCGCAGCTCGACGCCACACTTCGTGCAGACGGAGGGCAAAGGCGACGCCGGGGGAGCCGCCCCGTCTCGCTCGGCCCGCAGCAGCTCCGCGGCGCGGCCGCGCAGCTCGTCGCGCAGGAGCGCGTGGTCGGACGCCGAGACCTTGCCGGTCTCGAAGTCCTCTTCGAGATCGCGCATGGCGGCGTAGATCGCATCGCGCTCGCCGAACGTCACGACCGGCTCGCTCACCGTCGTAGCGGTGCGCGCACGCCGAAGCGGAGCGACGAGCAGTGCTGCGATGCCCGCGACGCCGAGCAGTGTTCCCGCAAGCGCCACGCTGCGGCCCGCGCCGCGCGCTCGAACGAGGCGGGAGATGTCGAGCGTCACCTCCTCTCCAGGTTCGAGCTCGAAGGCTTCGAGGTGCAGATACGTGCGGTCTTCGGTCCGCGCGGGACGCCGCCGGTGCAGGCGTTCCGATCGCAGATCGAGCCCGGTGTCCGCGACGAAGACCGAGAGCAGCGGCACCGCACGCGAGCTCCCGAGCACGATGCGCGAAGCCCCGTCCGTGACGGGGACGTGATACAGGATCTCGATCTCGGAGGCGCCGGGCGCGAGCGGCCCGGCGACGACGAGGCCGCCATCGTCCGAGGGGAGCAGGGCGATTCCCGGGGGTTCGGTCGCGAAGCGGATGTCGCGCGCACGCTCGGGGATCGAGATCCGGTAGAGCGGCACGTTCCCGCCTGACACGAGCTGACGATCACCAGCGACGACGAGACGGTGGCTCTCGCGTACGGTGAGCGCGGCATCGTCTTGCTCGAGGAAGGCACGCACCTCCTCGACCGAGAGCGTCGCAGGGTCGCTCTGCGCGGCCGGCAGCGTGACGGCGAGCGCGAGCTCGGCTCCCGGGCGCAGGACGCCGCTCGTGAGCTTCCGGTAGCTGCGGCCTCCCTCGGTCACGCTCTCGGCGGCCGGCGCGAGCCCGGGAGCAGCGATCGTGGGCCCACGCTCGGGGACGAGCAGCGTGACGCCGCGGCTTCCACCCGGAAAGCGTCTTCGGAGCAGCGTCGTTCCCTCGCGCGCTGCAAGCGCGTACGAGAACACGAGATCCTGCGAGCCTGGATACACCGGACCGAAGAATGCGAGGTCGTCGCCGCGCTGCGCGAGGCCCTCGGGCAGGATTCCGAGCGGTCCGGTCAGATCGGATGCACCGGGCGGCAGCGCCGTGCGAAACGCCGGGGAGAGCCGGTCGCGCTCCGGCACGGGTACGAAGAAGACGCCGTCGGAGCCGTTCTCGAGGCGGTGCGTCTCGGTCACGACGATCCGTCCGGCAGTCCAGTCGATACGCAGTGTCGGGTCGTGCGCGGCGATCGCCGATGCGTCGGAGGTCGGCTCGGCGATGTGGATCTCGACCTCGCGATCGAGCTGGCCCGGCTCGAAGGTGATGCGTGCGCCTGGGAAGGGGATGTCGCCGACGCGCGCCCCCACGAGATACGCGGTCTCGGGATCGTTGGCGATTTGCTCGAATGCGAAGCTGCCATCGGGCGCGCTTCGCGTACGGCGAAGGCCCGGCGCGCCACCGACTGGCAGCGCGTAGAGGACGACGTCGACCTCGCCGACGGCGCCCGCGCCCGC
>JADLGR010000225.1 GCA_020849175.1 Deltaproteobacteria bacterium
CATCCGGGTCTCGAGGACGACGGCATGGTCTCGCAGCTCACTCGCGAGGAGAGGATCGGTCTCGCCCCGCGGAGAGAAGCAGCCGGCCAGGGTCGTTCGATCCACCCCGAAGAAGTCCAGATACGCGCGGTTCGCCCACGCGATGCGCGCATCGAGATCCCGCAGCAGGACGAGATCGGGGATCGCGTCGAGCACCTGCTTGTACATCCGGTCGGTGCGCGCTGTGCTCAGTCGTGCGCTGTGCCGTGCCGAGTCGTCGAGGACGAACACGACGTGCTCATCGAGTCCGAGGGTGGACTGCGTGCCCACGAGGGTCACGCGGACACGAGAGCCGTCGCGACGGAAGTACTCCTTGACGTAAGGGCCCGAGGTTCCGAAGCGCTCGATGGCAGCCAGCGCGTCGCGGTCGAGATCGCCGTACTCGGCCGGGGTGATCGCCTGCCAGGAGAGGTTGGCCGCGAGAAGCTCGCGACGGTCGTAGCCGAGCAGGTCCGCAAACGCCTCGTTGGCGTCGAGGATGTGGCCCGCCGAGTCTCCAGCCGCGAAGCCGACGAGGAGCGTCTTCATGAGGCCGCGCAGCACCGTGGTGCCATGGCGCACGGCGTCCGCGTCGCCCGCGGCGACGGGCGCCGCCGCCGTCCCGGCGGCGGTCTCGAGCGCGACCAGACGCTCGCGCAGCGCCTGGATCCTCTCGCGCAGATCGGTCCGAGTCCCCGTCTCGACCGTCATGCCCGCACTCCCTGGGCTCTTTGCCGACCCGCGTTCTCCCTGCTCCCGAAGGCTCCCGGCCGCCGCATGAGCTTGCCTGCGCGGGCCGAAGGAGTCCAGCCTCCGGGGTCTGCTCGCGGCGGCGGTCTCCCACCCGCGCGAGCGCAGGTCCGCGCTCGCCTTGCGGGCGCGTCGCCGAGCATCGATGCTCGTTCTCGGTCGGCCGGCAGGCCAATCGCGGGAGGCTGAGTGTGCGCACCATCGCGGTGACGGGATCGGCTTCGGGCATCGGAGCGGCGGTTCGAGGCGCGCTCGCCGGAGCCGGCGACCGGGTGATCGGCATCGACCTTCGCGACGCGGACGTCGAAGCGGACCTCTCGCACGCGGCTGGCCGCGCGAAGGCCGTCGCCGCGGTCGAGCGCGCGTGCGGCGCGACGCTGGGCGGTGTCGTGGCGTGCGCGGGGCTGGGCCCGCAGGTTCCGGATCCGGCGACGATCGTCTCGGTGAACTACTTCGGTGCGGCCGAGCTGCTGGCTGCGCTTCGTCCCGCGCTCGCGCGTTCGCCACGATCGGCGGCGGTGGCGGTCGCTTCGAACTCGGCCGGGCTCGTGGCCTCGTCTCCGAATCCTCTCACCGAGGCTTGCCTGCGGGGTGACGAGGCGCAGGCGCGCGAGATCGCAGCGCAGGGGGACGGCTTCGGCGCGTACGCCGGCTCGAAGCTCGCGCTCGCGCGTTTCGTGCGGCGATGCGCGGTCTCTGCCGACTGGGCGGGCGCGGGGATCCGCCTCAACGCGGTCGCTCCCGGAGCCGTCCGCACACCGCTTCTCGATGCCGGCCTCGCACACGACCAGCTCGGCCCCGCCATTCGCGCATTCCCGATCCCGCTCGGTGCCTTCGGCGAGCCGAAACAGATCGCCGCCGTGATCGCCTTCCTGCTCTCCGAAGCCGCCTCGTTCTGCTGCGGGTCGATCGTGTTCGTCGACGGCGGGTCCGACGCCCTCACGCGCCCCGACTCCGTCTGAAGGAGCCGAGGGAGGGACGCTCCTTCCGAGCTTCGATTTCGCACGGCCGAGCGCGGCCTGCGGAGGATGGGAGGACGATTGCGACACGGCATCGCTCGAACGATCGACTGGACCGACGGCGGCCTTCGCAGAACGATCGAGGTGGATGAGCGTGGTCGCGCGCGAACGACGCGTATCGATCACCTCGGCCGGCCGCTGCTCGTCCCCGGCTGGTCGTCGATCGCGGTCGGCTGGCGCGTCGCTGTCGGCGAGACGGTTCTCCACGGCGCATCGGACGACGTCCCGCTCGAAGGCGTCGTGCACGCCGGTGCCTTCGAGCGCGTACTGCATCACTGCGCGCGAAGCGTGCCGATCGAGATCGACCTGCACGTCCGCTCGTTCGCCGACGCGCCCGCGCAGCTCCAGTGGCTCGAGATCCGGAACGTCGGCACTCGCCCGCTGGTCGTCTCCGACGTTCAACCGCTCGAGCTGCCGCTCGCGCCAGCCGCGCTCGAACGAGTCGAGACGTATCGCGACTTCTGCTCGGTTCGCTCCCATCCCGACCACTACGGTGGGATGGACGACGCTGCGATCCGTCTCGACGAGCCGGAGCACGCACGCGGCGTCTTCCTCCTCAATCTCGCGCCGGGCCTCGTCCGGCGAACGGTCGCGCTGAGCGGCTACACGCCGATCTCGACGCTCGGCTACGACACGGCGCGATTCGCGGTCGAGCGCGAGATCGCGCCGGGTGCGTCGTTCGTGAGCGACTCCGCGGGCTTGCTCGCGTACGATCGCGACCCGCACGGCGCGCTCCGCGCTTTCGCCGCGAATCATCTCACCGCGCGCCCGCTCGCGGCGCCACCGGTCCTCTACAACACGTGGCAGCCCTTCGCCCTCGCGATCGACGAGCCCTTGCTCACGGCGCTCGTCGATCGTGCCGAAGACCTCGGATTCGAGGTCTTCTCGGTCGACGATGGCTGGCAGGAGCGGCAGGGCCTTTGGCGCGAGCACCCGGAGAAGTTTCCGCATGGGCTCGAGCCCATCGTTCGCCGCGCACGGGATCGCGGAATGCGCTTCGGGCTCTGGGTGGGTCTCGCCGTCCAGCACGAGGCGAACGAGGTGGTCCGCAAGCATCCGGAGTGGCTCGCGCGCGATCCGGACGGTGCGCCGCGCCGGACGAGCACCGCGCAGGGCCGCGTTCCCTTCTTCTGCCTCACGACGGGCTACGCCGACTGGATCGGCGAGCAGATCGCCGCAGTGATCCGCCGCCTCGAGGTCGCGTACGTGAAGGTCGACCTCACGACCGTCGTGCAGATCTACGGCGAGCGCGCGGGCTGCTTCGCCGCCGACCACGGCCATCGCTCATCCGGCGACTTCGCACTGCAGGTCTACCGCGCAATCGAACGAATCGCCGCACGCTGGCGCCGTGAGCGGCCGGACCTCATCGTCGATCTCACGTACGAGCTGTGGGGCGGGCACCATGTGGTCGACTACGCGCTCCTGCGCGCCGGGGACGCCGTCTGGATCTCGAACGTGCTCGATACCGCAGGCCTCGGAGGCCCGTACGCCGCGCGCCGCATCGCGTTTCACCGCGCGCGCTGCGTGCCGCCCGAACGCCTGCTCGTCGGAAATCTGCGAGCGGATGGCCCCGATCCGGTCGCCGGCGCAGTCTCCGCCCTTGCGTCGTTCCCACTCCTGCTCGGCGATCTGCGGGTCGTCGATCGCGAGGCGGCACCTCGCGTTCGCGCCGTGTTCGACGCCTACCGGCGGACGCGCGACCGCCACGGTGTCGCGACGTTCGCGGCGCTGGAGTCCGAAGGCGACGGCCTGCTCGCATGGGACGGCTTCTATCGCGGTGACGCTGCAGGGTCCGGGCTGATTGCGCTGTTCCGCAACCGCTCGAGCGGCGACCGGACGCGCCTACCGTTGCCACCGTCGGCGTCCGGACGGTTCGTCTTGCGGGATGTCCTCGGCGGCCGGCAGATCCGGGCCGAGGGGCCGGACTTCGCGGTGACGCTGCCCGCCGGTGATGGGCATTCGGCGAGCCTGCTCTTCGAGGTGTGCAGGGACTAGCCGATGGTCCGGCTCGGTTTCAGACGAACTCGAGCGCCTCGGTCCGGAGTTCGGCATACACGCCGAAGTGATCCGTCGGCCAGACGCCGTCTTCCGCGTCGTCGCACACCACGCGACAGGCCTCGATCCGGCCGATTCCGCTCGGCTGCGGATAGCCCGCCAGTACGTAGTCGATGCGGCGATCGGGCTCGATGGCGCTGCGTGCGTACGGGTTCCGGTTCGACCACGTGTGCCCCGGGCCCCCGTCGCCCGCGAGGCGCCACGCGTCGTAGAAGAGCACACTTCGTCCGTCGAGCGACTGGAGCCCCGTCAGATATCGAATCTCGGCCGAGTCGGGTTCGGCGTTGAGGTCGCCGGCGATCACCGGCGGAAGGTCGAGGCTCGGGCGCCGATCTCGGGCGAAGTCGGCGAGCGCAACCGCCTGCCGTTCACGCACCCGGCCGTGGTGCAGCTTCCAGTTGAGATGCGTGCAGGTGAGCCCGAGCAGGCCCCACGGCGTCTCGATGGCCGTCGCGAGCGCGACACGCCGCTCGAGGTCGTCGTCGGATGCCGGAAGCTGCAACACGGCGCGATCGCGGATCGGGTAACGCGAGGCCACGGCGTTTCCGAAACCGATCGCCGGATCGCGCCAGAAGCGTGTGGCGGGGGCGAACGCGA
>JADLGR010000226.1 GCA_020849175.1 Deltaproteobacteria bacterium
CAGCGCTCGCGGTCCTCGGGTCGGGATCGCCGAGCTGCTCATCGCTCCCCCTCTCCGCGACCCGCGTGCGGCCGCGGAGCAAGGAGCCGGCGAGGCCCCTGCCTTCACGCGAGTCGCGCACACGGGCTGCGCCGTGCCAGGGGGGACGTGGCGCATTGTGCCAGAAACCCGGCGGGCGCCACAAGAGCGCTCCCGGCCCGGTCGCCCCCGATCGCCCGCGGACCGCCCGCACGCCGAACGGTCGCGGGCGACACGGGGCGCAGCCCCGATCACGACCGAAGTCGCATCACCACCCGCGCGGGAACCTGCCGCAGCTTGACCGCGTCGGCGTCGAAGTCGGCGACGGGTGCGCCGTCGACCTCGACGCTCGCGAGCGGCCGTGCGAGCGGCGGGCGAAGGACGAGGCCGCCGCGCGGCGCGCGCAACCCCGGCGCGAGGTCGAGCTCGAGGACGTTCGGTCCGCTACGCCTCAGCGTGTAGCCGAGCGTTCCGTACCACGTCGGCAGGCCGTCGACACTCACCTCGCCGGCATCGAGCCACGCGTCGGAGACCCCCGCGGCGAGCACGAGCGCGCCATCGGAGACGCGTTCGTACGCGAACATGCCGAGCACCGCGAGCACGTACTCCGCGCCGATCCATGCGTGCGGCACGTCACCGAGATGTCCGGGGCTTCGCGGATCACGCCAGGAGATCTCGGGCCACTGGTTCCATGACACGGGTCTTCGGTCGGCGAGAAAGAAGTCGAGCAGCTCGTGCGCGTCGCTTCGCCGGCCGAGGCGGACCAGTGCACCGAGGATGCGGATCTCGTACGCCGTGTAGTTGTTCCAGTCGATCTCGCCGAGCCGGCGGCGGCGAAGCCCGGTGAGGTATTCGTCGAACGTCGTGCCGAGCGCCACGGGCGGCAGGCGCTCCGCTGCATCGGTCGTCGAGATCGCCGTCGCGGTCGAAGCGGCGTCGAAGTCCGCCCATTCGACCGACCCCGGGACGTATGCAAGAGCGCGCGCGGCCATCGTCGCGGCGATCGACGCGTACAGACAATCGCCAAACGAGTCGCGAAGCGTTGCCAGACGCCGTGCCTCCTGCTCGTCGCCGAGGGCGCTCGCCAGCTCCGCCGCGTCGCCGATTCCGCGAAGCGCCCAGAAGTCGTCCCAGTACGAATGGACCGGCTGCGCGAGGTAGCCCTCGTGGCTCACCGACTCGGGAAGGATCCCGAAGCAGGCACGCCGCTCGGGCGTTTCGAACTCGGGCGTGCAGCGCTGCGAGCGGAGCCGTTCGAGGTAGCCGATCGCCCTGCGCGCGGCGGGCCAGAGCCTTGCCGCGAGGTCGCGGTCCCCCGTCATGCGAAAGTGCTCGGCGAGCGTGAAGACGAGCTGCCCGTGGCTGTCGTGCTCGGCGAGCCAGTCGATGCCGCTGCGATCGACGACACAGGGAACGTTGCCGTCGGCCGCCTGATGCGGGGCGTACCATTCGAGGAAGTCGCGCACCGCATCCGCACAGCCCATGCGAAGCAGCGCCGCCGACATCGTCGCGCCGTCTCGGATCCACGAGCGGGTGTAGCGCCGCGGGCCGGGTTGGAGGGCCGGACCGTCGCGGTTCACGAGGATGTGCGCCGTCGCGGTCCGCAGCGCGGCAAGACAGGCGTCGGAGCCCGGTGCCAGGCGAATGCGAACGCTTCCGAGCCTGCGCTCCCAGTGCCCCGTCGCGCTCTCGAGCGTGACGGGGCGCGCACTGCGAACGTCGGCGCCCGTCACCGGTCCGAGCGCCGGGCGAAGCGCGAAGGGAATCGCGACCAGGATCTCGCGCGCCTCGCCCGGAGCGAGCGCGAGATCCCAGCACAGCGCGGCCGAGGCGTGACCGAAGGAATCGGTCGCTGCGGCTCTCGGCGGCAGATCACCGCGAACGAGCCACGGCATCACCCCACCCTGCTCGAACGTCGCGGCGCCGAATCCGCTCGCCGGCGTCATCGGCACCACGCGCGCAGCGCCGTCCACGTCGACCGCGCCGTCGCGAAGCGCGAGCGAGCGGATACCGGCGGGCCCGCCGAGGCCCCGGTACGCCTGCCACGGCGGGGTCACCTGGAACGGCCGAAGCGCCACGAACAGGCGAACGCGTTCCGCCTCGCGGCCTTCGTTCGAGATCCGGTAGCACGCGCGTACGGCCGGGCCGCCGGGATCTGCCACGGCGAAGGCCGTGGTCGTCAGCACGAGATCGCGATCTCGCCACGTCGAAGACGGGATCGGAAGGCAGCCCTGCGCGAGCGAGACCGCGATCTCCGCATCGGCCCACGTCACGAGCCGGTCGCCCGTGTAGAGGAACGGCTCGAGCGAGAAGCTGCCGAGATCGGGCTCGAGCAGGCCTTCCTCGTTGAGGATCGCCGCCACAGCTCCACCATCGACACCGCACGGTGTCCAGTACGACTGTTCGCGGTGCAGCCAGCGCGGATGCAGGCCGCGCGGCTCGCAGGCTGCGACGGCGTGGAAGAAGTCGGCGAGCGACCGTGAGAAGTCGAACGGACGCACCTCGAGCGAGTGAATGCCGAATGCCGTCGCTCCCGGAGCCGGTTCGAGGAGCCGGAGCCGCAGATGCCGCGAGCGCCCACCGCCGGGAAGATGGACGTAGCTGCGCGCGCCTCCGGCGTCGTGAGCCGAGTAGCGAGTCGTCCACGTCGCGCCGTCCGCGGAGGCGTCGACGTCGAAGGCTCGCGGAGCGCCGGGCGACGCCCAGTCGACGATGAGTCCGCCGTACTCGTGCTCGCGTCCGAAGTCGAGCGCGATCCACTGCGGCGAAGCGGCCGAGGCGCTGCGCCATCCCGCCGCCGCGCCGGCTC
>JADLGR010000227.1 GCA_020849175.1 Deltaproteobacteria bacterium
GCGCTCATGCGCTCCGTGCCCCGAGGCTGCGCAGGCGATCGAGGCGGCTGCGAAGCTCGTCCCGCTCGGCTGCCAGACGCGTGTGCTTGTCTCGTTCAGCCGCCACGACTTCGGCCTTCGCGCGCTCCACGAAGCGTGGATTATCGAGCTTCTGGGCCACGAAGGCGAGATCCTTCTCGAGGGTTTCGATCGCTTTCTCGAGCCGCCGGCGCTCGTCCCCGAGAAATCCCGGATCCTCGATCTCGACCGAGATTCGGTGTCCGGCGGCGAGGGTGACAGCCGACGCAGGCGCGGGATCGGCGTCCGAGAAGTCGAGCGCTCGCGCTCGAGTGAGCGCTCGCAAGGCGGGCTCGTGCGCGCCGAGCAGCGGCTGCGTGGCGAGCGGCGCTCCGACGCGAATCTCGAGCGACGGCGGGAGTCCGAGCTCTCCCCGGACCTGTCGGACCCGGGTCACGACCTCGAGAAGCAGATCCATTGCCGCCTGCTCTGCGGGGGCGAGCGGCTGCGCCGGGACGGGGTAGCGGTGCTCGATCAGGAGCCTCCCGTCACGGCCCGGCAGCACCTGGAAGATCTCCTCGGTCACGAAGGGCATGATCGGGTGCAGCGCGATGAGGGCGCCGTCCAGCACGTCGACCAGCGTTCGCTGCGTCGCGCGGCGAGCGCCGGCATCCTCGGACTGGAGGGCGGGCTTCGCCAGCTCGATGTACCAGTCGCACAGCTCTCCCCAGACGAACTGGTAGAGCGCGCTCGCGGCTTCGTTGAAGCGGTAGCCCTCGAGCGCGACGTGCGCGTCGTGAAGCGCGGCCGTGAGACGGGTTCGGATCCAGCGGTCGTAGAGTCCGCCGGCCGCGACGGGTTCGGCCGAGTCGAAGTCGCCGAGATTCATGAGCGCGAATCGCGCGGCGTTCCAAAGCTTCGTCACGAATGCGCGGCCGCCCTCGACGCTTTGCTCGCCAAAACGGATGTCGCGCCCCTGCGCGGCCAGTGAGGTGAGCGTCCAGCGCATCGCGTCGGCACCGTAGACGGCCATCACGTCCATCGGGTCGGTTCCGATGCCCTTCGACTTCGACATCTTCCGCCCCTTCTCGTCACGGACGAGGGGGTGGATGTAGACGTCACCGAACGGCACGTCACCCATGAAGTGGAGGCCCATCATGATCATCCGAGCGACCCAGAAGAAGATGATGTCGAAGGCCGTCGAGAGAACGGAGGTCGGGTAGTAGCGCGCGAGCTCCTTCGTCGCGTCGGGCCATCCGAGCGTCGAGAACGGCCACAGGGCGCTCGAGAACCACGTGTCGAGAACGTCGCTCTCCTGCGTGATCGCGCTCGATCCGCAGTGCGCGCAGCGATCCGGGTCTTCCGTCGTGACGGTCCAACCCCCACACGTCGCGCACTTCCACGCGGGAATGCGATGGCCCCACCAGAGCTGTCGAGAGATCGCCCAGTCGCGGATGTTCTCCATCCAGTGGAAGTACGTGGTCTCCCAGCTCTTCGGGAAGAAACGGACGCGGCCGTCGCGGACGGCGGCGATCGCCGGCGCGGCCAGCGGCTGCATGCGCATGAACCACTGCTCCGAGAGGAGCGGCTGCACGAGCGTGTCGCAGCGATCGCAGTGCGGGACCTCGTGCGGGTGATCCTTCGTTCCCGCGAGGAGTCCCTGCGCTTCTAGATCGGCGACGACGCGTCGTCGCGCGTCTTCGACCGAGAGCCCCTCGTACGGGCCGGCGTTGGCGTTGAGGGTCGCGTTGGGGTGGAGGATGTTGATCGAGTCGAGCCCGAGCCTGCGCCCGCACTCGAAGTCGTTCGGATCGTGTGCAGGCGTGATCTTCACGGCGCCCGTGCCGAACGACCGATCGACGAAGGCATCGGCGACGATCGGGATCTGCCGGCCGAGGAGCGGCAGGCAGACGCGGCGACCGACGAACTGATTCCAGCGCTCGTCCTCCGGATGGACTGCGACGGCCGTGTCCCCGAGCAGCGTCTCGGGCCGGGTGGTCTCGACCTCGACCGCACCGCTGCCGTCTGCGAACGGGTAGCGGATGCGGTAGAGCCGGCCGGCGACGGGGCGGTGCGGACTCTCGAGATCGGAGAGCACCGTGCTGCAGCGCGGGCACCACGAGACCAGGTACTCCGAGCGATAGATGAGGCCCTCGTGGTAGAGCCGGACGAAGACCTCGCGAACGGCCCTCGACAGGCCGGGGTCCAGCGTGAATCGCTCGCGGCTCCAGTCGCACGATGCGCCGAGCGACTGGAGCTGCAGGACGATGCGAGCCCCGTACTGCGCCTTCCACTCCCAGACACGGTCGACGAAGGCCTCGCGGCCGAGCTCGTGGCGGGTCTTGCCCTGCTTGGCGAGCTCGCGCTCGACCACCACCTGCGTCGAGATCCCGGCGTGATCGGTGCCGGGGAGCCAGAGCACGTTGCGCCCGCGGAGCCGCTCGTGTCGTGCGAGCAGGTCCTGGAGCGTGTTGTTGAGGGCGTGCCCAAGGTGGAGCGAGCCCGTCACATTCGGCGGCGGGATGACGATCGAGAAGGCCGGACGCGGGTCGTCGGGGTCGGCGCGAAAGACGCCGCGGGCGAGCCACTCGCGCGTCCAGCGGGCCTCCGCGGGTCCTGGCTCGAAGCGTTTCGGAAGCGACGCAGGCGCGAGGTCGGGCACGCGGCGAGTCTACGGCCCGCGCTGTGCCGGGGCCAGCGTGGCCGGCTACGCGTCCTCGCCGTCGTCCTTCATCCGGCGGATCTCCTCGCGAACGAGCTGCTCCGCCATCTGCGGGATCACCTCCCATGCGATGCGCTCGATGCGCTCGAGCGCCTGTCGCACGATGGTGTCGCTCAGGTCCGCGAACGCTTCCCACGCGACCTTTTCGAGCGTGTCGTGGAGCCGCTCACGCATCACGGGTGAGAGATCGACGGAGAGGCCGGCACCCGACGTCGCGGGGCGCGGGGCGAGATCGGGCTGCGTGGGCGTCGCGGCGCCCGGCGGCGACGGAGCGGTGGACGCCGACTCGCCGCGCGTCGCGGCGAGCGGATCGTCGAGATCGGAGAACGAGAGGTCGTAGTCTCCCACGATGCCCGGGTCGAGGAGGGAGTCGGTCGCCGGATCGCTGCGTCCGAAATCGCTCGCGGGTACGGGCGGCGCGGAGTGTGTCGCGGCCGGGTCGGTGATCGGGAAGGGGGGCTCGTCGAAGCCGAGATCGAAGTCCTCCTCGGGCAGCAATCCCGCTGGCTCCGGAGCGATGGCGCGCGGTGAGAGCAGGTCGCTCTCGGTCGTCGGTGCGAATACCGGCGTTCCACGAAAGCTCTCCTGTCCGACCTCGAAGATCTCGGCCGCTGGCACGCCGAGCTCGGTGGGTGCGAGCAGATCGTCCACCTCGTCCTCGGCGACGGCCGCCAGCTCGACGTGGGCCGCCGCTGCATCGTCGGGTCCGAGCTCGAGCGCGCTCTCGGCTGCGCTCGCCTGGAGATCGTCCTCGAAGATGGGAGCGACCACGGGTGGCTCGGCGACGGGAGGCGCAGCGGGACGTTCGCCTCGGGCCATCAGCTCTCGGACCTGTGCGACGAGCGCCTGTGCTTCGAAGGGCTTGGTCACGTGACCGTCCGCACCGGCGCGGCGCGCGCGCTCCTGGTCGAACGCCTCGAAGGTTCCCGTGAGCAGCAGGACCGGAACGTGTCGCAGCGCTGGATCGCTCTTGATCGCCTCGCAGACCTCGTAGCCGTTGCGTCCGGGCATGACGACGTCGGCGAGCACGAGGTCCGGGCGCAGCTCGCGGGCTCGCGCCAGAGCGTCGTCGCCGTTGCTCACGGTGATGAGAACGACGTCTTCGCTCGCAAAGCTCAGACCGACGACCTTCTGGATCGTCACGCTGTCATCGGCGAGGAGCAGGGTCTTGGGCATGGATCCCCCGGGTGGCGCTCGGCCGCGGCGCGGGCCGAGCGGCCTCGCCTCGAACCGTCTCATCGTCTGTCGGACGAAGGGGATTGAATCCTTTCTGCGCGTCGGAGTCGAGCCTTTCTCGCCGGGCCCTGCAAGCCGCCATCCTGCGGCCGCGCCACCGGTCAAGTGCGCGCCGGCCGGCTCCGAGAAGAGGTGCGAGGACGCACCCGCGAGGGGTAGCGGCCCGGAGAGACTCCGCGATGAACCTGCGCGCGGCCGCCCGGAGTGACGTGGGCCGCCGGCGGCGGACGAACGAGGACCGCTGCGGCGAAGA
>JADLGR010000228.1 GCA_020849175.1 Deltaproteobacteria bacterium
ACTACCCGGGCGTCGGTGGCCGCACGCAGAGCAGCGACGGGCACTTCGCCAACTTCAGCGTGACCGAGACCACCTACGTTCCGGAGCCGGGGAGCCTCGTGCTCCTCACCGCCGGCATCGCGGGCCTCGCGCACTTCGGGCGCCGCCGCTCGTAGACAGGACAGAGAGCGACGAACAGGAGGAGACGGCCCTCCCGTTCGTCACGGCCCGAAGGGGCGGTCGCAAGACCGCCCCTTCTTCTTTTCGCCTCTCGAACCAGAGCCGGCCCGCACGAGGCTCTGGTAGGTTCGCCCGATGCTCCTCGCAACTGCGGCCGCGCTCTGGGGCGCCGGCGCCGGCGTCCTCGCTCCGGGATGGGCGCTTGCGCGCGCCCTCGGCCTCGTTCGCGCGGGCGATGCGGCGGCCGAGCTCGCGCTCGCACTTGCGATCGGCCGCCTTGCGATGGCTGCTGCGACCGCGGCGGCCATCGCGCTCGATGCTCCTTCGGTACTGGTCGCCTGGCCGCTCGTGGGGTGCGCAGGAGCGGCCTTCGCCTGGCTTCGGAGCCGCCGCGTGGTGCCGAGGCCGTCCACCCCCTCCGCCCGGAAGCCCGACGCCGTCGTCTGGCTCGCCGCGCTGGCGGCCGCAGCGCTGCTCGTTCACGCCGTCGTCGGACGAAGCGGCCTCGAAGACGCTGCCGGTCGCCTGCTCTTCTTCGGCCGGGACGCTACGAACGACTCGCTCATGTATCTCGCGCAGTCGAGGATGCTGCTCGAGGGCGGCTTCCCGATTGCGAACCCGTTCTTCGCGGGCGTCGTCAGCTCGAACAGCTACGTGCCGTTCCTCGTGCGCGCCGGGCTCCATGCGGTCGCAGGTCTTTCGTGGCTCGACGTGACGCTTCGGGTGATGCCCCTGCTCGACGTGTGCGGCCTCGCGGTGACCGGCGCCGCGCTGGCTCGCGCGCTCGGCGGCTCTCGCCTCGGCGTGGGCCTCGCGGCGGTGCTCACCGTTCTCGGAAGCGAAGCGTCGTTCGTGCTTCCGATGCTCGCGAAGCTCGGAGGCGGAGCGGATCTTCGGCTCGCGACGTGGAGCCTCGGCGGGCCTACCGTGCTGCCGTTCAACTCGATCGCTCCGGCCGTACAGACTGCCATGGCAGCCTTGCTGCTGTGGGCGATTCCCGCGTCGCGGCCAAGGGTCGCGGCCGTCGTGGCCGGTGTGCTGTTCGCGGCGCTCTTCGAGATCAAGCTCTTCCTGTGGCTGACGTCGCTGGCCGCGCTCGGGGCCGTGGCGCTCGCCGCGCCGCCGGCCTCGCTTCGAGGGCCGCTGCGTCTTGCCACGGTCGTTGCGACGCTCGTCTCGCTCCCCTCGCTCGCCGACAAGGCCGCGTACGCCGCGCAGATGCGCGCGCAGGGCATCTTCGATACAGGGATCCGCCTGTGCGCAGGCTGCTTCCCCCGCTATCTCGTCGACGGTGTCCTCGCGAAGGACGCGGCGCCGTGGCGCCTGTTCTCGGAGTTCCGAGCTGCCGAGCTGCTGGAGCCCGCCACGCTCGCGCGTACCGTCTTCGCGTGCGCCCTCTTCGTCCTCGTCTTCCTCGGAGCGCGCTGCGTTGCAATCCCGGAGCTCGCGCGTCGAATCCGGATCCGCGGCGCCGCCGCGCCCGAACCAGGTGTGGCCGTCGTCGCTCGCATCACGCTGGTCGGCGCGGGAGTCGGCCTCGCGCTCTCGATGCTGCTCGCGTGGCGCCCGCACTACCTGAACGTCGGCCAGTTCGCGTGGAGCGCGACGTTTCTCCTGTGGCCATTCACGGCGCTCTGGATCGACCGCTGGTGGCCGCGGCACCGCGCAGTCTGCGCTCTCGTCGTGCTGGCGTCGCTCCTCTCCACGAGCGGAGTGATCGTCGCGCGGGGCTACGCGGCGGCGCCGTGGCTTGCGATCGAGCCGGGTGAGCGCGCGCTCGTCGAGGAGCTTCGCACCCTCTCACAGCCGGGAGACGTGGTGATCGAGCCGTCGTTCGGCCTGCGCCCCGACGTGCCCTCTGCCGTTCCGTGGCTCGCGGCACGTCGCGTCGTCTTCACGGACCGCTCGATCGCGACACAGATCAAGGACGAGCCGCGCGAGCGGCGGCTCGCGCAGCTCGCGGCGGTGTTCCAGGGCCAGGATTCGGCGGCGGCCGCCGCCGCGCTGCGCGAGTCCGGGGCACGGTGGGTCTACGTGCCGACGCCGGTCTCTCTGCGCTTTCCCACGCAGGGCCTGCTCGTCCTCGCAGCCGAGACCCGCGCGGGAAGGATCTACCGCGTCGTCGAGGCCCCGGCTTCGATTCCGAACGAGACCACGAGAGCCGGGCCCGCCCGGTAGCCTTCGCGCCGCAGGGACGGCTCACGCCGCGTAGTAGCGAGCGATCCGCATCAGCGCCTCGACCACGTCGTCCTGATCGTCGTCGCTCATGAGTGTGTGGAGCGGGAGCGAGAACAGGCGCGCAGAGGTGTCGGACGCGACGGGGACCACCTCCGGACCGATCCCGAGCGTGTCGCGTACGTGACGGTGGAAGGGTAGGGCGCGGAAGTGGACGCCGACGCCGACGTTCTCGGCGAGCAGGGCCTTCAGCAGCATGTCGCGGTCGATGCGCAGCGCGCCGGGCCGGATGAGAACGGGGAACAGGTGCGCCGCCGTCTCGGCATCGTGCGGGCCGCTGACAGGCGCCAGGGCCGGGATCTGCGCCAGCAGGCGGCGATAGCGCGCGTCGAGTGCGCGACGCCGTTCGAGGAAGCGCGGAAGCTTTGCGAGCTGCGCGAGACCGATCGCCGCTGCGAGGTCTCCCATGTTGTACTTCCAGCCGAGCGAGACGGCCTCCCAGTGCGCGTAGGCGTGCCCGCTGCGTTTGCTGGCGTCGAGGTCCACGCCGTGGAGCCGCTCGATCCGAAGCCGCCCGACGAGGTCGCCACGATCGGTCGTGATCATCCCGCCCTCGCCGGTCGTGATGTTCTTGGTGACATACAGGCTGAACGACGCCGCGTCCCCGAGCGATCCAGCAGCGCGCCCGCGATAGGTGGCGCCGGCTGCCTGCGCGGCATCTTCGAGGAGCACGAGACCGTACCGCTCTGCGAGCGCGCGGAAATCATCCATCGCACACGGCCAGCCGTAGAGATGAACGGGAAGGATGGCACGCGTTCGTGGCGTGATCGCCGCGGCGGCACACTTGGGATCGAGCGTCAGCCGCTCAGGATCGACGTCGGCCAGCACCGGACGCGCGCCGGCGTGAAGCACGGCATTCATCGTCGCGGGGAACGTGATCGCCGTCGTGATCACCTCAGCGCCGGGACCGATGTCGAAGGCACGCAGCAGCAGGTGCATGCCCGCCGTCCACGAGGTCGTCGCGACTGCATGGGCCGTTCCCACGCGGGCCGCGAAGGCGCGTTCGAACTCTGCGACGCGCGGCCCGGTGCCGAGCCAGCCCGTCCGCAGCACCTCGATCACCGCCTCCTCTTCCTCGCGCCCCAGCTCCGGGCGGGCGAAGGAGAGGAGCTGGCTCCGGATCGGCGTTCCGCCCTCGAGGGCCGGACGAGGGTCGCTCCGCAGCTCCCCCGGGAGCACGCGCTTTACGAACTTGGGCATGGCCCTGCCGATCGGACGGATGCCGCCGGGAGCTTGAGCCGCTCGGATGGCCTTGCGGCATGCCTGCCGTTCGCGTGCTCACTCCCGAAGACCTTCCGGCCCTCACGCGCTTCTTCGTGCGCCATCCCGACACGACGCTCATCCTGCACGGCAACGGCCACACGGCCGGACTCGTGAACGAGGGGCGGCCCTACCAGGGCGCCTGGGCGGCAGCGTGCGACGGGTGCGAGGTCGTGGGCGTCGCGGCCGGCACCTCTGGAACGGGAATCTCGTCCTCGAGTACCCGGCGGAGCTCGCGGCAGTGATTGGAAGGCCCTCCGCCAAGCGCCGGCCGAAAGATTCGCTTGACGAGCGTTCAGACGGGATGCTAGCTGGGGTGTTTCTCGGACTACCCGATTCACCGCGAGGTGCCCATGCGACGCTCGATTCTCGGTCTCCTGCTCGGCGCGCTCCTGGCCGCCCCCGGCCCGGCTGGCGCGACCCATCCCGTGCCGAACGAGGCGCTCTACCCCACCGATCGCTGCGTCGCGGCCAAGCTCTCGGCCGCCGCGGCTGCGTGCCGGCAGGTCTTCGACGCGCTCGCCTTCCAGCAGCTCGACCCGCGCGCTGCCCCGTTCGACCGGCGTCTGGCCGATGCGCGCGCCGCGCTCGAGAACGCATGGAGCGCGGCGGAGGCCACCTCGCTCGACGCGGGCGTCGACTGCGCGCAGACGACCGCGACCGCGGGCGAGGTGTTCACGAAGATCTCCGACGGCGCCACGGGCGTGGCGGCGACGGTGCGCACCAGCGTGTCCGGCGCGCGCTTCCTGAAGGCGATCCGCGCCTTCGGCGGAATCCGTGCCTCCGGTAGCGCCTGCTGGCAGATCGTCGGCGCGGACGGTCGTCACCTCGTTCGTCGCAGCCACGACCGCGAGCGCGTGCAGCTCGAGCGCGAGCGCAGCCTCGCTGCCACGTGGCTCGAGATCCTGCTTCGTTGGTCGGCCCTCGGGAAGGAGGGTGCCCGCGCCGTCGTCGCCTCCGTACAGTCGCTCGGCCGTGAGATCGTGCTCGCGAACCTCGTGTCGCCGAGCGTCTCCGCCGACTTCACCATGATCTCGCCACCGTCGCAGGTCTCGTACGCGGGCAAGACGCTCGAGCCGATCTGCTCACGTGGAACTCCGTGGGTCCACTTCGTCCGCCGCGGCACGGTCAACAAGCTCCTCGTCTACTACCAGGGCGGCGGCGCCTGCTGGGACTACCTGACGTGCGAGGCGATCAAGTCGTTCAAGCAGACCGCAGGCGAGGGCGACAATCCGGCGAACTCCGGAGGAGGCTTCGCTGACAGGAACAACCCGGAGAACCCGTTCCGCGACTGGAACGTCGTCTTCGTCCCCTACTGCACGGGCGACGTGCACTGGGGCGATGCGACCGTCCTGCACGAGTGGCCGGAGCTTCCGCCGTCGACGATCCAGCACAAGGGCTTCGTGAACGCGCAGGTCGCTGAGAAGTGGGCGCGCGAGCACTTCGTGAATCCCGATCAGGTCTTCGTCACCGGATCGAGCGCGGGTAGCTATGGCGCGATCCTGAACGGCGCGTACCTCAAGGAGAACGCGTATCCGTCGAGCGACTTCGCCGTGCTCGGCGACGGCGGTAACGGCGTCGTGCCGCAGTCGTTCCTCGAGAACCAGATCTCGAAGTGGGGCATCGCGAACACGCTGCCGAGGTGGATCCCGGCGCTCGACAAGCCGGTCGCCGAGCTCGATGCGTCGAAGCTGTGGGGTGAATCCGCGAACTTCTATGCGACGGATCGCTTCGCGAACTACAGCACGGCGTACGACGGAGGCAACGGCGGGCAGGTCGGCTTCTACAAGATCATGCTCAACCCGGACAGCTTCGTTGACTGGCTCGACTGGTGGACGGCGAGCTGCGAGTGGAACGCGGGAATGCGCGCACAGGCGACCGGCGCGTACGCCGAGGCGCCGGCCAACTATCGCTACTACATCGGATCGGGATCGCGCCATACGATGTGGGGAAGCAACGCGGTCTACACCAACACGAGCGGGGGCGTTCCCACGGTCGCGAGCTGGGTGAACGCGATGCTCGCCGGAAGCCCGGACTGGGTGAACGTCGAGACGACGGACCCGGGTCTCGTTCTCCCGGGCGACCCGCGCCCGAACCCGGCGCAGCCTCCCTACACCGCAGAAGGCCGGATCGTCTGTCCGTGACCGCGGACCCGGCGCGGCGAGCTCGCCGCGCCGGCCCGTCCCGTCAGGGCTTCGAGGTCTCTGCTGCCGGAGCGGCGGCCGGGCCACCCTGCATCTCGTACTGGCGTCCGTTCCAGGTGTAGGGCTGCGAGCCGAGCGGCCGCAGCGCCGGGAAGTCTCCCTGACGCGCAGGCGAGACGACGACGCTCGGCTCCGCCGCCGTCAGAACCCCGATCTCCTGCCAGCGATCCACGAGCGATGCGCGTCGCACCACGAGGATCGTGCAGCCGCCGAGCTCCTCGTAGCAGAACATCGGATGCTTCACGAAGAAGAAGAGCTCGGGGATCGCGTCGCCATCGAGATCCTTCTTCGTCCCGCGGATCTCGAGCGTCGTACCCTTCTCCTTGCGTGCTTCGGCGAGGTTCTCGCCCTCGAGCTCTTCGAGGACGGCGAGATCTGCCGCAGCGGGCTCGCCCCATCCGGTCAGCTCGACGCCGGCCGCAGGCGCGGGATCGGCGGCCTGCGCGACGTGCGCAGCCGCGACGATCGCGAGGCAGATACCCAGAACGCATCGTCCAATCTCCTGCACGTTCTCCCTCCTGCTTCGGATGCCGGCCCGAGCATCCGGCGCGCCGCGCTCCGCCGCAAGTCGGAGCCTGCGTGGTAGCATCGGCCGCCTCAGCCAGGAGATCGAGATGGCGTCGAGGGCGCTGATCGCGAGCCTTCGCGATCGTGTCGAGATCGAAGATCTGCTCACGCTCTACTGCACGGCGATCGATTCGCGCGACCTCGATCTACTCGACCGCGTCTTCACGCCCGACGCGGTGATCGACTACACGCGCTCGGGCGGACCGCGCGACGAGCTGCCGGCGATCCGGGCGTGGCTCGCCCGCGTGCTCCAGCCCTTCGTGCTGCTCCAACACATGGTGTCGAACTTCGTGATCGAGACGGAAGGGGACCACGGCACGAGCGTATGCTCGTTCTTCAATCCGATGGGACTGCCCGGGCCGGACGGCGGGGTGCAGACGACGTTCTACGGCGGGTTCTATCGCGACCGGCTGGTGCGAACGCCAGCCGGGTGGCGGATCTGCGAGCGGGTGAACGACCAGCGCTACCCACACGGCGGCCCGGTCGCCCGGACACCGACCGTTGGCTGACGGACAAGGCGGCCAGGCCTTGGACCAGACCAGATCCAGCCAGGGGGTGCGCGAAAGCAGGTGTCGCCCCATCGCGAGAGACTGGACGTCGGTCGGCAACCCCCCTGGCCGAACGAGGCGCCACCCCCGGCGCCACGCAGCACGGGGTGGCCCGGCCGGACCACCCCGTGCTGTTGGAGCCCCTCTCGGATGGCTTTACCCGGAGGGGAGAGTGCAGCAGGAGGCGCGGGTGATCCTGGCGCGAGCCGGATCCCGCTCTCGATCAAACAGTGTTAGCAATTTACGGGCCAACGCAATCGATTGTCTGATTCTCATAAGTATCTGACGAACATACGGTTTCTATTCTCTTCCGGCGGCCGCCCGCGCCAGAAGAGAGCAGCCGTACACCCGTGCGGAACGAGTTTTCCTATCCGTCGTCGAGCCGCGCCAGCAGGTCGCGAGCCGCACGCTCCATCTCGGCATCCTCGACCGAGAACTCGGGCCGCGGGCTGCCGTGGGCCACGCGCCGGAGCAGCTCGATTGCCTGGGGCCTCTCGGACGGCGCTAGCTCGAGGATCGTCTGGCCGAGCAGGAGCTGGTTGAGCGGCTGGTCGGGGCCGAGAGCGAACGCCCGCCGCAGCTCCTGCACCGCCCTCTCGCGCTCTACCCAGGGCGTCACGAAGGGGATTCTCGGCACCATGGCGTGGATTCGGCCGAGGAGACGATGCGCTCCCCCGTCCTCGTAGCCAGGATCGAGCGCAATGACGATCTCGGCCTGGCGGCGCAGCCTGTCGGCGAGCCCCTCGCCGAGGGCTGCCGCCGCTCCCGCGACGCGTCCCCACGATGCGAAGACGACCGCACCCCAGAAGTACACGGGGGCGGCATCTCGGTTGCCACGCAGAGCGGCGGCCACCTGAGAAGGCTCTGCATCCGCGACGAGCGAGCCGGCGCCGATCGACGCGGCAAGGAGCGCCTCGGCCGCACGGGCCACCTCGACTCCGCGGCCAAAGACGGCGCGCTTCGCAGCTTCGCCCGAGACGACGTACTCCCCCTGGAAGTACAGCGCGCGCAGGAGCTTCCAGTGGGCCTCGAGGCCGCCCTCCTCTTCGCGAAGCGCCACTTCGTACGACGAGACCGCTTCGGCAATCGGCGCCGGCGCCGCACGCCCATCCACCTGTCCCTCGCCACGCCGCGCGTAGGCGGCATCGCCTCGTGCGAGAGCACCCGGCGCCGCCTCACCGGTCATCGGGGAGAGCAGCACGCACGCGAGCGTGATGAGGATGCACCTGGCCGTGGGGGGGCCGGTCATGGTGAGTCTCCGTCGAGACTCATCGGAAGACGGGCGTGCGAGTGGAGTCGGGTGTTCGCCGGGCGCCGCGGGTTACACTTGTCGCACCATGAAAGCTGCCGTCTACGATCGTACGGGGCCGCCGTCCGTCTTCCGCTACGCCGACGTTCCCGACCCGGCGTGCGCTCCGGACGGAGTCGTGATCGCGGTGCGCGCCATCAGCATCGAGGGGGGCGACGTCCTGCATCGGCAGCACGGCGAGATGGCGAGTCGGCCACACATCGTCGGCTACCAGTGCGCCGGGATCGTTCGCGAGGTCGGCGCGCAGGTCCCGGATCGGCGCGAAGGCGACCGCGTGGTCGCAGTCATGGTGCACGGCTCGCACGCCGAGCGCGTCGCCGTGCAGGCGGCTGCAACGTGGATCCTCCCGGACTCGCTCGACTTCGAGCGGGGCGCGTGCGTTCCCATCGCGGTCGGCACCGCGGACGACTGTCTCTTCGAGTTTGGTCACCTGAAGGCCGGCGAGACCGTGCTGGTGCAGGCCGGCGCCGGCGGCGTCGGCATGGCCGCCATTCAGCTCGCGAAGAAGGTGGGCGCCACGGTGCTCGCCACCGCGTCGAGCGCCGAGAAGCTCGAACGGCTGCGCAAGCTCGGCCTCGATCACGGGATCGACTATGCGAAGCAGGACTTCGTCGCCGAGACGCGACGCATCACGGGCGGTCGCGGCGCCGATCTCGTCGTCGACTCCGTCGGAGGTCGGACGCTGCAGAGCAGCATCGATGCGTCGTCCTACCGCGGTCGCATCATCACCGTTGGGTCGGCCGGTCGAGAGTCCGATCGAATCGACGTCGCGGCGCTTCGTCCCGGCAACAAGTCGATCACCGGCGTCTTCTTCGGCGCCGAGCTCATGGTCCACACGGAGCGCGTGAAGGCGATGGTGCAGCGGCATCTGGAGGCCGTCGCGAGGGGCGATCTCGCCATCGTCATCGACCGCTCGTATCCCCTTGCGCAGGCCGCGGAGGCCCACGCTTACATCGAATCCCGCCGCGCCTTCGGCCGTGTCCTGCTGACTCCGTAGCCGAGCGCGCCGCCGGTGCTGCGAACTAGGGCCGCGCCTTCGAGCGCGCGCCGAACACGCACGGCGCCTTCGCCAGCGAGGCCGGGGCGCGTCACCGCGTTCGCCCCGGCCTCGCGCGGAGGCACCGGGCTCAGCGGCGGCGGCCCGACGCGGCGAGGCCGACGAGGCCGCAGCCGAGCAGCATCAGCGTCGTCGGCTCCGGCACCGGAACGGGCGCGCTCGCGACGAGCGATCCAAAGGCGAAGTCGGAGTTCGACGAGCCGGTCGCGCAGCCCACCTCCACGGCGGAGAGCCGGAGCTGGCGAATCGCGAGATCGCCGAACGGATCCGCGATCGCCCAGACGCCGTTTCCGGCGTTCGTCCCGGGCGAGAGGTTCGTGACGGGGCCGCCGCCCGCACCCGACCAGCTCGCCGTGGTTCCGGTCAGGACCGCGAGGTCGCCAACGACGGAGTGACCGTCCGCCGCGATCGCCGTCACGCGCGCCACTTCACTCACCACGTCACCGAAGTTCCCCTTCTTGAACAGGAACCCGAGGACGAGGCGATCCAGGACCATCGGCTCGGCGAACGTGATCGTGAGCGTCTCGCCTTTGAGATCGATCTCACCATCGACGTAGCCCTTCTTCACGCCGAGGCCCGTGAAGCCCGGCTTCGACTTGTGCGCGAACACGCGAGGCGATGACTCGAATACGACGCCGGAGACCGTGGCGCTCGCGACGCCAGCGGGAACGTCGGTGGCATCGATGGCGAGAGCTCTCGCCGAGGTGATGAACGCGAGCTGCACGACCGCCGCGATCGCGAGACCACGGCCGATCCGAGAGAGGACTCGAAGCGGGATTGCTTGCATGGGGTGTACCTCCGCGCGAGGCCTTACGCCTCGCCGCGGCGGCATCCAACTGCAAGAGCGGTGCCTGCATCGAAGCCGTGCGGAGCGACCCCACACGCAGCGTTCGGCCTCGCCGGGTTGCGCGCGCTGCTGCATGCGCGACGTCTTTGCAGGAGAGCACAGCCGGGAGTGCGCATTGCCGCCGAGTCCGCGGTGCGGACTCCGTGGAACTCCTGCTGCGCAACGCGCTGCGGGGCGGGTAGGAGCGCGCAGGCGCCGTGTCGACACGCGGTACGAATCGTCCACGCGATCCGCTCGCGACCAACACGCGTACGCGCCTCTCGTCCGGCGCTCCTCTGCTCTCACGCCAGCATCGTGGGTCTGCCCCGGATCGTGTACGTTGCTGCTCCGTGAGCGTGGAGGGGTCGTGCGCGAAGCGAAGAGCCCGAATGCGCCGCGCCGCGTCCTCGTCACGGGCGCGAGCCGCGGCATCGGCCGTGCCATCGCGGAGGAGCTGGCCGGCGCCGGCTTCACGCTCGTCCTCAACTACCGCCGCGACGAACGAGCCGCGCAGGAGACCCGCGCGGCGATCGAGGCGGCCGGGGGTCATGCGAGCCTGCTGCCGTTCGATGTCGCCGACCGCGCGGCGGCGCGTGCGGCCACCGAGGCCGACATCGCGGACAACGGCGAGTACTGGGGCATCGTGTGCAACGCCGGGATCACCGCTGACGCGCCCTTCCCCGTGCTCAAGGACGCGGCGTGGGACGCCGTGCTCCAGACGAACCTCGGTGCGTTCTTCAACGTCGTTCAGCCGTGCGTCATGCCGATGGTCCGCGCGCATCGCGGCGGCCGCATCGTCACGATGTCGTCGACCGCCGGCCTCGTCGGGAATCGAGGACAGGTCGTCTACTCAGCGTCGAAGGCGGGCCTCATCGGCGCCACGCGCTCGCTCGCACAGGAGCTCGCGAAACGCGAGATCACCGTCAACAGCGTGGCGCCCGGCTTCATCGAGACCGAGCTTCTCGCCGATGCCCCCCTCGACGAGCTCCGCAAGCGCATCCCCATGCAGCGCCTCGGCCGTACCCGCGAGGTCGCCGCCGTCGTCGCCTTCCTCTTCTCCGAAGGCGCCGCGTACGTCACCGGCCAGGTCATCTCCGTGAACGGCGGGCTGTTCTGACCGACGGTATTGCTTCCGACCTTCGATCCTGCGCCGCTTGCGCGCTCACGCGCGCAGACGTGCCAGTGCCGCGGCGCAAGCGTCCTTCATCTCGGCCGGCCTCGCGATGCTCACGTCGAGGTCCCGAAGCAGGCCGTCGTGCAGTCCGTAGACCCAGCCGTGGACGGTCAGCTCCTGGCCGCGGTCCCATGCGTCCTGCACGATCGTCGTGTGGCACACGTTCGCGACCTGCTCGATGACGTTGAGTTCACAGAGCAGGTCGAGGGCGGCCTCGCCTTCGCCGCTCCGCGCCAGCGTCGCCTCGTGCTTCTGCCGCACGTCCTGCACGTGACGCAGCCAGTTGTCGGCGAGCCCGATCTTGGCGCCCTGCAGGGCCGCCCGAACACCACTACACCCGTAGTGCCCGCAGACGATGACGTGCCGTACGTGCAGCACGTCGACGGCGAACTGGATCACCGACAGGCAGTTGAGATCCGTATGGACCACGACGTTGGCGATGTTGCGGTGGACGAAGAGCTCTCCGGGCAAAAGGCCGACGATCTGGTTCGCCGGCACCCGGCTGTCGGCGCAGCCGATCCAGAGATGGTCCGGGCTCTGCTGCTTCGAGAGCTCTGCGAAGAAGCCTGAATCGTGGGCGCGCAGCGAGGCGGCCCATTCGCGGTTCCTGTCGAAGAGATGGCGCAGATTGCGCATGGCGCGTGACCTCGAGGGGAGAGCTCGCCGAGCAGCCTACGTGGCCTCGATCGGGTCGTCGAGCAGGGGCTCGCGGACTGCGCAATCGATGCTACGGTCCTCGCCGCTGGCCGCCGATGTGTACGTCGACACCAGCAAAGGCCTTCTCGGACCAGATCTTCCTGCCTGGCAACCCCACCGCAAGCCGATCTCACTGAAGAACGCCTGACCCGAACGAGGGGCGCGCTCGTGCGCTCGCCTCGTTCGTGAACTCGTGTGTCTCGCGCCGGCCAGGTGGCCGCTGCGAGGCGCGCGCTCGGCCTTCGTGGCCGACACAAGGGAATCCATTGCTTCGATTCGACGATCTCCAGCTCGGCGCCGCGCTGCTCGCGGCCATCCGAGACGCGGGCTACGCCTCGCCCACCGCCATCCAGGCCAAGGCGATCCCGCTCATCCTCTCCGGTCGCGACGTCCTCGGCTGCGCGCAGACGGGTACCGGAAAGACCGCGGCCTTTGTTCTCCCGCTGGTCCAGCGCCTTGCAGCGAGCGCCTCGCGCCGCAGCGGCGCACGGCCCCTGCGCACCCTCGTACTCTCGCCGACGCGAGAGCTCGCCACGCAGATCGCCGAGGCGTTCGCGAGCTTCGGAACGCCGTTCGGGCTCGAGACGACCGCCGTCTACGGTGGCGTCTCCGATGTGCCCCAGCGGCGCGCTCTTCGCCGCGGCGCCGACGTGCTCGTGGCAACGCCCGGTCGCCTCGAAGATTTGATGAGTGCGGGCGAAGTCGATCTGCGACGCGTCGAGGCCGTCGTGCTCGACGAAGCCGACCGCATGCTCGACGCGGGCTTCGTCGCTTCCGTTCGGCGCATCCTCTCGCGCGTCCCCGCGCAGCGCCAGACGCTGCTCTTCTCGGCGACGATGCCGGCGGAGATCCGATCGCTCGCACGCTCCGTCCAGCGAGACGCCGCCGAGGTGGAAGTTGCTCCGGTCGCCACTCCGGCCGAGAAGGTCGAGCAGGAAGTGCTGTTCGTGGCGCGCGGCGACAAGCGTGCGCTGCTCTCGCACCTGCTCGCGGATCCCGCCGTCAAGCGCGCGCTGGTGTTCACACGAACGAAGCGCGGTGCCGACCGCGTCGCGAAGCACCTCTGTGCCGGCGAGCGAGCCGAGGCGATCCACGGCAACCGCTCACAGGCGCAGCGCGAGCGAGCCCTCGCGAGCTTCAAGCGGGGATCGACCCGCGTGCTCGTCGCGACCGACCTCGCCGCACGGGGCATCGACGTCGACGACATCTCGCACGTCATCAACTACGAGCTTCCCGACGACTGCGAGAGCTACGTCCACCGCATCGGACGCACCGGACGCGCAGCGGCGTCGGGAATCGCGCTCTCGCTGTGCGACGCCGGCGAGCGCGATCAGCTCCGGCGCATCGAGCGACTCATGCGACGGGCGATCCCCGTTCGGCGCGAGCACCCGTTCGTCAGCGCTGCCGGGACGGCCGACCACGCGCGAACGCACGCTCCCCGCGGTGCGACACGCACGCAGGCCAGCACGGGGCGAGCACGCGAGCGCGTCGGCCACGCGCGCCGAGTGCAGCAAGGCCGAGCATGACGAGCGTGGTCGTCGCCGGCTCGGGCACCGGAACCGGCGCGAGCCAGTACGAATGCAGGTTCGCCGGCTCGAAGGCCTCGGCGCCGGGGAGCGCGAAGCCGCCCGCCGAGGAGTAGAGGTACGCGCTCGCAGCCTGCGCACGCGCCGCAGCGCCGCCCGCCGGAGTGACCTCGGTGGAGAGGAAGAGCGATGCGGAGCCCGCCGCCTCCGACTGCCCTGGCACATTGCGGTTCACATCGGGATCGTACTGGGCGTTCGCGACGGCGAGGGAGTTCAGCTCGAAGTTCACCCCCAGATAGAAGTTCCCGCCGACGAATGCCGGTGCGGAGTAACGGCCGAAGCTCAGCTCGATCGGGTCGTCGCCAATGCCTCCAGCCAGAGTGCCGAAGGAACCCGTACGATGCAGAGCGGCGTACGACGAGTCGTACGGCGACATGTTTCCTTCGACCCAGAACTCGTACGTGGTCAGGATCGAGCAGCAGGCGCCGTGCCCGCCCGCCCCCGCCGTGCTGCGAAAACGAAGCAGGAGATCGAAGCTCACGTCGACCAGCGTTCCGGTCGGGAGGGTGTCGGAGAGCACCTGGAAGGTGTCCTCCAAACGCACGGCGGAGTTGGCGCTCGCCCGCGACGAGGTGCCGGGCGTTTCCATCCGCGAGAAGGTGGAGAGCGTTCCATAGAATGCCCCGCGGGCGAGGTCGATGCCGGCGACGGCACGGGCGTTCGCACGCAGGCTCGGTGGCTGGTTCGGAAAGCCGAGCGAAGCCGATAGGCTCGCGACGGGGGTCTCGTAGTCGGTGAGTCCCGCGATCATCGGGAACTCCTGGCTCCCGGGATTTCCCCCAACGCGGTTCACCCCGACGGCCGCGCCGCCGAGGATGATCGCGCGCGCAGCGCCGGGCATTGCGACAGGCGATAGCGCTGCCACGGCCAGCCCTGCTGCCCACCACCGCGAGAGCCGCAACGATCGCATGACATACCCTCCCGGACTCTGCGCGAGCGCCGCCTGTACGACAGGTGGGCGCGGCGAGGCGCATGTGGCAGCGCTCGTCGCCGCGCGTGAGAGGGGCGCCGCTGGCCCGGGGCCGGAGATCAGGAGCGTGTTCCGAGGCCTCGTCCGATCGGACCGGTCGCGAGGTTGGCCACCCCCCTATGCGCCTTCCGGCGGGAAGACCCGACGGCCCCCGATCCAGGTACTCACGACGCGGCTTCCCTCCGCGAAGGGATCCCCCGAGCAAACGGCGAGATCCGCGACCGCGCCTGGGACGAGGGCGCCTTCGCCCGAGAAGCCAACGGCTGCGGCACCTCCTGCCGTTGCGGCCCGCAGCGCCTCGCTGCACGTGATCGCTTCGCTCGCCGCGAACGTCTCGCCGTTCGGAATGCGCCGTGTGACGGCGTGCCGGAGGTTGTGGAGGGGATCGACCGGACCGCAGGGATGATCCGAGCTGATGGCCACCGCAACGCCCGCGCGAAGCAGCGAGCGCAGCGGCACCGCGCGCAGGGCCGCATCGAGGCCGAGCGCACGCATCGAAGGGCCGTGCGTCGGAACGAACCCCGGCTGCGTCGAGACCACCGCCCCCGCCTTCGCGAGCAGATCGATCTCCTCGTCGCTCGCGAGCAGCGCGTGCTCGATCGTCGAGTGCCCGGGTCGCACTGCGGCGAGCGTCCGCGCCGCCTGCGCCACGGCGAAGTTGCCGATCGCGTGGAGGCGCGGAACGAAGCCGGCGCCCGCGATCGCTGCGACGCGTGTGAGAAGCTCGCTCTCGTCGAAGCGCTCCCACGCCGCGTGCAGATGCGCGCCGCCGAGCCGCGTGCGCTGCGCGGCCAGCATCGCGAGCGGTCGCACGTCGCGCGCGGCGAGCGCCGCACGAAGCGCCCCCCCGAGCGAGGCGAGCACGGCGGACGGAGAGAGGCAGAGCGCGCAGCGCTGCGCTCCGTCGAGAAACAGCTTGACGCTCGCGGGCGCCTCACCGTACGGGCCCTTCGGAAGCGCTCGCAGGTCGTCCGGTGGCTCGAGAAATCCCGCGCTCGAGCCGGCCGACCACGAGAGCCGCAGGGCCGTCCGCGTCGCGAGCGCGAGGAGACGCGCGTGGACCTCGGGGCCGACACCCGGCTCGTGGACGCGCGTGATGCCAAGCCGCAGATGCTGCTCGGCCTCGCGATCGAGCAGGCCATCCACACCGGTCTCGCCCGCATCGGCCGCGAGACTACGCAGGGCGGTGTAGAGAGCACGCCCGAACGCTCGCTCCCAGACGAGCCCCGTCGGCTCGCCGAGACGTCCGCGGACGACGTCGCCCTTCGGGTCGCGCGTCTCCCGGTGAATCCCGGACAGGCGCAGCCCCTCCTCGGAGACGAGCCCCCGGTGAAGGGTCAGATCGGCGAGCAGGACGGGCCGCCCCGCGCTCGCCTCGGCCAGATCTCGCGCGCTCGCCATGCGGTCACCGGGCCAGCAATCGAGATCGACACGTCCGAAGACGATCCACGCACCGGGCGGCTTCGACGCCGCCGCCTCGCGCACGGCCACGAGCGCCTCGTCGCGCGAGCCCAGCGTGCGCCCGTCACCGACGGCGGGAAGCCAGGCGCCAACCGAGAGGTGTGAGTGCGCGTCACAGAAGCCCGGCAGAAGGTGTGCGCCACCGAGGTCGACGGACGACTGCGCTGCGGGCTCGGGATCGGTGGCCGCTCCGCACGCCGCGATGCGCTCGTCGTGCACCAGCAGCCAGCCCGGTCGCGGCGCGGGCCTCTCCCCCGCCCACAGGGTTCCATTGCGAAACAGGATCGTGCTCATCGTCCTCGCTTCGCGTGAACCGTCGGGCGACGACTGCGCGAGCCAGCGCCTACGCGGCGAAGCCCGCGACCTTGCGAACGTCGACGCGCACCGCGCGATCGGTCGGCACCGGCTGCCACGAGAAGGCGCGGTACTCGAGGTGCCCGTAGCCGCTCGCGAGGCCGAGCCATTTCATCTGGCCGGGCTCCAGCTCCGACTGACCCTTCCATCCTGGATGCATGAACGGCTCGAATCCATTGTAGAGGATCACCTGCCCGGGTCGACACGCGGGCGAGAGCTTCGCGGCCATGCGTGTCGCCCCGACGTCGCTCACGATCTCGATCGTCTCGCCGTTCTCGATGCCGAGGCTCTCGGCGTCGCGAGGATTCAGGAACGCGAAGGGCTCTCCGCGGTGCGTGTTCAGCAGCACGCGGTTCGTCATGTTCATCGAGTGGATGCTCCAGCGATTGTGTCCGCTCGTGAGCTGGAAGCGCCGGCCCGGACCTCCGTGTCCGGGAGACTCCTTGTGAACGGGGAGCGCCTCTCCGGCCTCGAGGAACCAGTCGTGATCGATGTAGAACTGCGCGCGACGCACGAGCGTGTCGTAAGGGACCTTCTCCTCGGTGTGCCAGCGCAGCGGGTTGTGCACCTCGTCCGGCCGCAGAGACGAGGCCTGTGAAGGTCCGTGCCCCACGATCCCCCAGCCGGAGTACCGAATCGCACCCTTCTCGCGAAGCGTTTCGAGCGTCGTTCCCGGCGGCAGGAGGCCATAGACGGCGTTGTCGCGGATGGCCTCGTCGAAGCGCTTCTCCTCCTCGCGCAGCGAGCCGCCGAGCGTGGCGGCCGTCGTGAGGCCGCACAGGCTGCGCTTCCTTCCCTTCGCGTCGCTGAACTCCGTCATTCCGCGCGCGGCGGCGCGCGCTTCGATCGCCTCGAGCAGCCGCAGTCCGATCTCGACGTCGGGTAGCGCCTCGCCCGCCGGAGCGACCGCACGGTCGGCGAGCACGCAGTTGAGATGGTGCACCGATGGCATGCTCTGCTGAATCTTCTCGCCGTGCTGGGCAGACGGAAGGACGTAGTCGGAGTACAGGCCCGTCGTGCTCATCCGGGAATCGATCGAGACGATCATCTTCAGCTTCGGCCATACGTGCTCGAGCAGGAGCGTCTGGCCGCCGCGCTGTCGCCGCAGCAGGTTTCCGCCTGCCTCGATCAGAACGCGCGGCGCGATGCTCTCGAACGCGCGCGGAAGGCTTCCCTCCCACCACCCCTTCTGCGCGGCCTCCTCGAGATACGCGCTGAAGCTCCGCGGCATCTGCGGGTCGTGGTTGTCGCGGTCGTCCCAGCGATCCTTGTAGCCGTACTGGTGATACCAGAGGTAGACGGGCGGCATGGTGCGGCCCATCCCGCCCAGCTCGCCGGCCATCTCGGCCGCGCGATTCTGGAGCATCTCGACGCTCATCGTCGGATCGCCCGCGCCGAGCATGCGCCGCATGCCGGTCAGCCCCGCGATGAAGCGCTGCGCGGCCTCCTGTCCGGGGGCTCCCTTCTGCGCCATGAACGTCTGACCGTCGAGGCCGATCACCGCCCAGGAGCGAACGCCGGTTCCCTTCTTGCCCCAGTTGCCCGTGAGCGCGAGCAGCAGCGCCATCGCGCGCTCCATGAGGTCGCCGTGGTACGACTTGCCGGAGTTGCAGCCGACGAAGATCTTGGTCTTGCGTGTGGCCACCTTGCGCGCGAGCCCACGGATGTTGTCGGGATTGATCCCGCAGATCGCGCCGGCCTTCTCCGGGGTGTAGTCCGCGAGGTGTCGGCTCAGCAGCGCGAACACGGGCTCGACCTCGACGGTCGTCCCGTCGGCGAGGACCACGACGTAGTGGCCTTCGAGGGCCGGATCGACGCCCAGCGTCGCGAGCGTGCCACGGGGTGCGGGTGCTGGGGTTCCCGTCAGCGTGTCCCACCAGAAGAACTGGTCGTCGCGCTCCCCCGCGAAGACGTCGCTTCCGCGCAGGAAGCGGCCGGTGTCTCTGCGAACGAGCAGCGGAAGATCGCTCTGCTCTTGAACGAACTGCTTCGAGTAGAGTCCCGCGTCGACGATCACCTTGCACATCGCGAGCGCGAGCGCTGCGTCTGTGCCGATGCGTATCGGCTGGTGATAGTCGGCGTGGATTGCCGAGGGGCTGAAGTCGGGCGCGATCGTCACGATCTCGCCGCCGTTGTACCGCGACTCGGCGAGATAGTGATACATCGTGATGTAGGTGTAGACCGGGTTCGCGTGCCAGATGAGCGTGAGATCGGCGAGGAACCAGTCGTCCATCGACGCCACGGGATTGAACAGGCCCCACGTGAGATGGAAGCCGGGGCTGAAGTCGTGGAACTCGGCGCTTCCATCGGTGACCACCGCACCGAGCGCACTCGCGAACGCGCGCGCCGGCGCGGCGCCCATCTCGGGTGTCATCGGAACGATGATCGACTCCGGACCCTGCTCACGGATCGCGTCGAGCATCGCGTCGGCGATCTCGCCGAGCGCAGTCTCCCAGGAGACCGCTTCGAACTTCCCGTCGCCGCGCTCACCGGTGCGGCGGAGCGGCTGCGTCACGCGGTCGGGACCGTCGAGGAGCTGCGGCCAGCAGGCGCCCTTCTGACAGCCCATCGGGTTCATGTCGGGGATCCCCGGCTCGATCTGCGGCAGCGAGCCGGCCTGCTCCTCGCGAACGATCCGGCCATCCTTGACGTAGGCGTGGAGCGGACAGCCCGACGGGTAGCAGTCGACATTGTGACTGCTCCACGCCACGCGGTCCCAGCGCCACCTGCTCCGATACGTCTCGGCCCATGCTCCTGCGACTCGCGCCATCGGCTCTACTCCTCTTCTTTTCGCCGCGTCGCGCACGGCGCAGTGCTCGACTCCGCTCTACTTCACCATCGGCACGAAGCGGACGGGAAAGAGCTCGCGCTCGCGGACGCCGTCCGGAGTCTTCTCGAGGACGCGTAGCCACTGGTCGTTCTCGCCGACCGGGAGCACCATGCGGCCGCCGACGCGGAGCTGCTCGACCAGGGCTTCGGGTACGCGGTCGGGGGCAGCGGTCACGAGGATGCGATCGAACGGCGCCTTGTCGGGAAGACCGAGCCAGCCGTTGCCTTCGATCACGACTACTCGGCCGTAGCCTTCGGATTCGAGCGTCTTGCGCGCGCGCCTCGCCAGCTCGGGAACGATCTCGATGCTGTGGACACGCGCTCCGAGCTCGGCCAGAACGGCCGCCTGATAGCCGGAGCCGGTGCCGATCTCGAGCACACTCTCCCCCGGCCCGATGCCGGCCGCCTCGGTCATCGCGGCGACGATGTACGGCTGCGAGATCGTCTGACCGCTCCCGATCGGGAGGGGCCGATCTTCGTAGGCGTACGCTGCCTCGTCGTCGGGGACGAAGCGATGGCGCGGAACGCGCCGCATCGCTTCGAGGACACGCGGGTCGCGTATACCGCGCGCCTCGATCTGGCGCGCGACCATCTCCTCGCGCTCGGCGGCGAACTCCGTTGGGGGCGTCGCCTCGGCGGCCAGTGCGATCCCCGCGGTGACGACGATGTGCACAGCGCCGAGGACACGCCGTCTCGATCTCATGGGGGCTCCCGGTACGACTCGTGGGTGTCTTCCCGAGAATACTGCAACCGTGTAGCGCGCGGCTCTCGCCCGCAGCGCTGCGTCACTCGGGCGCGGTGCGCAGGATCACCTCGTACTCGTCGAGACGGGCGTCGGAGAGCAGGCCGACCAGTCGACCGGCGAGATCGGCGCGAGCTGGATGTGCGCCCCAGGTCTCGTAGTCGGCGCGACTCTTCCACAGCGATGTGACCACGACCGGGCCTTCGGGATCGGCCGGCACCTGCAGCTCGGCGGCCAGACATCCCGCCTCACGGACCGCGAGATCGAAGATCCCGGACTCGCGGTACACCGAAACGGCCGCGTCCCGGGCTCCCGGACGCGGCTTCAGCGTGAGAATGGCGCGCAGCATGCTCTCTTGGTCCTCCCGGGCGCGTCACGGCACTCGTGCTCACGCGCCGGCTGGCTTGCATGCGACGGCACGATGAAGCCTCGCGAGAAGATCGCGAGAGCCGTGGCGTGCGATTCCGTGCCTCGGATCAGCCCTCGTCGCGCCCGGGCGCCGGCTTCTTGCGAGAGAAGAATCCCGCGTGGCGCGCGACCATCAGGTACTTCGTGAACCAGCGGTTCGTCTCTTCCTCGTGCTCGCTCTTCGTCTCACGCGTCACCGGCTCGAAGAAGCACGTCGGATCCTCGGCCATGTAGTCGCCCGAGTGGTACCACGCCATCGCGCGGCAGCCGCCGCACGTGTACTGGTAGCGGCACTGACCGCAGCGGCCCTTGAGCTTGCTGCGGTCGGTGATCTCCTGGAACAGTTTGCTCGAGAGCACCAGCTCGTCGAGCGGCTTCTCGCGAACGTTTCCCGCCGAGAGTGCGTCGAGGAGCACCGGGCACACGGAGACGTCGCCCTCGGCGGTGAGCGTGATCCAGTTGCCGACCCAGCATCCGATCGGCGGATTGTGCGGGATCCCGTCCTCCATCCCGCCCGAAGCGCGGTCGTAGAGCTCCGGCGAGAGGAAGAACGGCGTGTAGCTCACGTAGCCGTTCACGTGGCTGCGCAGGACCGGGTGGAAGGACTTCTCGAGGTCCTCGCGCTCGAACGCGTTGGCGTGGAAGTGGTCGCGGCCCGATCCGCGTCCCACCAGCGGTGACCGGTTGAACGAAATGCGGTTTCGGATCAGGTAGTCGATCGTCCGCTCGAAGCTGTCGGTGTTGTGCTTACCGATCGTCACGATCACGTGGCGGTCGATGTCGAGCTCCTTGCACAGCTCGAGGACCTCGATCGTCCGATCGCAGTCGGCGTCTCGCGTCTCGGCGTTGTCCTCGTCGAGGGAGTTGAGGCCGAGCGCGATCGTCACCTTGCCGCCCGTCGCTGCCTTGATCGCTCGAAGCCGCTCGCGCGAGAGCAGCTCACCGTTCGAGCAGAGCTTGCACTGGTAGCCGAGGTCGGCCGTGAGGCGGAGCAGATCGAAGGCGTCCTTGCGAACCAGGAACTCGCCGCCACTCCAGCCGACGGCTTTCACGTGCAGGTTCTTCGCCGGCAGCAAGACGAGGTCGCGGATCTCGTCGAGGCTGAGCTCGCGCCGCCGGCTCTCGGCCACGACCTTGCGGTCGTTGCTCCCCGTCATGCACATCGGACAGCGCAGGTTGCAGCGCCGCGTGGCCTCGAAGTAGATCGCGCTGAAGCTGCGCCCCATTCGTCCGGTCCCCCTCGCTGGCCGCCGAGCCCGCTGGACGAGCGGGCGCGTCAATGGCTACAGAATTGTCAGAATCCGCTCTATGACGGCGGTCATACGTTCTCGCGTCCCACGGACGCCGTAGCCGATGCCGCTTCGACCCAGACCAGCGGTGCCACTGCGACCTCGCCAGACGTGAGCGTCGCAGCCCAGGGCCAGCCCGCCGTCGTGATCCACCACGCGCCGGTTTCCGGGTGACGATACAGGCGTGGGGCATGAGTTTCGAGGGTCGTCAGCAGGGCCGGCGACCGCCACCGGCCGCGGTAGTCCCCGAAGGCGTACGGGTTGTCGGCGTGGAAGACGAGCGTGTCGTTGTAGGTCGGAGGGTCGGGCCACCGCCGCAACAGCAACCAGATCGGCGCCCAGACCCGCGAGCCGTTGTTGCAGGTGAGGACGAGAACCCAGCGCCCGTCGACCGCCGTGACGCTCGGCGTCTCGGTCGACGCGAACGCAGAGTTCCGCTCGCTTCCCGCGCGAAAGCGCAGCGCCGGTCCGATGTACTGCCAGCGCTCGAGATCGAAGGACTGGTAGACGTCGACGCGCGAGAACCACTGGCCGCGACCCGTCGCGTGGAGGAGGAACTGTCCCGGGGCGACCTCGACGACCGAGGCGTCGCGAAAGAAGCGGTGCATCGGCGCACGGATCGCGGTCCGCCGATCCTGCCAGCACACGCCGTCGTCCGAGGTCATGTGCTCGAGGCGATGCGGCGACCAGAACAGATGGTGGCGACCCTCGCTCTCGATCACGAACGGCGCCCACGCGAGATCACCAAAGTCCGCGACGGGCTCCTCCTCTCGCATGCCACCGTCCGGCGGGAAGGTCTCCGAGACACCGTGCGCGAAACGGCGCTCGGCGTCGTAGTTCCCGTGACTCCGGTCGGTGATGCCGAGCAGACGGAAGCGTCCCT
>JADLGR010000229.1 GCA_020849175.1 Deltaproteobacteria bacterium
GAAGAGGGGTGAGGCGGGAATGACGGACGCCATCGTCCGAGAAGAGCTCACGCTCCTCGATCGAGTGCGCGAGCGGCTCGACGATCCCATGCCCGTCGGTGACTCCGGCGAGGCGAGCCTCGTCAAAGAGCTCACCCGGCTGCGCGAGCTGCTCGTCGAAGGCTCCGAGAGCAAGGACGCAGGTGCGATCCACCAGCAGTACGAGCAGGGGACGGCGCTGCTGCGCCAGCTTCGTGAGGGCCGAAGCGGGCCGAGCGTCGAGCGCGACTCGCCGTATTTCGCGCATCTCCGCCTTCGCGAGGATGGCGCGGAGCGCGACCTGTGCCTCGGCCGCGCAACGTTCATCGAGCGAGGCGTTCGCATCGTCGACTGGCGCAATGCGCCGATCTCGAAGCTCTACTACCGCTACGGTCAGGGCGACGACTACGAGGAGGAGGTCGCCGGTCGCATGCGCGTCGGCGAGGTCGTCGCGCGCCGCGCGGTCACGATCCGGCACGGCCGACTGGAGCGCGTCGAAGCGCCCGAGGGCACCTTCGTTGCGAGAAGAGGGGACGGCGGCTGGCAACACGTGCCGCGCGAGAGCGCTCGCCTCGGAGGAGGGGAGGGCGCCGCGCTGCGAGCGCACGCGGTCGGGCAGGCCGCAGGTCGCCGTCTCGGGACGGACCTCGAAGGCTCTCGGCGCCGGGCCGACAAGCGGCTGCCCGAGCTCGCGGGCTTGCTCGATCCTGCGCAGTTCGGGCTCATCACGCGGCCCTCGTCGGGGTTCCTCGTGATCCGCGGCGCCGCGGGGTCGGGCAAGACCACCGTTGCGCTGCACCGCATCGCGTATCTCGCGTACGACGACGCATCGGTCGACTCGGACCGCACGCTCTTCATCGTCCTCTCGCGCGGTCTACGCAGCTACGTGTCGCATGTGCTCCCTGCGCTCGGCGTCACGCGCGTTCGAGCGCGGACCTTCGAAGAGTGGGCGGCGGAGCACCGCGCGCTGCTCTTCCCCCGGCTCCCGCGTGAGACGCGGTACGACACGCCGAGCGTCGTCCAGCGTTTGAAGCTTCATCCGGTCCTGCTGGCGGCGCTCGCGGACCAGGTTCGCCGGGTCGAGGGGCCGAAGACGGCGGCGCAGGTGCTCGACGACTGGGCGAGCGTTCTGTGCCGGGCGGATGCACTCGCGCCGCTGATCGAGCGCAGCGCTCCGGGCACGCTTCGCGACGAAGAGCTCACCGCCGCGGCGGCGTGGAGCCGCGCACGACACGAGGAGCTGACCGCCTTCCTGGACGGCGACTCCTCGGCACCGGCCGCTCTCGACGCCGAGGACGACGCGCTCCTGCTTCGCGCATGGCAGCTCCGGGTCGGGCCGCTTCCGGGCCGCGGCGGCCGGCCGCTTCGCTACCGGCACGTCGCCATCGACGAGGTGCAGGACCTCTCCCCCGTCGAGGTGCGCGTGCTGATCGACTGCCTCGACGAGCGCCGGAGCCTGACGCTCGCCGGCGACACGCAGCAGCACGTCATGCAGGAGGCCGGCTTCTCGTCGTGGACCGAGTTTCTCGGGCACGTGGGCCTTCCGGGGACGTCGCTCGAGACGCTGTCGGTGAGCTATCGCTCCTCGCGCGAGATCGTCGCCTTCGCCCATGGCCTCCTCGGGCCGTTGCGAGAGGAAGCAGAGCCTCCGATCACGACGCGACGCGGGCCTCCGGTCGAGTGCTTCGAGTTCACCGACGCGGGGGCGTGCGTCGCGCACCTCGCCGAGGCGCTGCACGCGCTGGCGAGCGAAGAGCCGCTCGCGTCCGTCGCGGTCCTGACGCCTTCGCCGGAGGCGAGCGCGCTCTACTTCCGGGGGCTCACCGAGAGCGAGGTGCCGCGTCTTCGGCGCGTCACGGAGCAGGATTTCACCTTCTCGCCGGGCGTCGAGGTGACCGAGGTGCCGCAGGCGAAGGGGCTCGAGTTCGACTACGTGGTGCTGGTCGAGGTGAACGAGGAGGCCTACGCCGACACCCACGCCGCTCGCCGCCTGCTGCACGTCGGCGCGACGCGCGCCGTCCATCAGCTCTGGGTGATGTCGACCGGTCGGCCGTCTCGACTGCTGGCCGCCGCCACCGCCGCGCGTTGAGCCGCTCCGGTCCGCCGCCCGTGCCGCGCTGCGAGATTCGGCGGAGAGCCCGGCGATGACGCGTGGGATCGCGCTCCTGCTCACGCTGCTCACCGGCTTCAGCGGCCTCGTCTACGAAGTCGCGTGGCAGAAGGTGCTCGCGACCCTGCTCGGCTCACAGAGTGAAGCCACCGCGGCGATCCTCGGCCTGTTTCTCGGCGGTCTCGCTGCCGGCTACGCGCTCTTCGGCGCGCTGACGCGCACGCTCGTCCTGCGCGCAGAGCGAGCGGGCCGCGCGCCGCGTCTGCTCCTGCTCTACGGCGGCGTCGAGTCGGCGATCGGGCTCTTCGCGCTCGCCTTCCCCGTCCTCTTCCGCGGCGTACAGGCGCTCTCGATCTCGATTCCACACGCGGCGGGCGGCGCCGGCTTCGCACTCGACGTCGCACTGTCGGCGCTTCTCGTGCTGCCGCCGACGGTTCTCATGGGCGGGACCATCCCGATCCTCACCCAGTCGCTCGCTCGAAGCCTCGACGATGCGACGCGCTTCCACGCGTTCGTCTATGCCTTCAACACGGCGGGCGCGTTCGCCGGCGCGCTGTTTGCGGGCTTCGTCCTGATTCCCGCGCTCGGACTCGAGCGGGTGATCGGCGCCATGGGGATCGTGAACCTCGCCGCGGGCTGCGCCTTTCTCGTCCTCGGTCGCAGTCCGCGCGCGGTGGTGATCCCGGCCTCGCAGGCGACGACGTCGCAGGGCGGATTCGCCGTGTACGCCGCCGTCGCCCTGCTGTCGGGCTTCGCGATGATGACGATCCAGACCGTCCTCAATCGCATGGGCGCGCTCGCGTTCGGCGCATCGCAGTTCACGTTCTCGATGGTGGTGGCGAGCTTCGTGCTCTGCATTGCGCTCGGCAGCTTCGCGGTGTCACTGCTGCCTCGGATCCGCCCGCTGACGATCGTCGCCTCGCAGTGGATCCTCGTCGTCTTGCTCGCGCTGCTCTATCAAGCGCTGCCGGACATGCCGTACTGGACGCACCTGCTGCGAACGTTCTTCCGGGACACGCCGGCTGCGTTCATGCCCTACCACGTGGCGGCCTTCCTGTGCCTGCTCGCCGGGCTGGCGCTGCCGATCGGACTGTCCGGTGCGCTGCTGCCGCTGCTCTTCCACCAGCTCCGCGGCGAGGTCGAGGATCTGGGCGGCGTGGCGGGCCGTCTGTACGGCTGGAACACGCTCGGCTCGCTCGCCGGCGCGCTCCTCGGCGGCTACCTCCTGCTGTCGTGGCTCGATCTGCACCACGTCTACCGCATCGCGCTCGGTGCGCTCGTCATCGCGGCGGCCCTGCTCGCGATGAGGCTGCTCGCGCTCTCTTGGCTCTCGCTGCTGCTGGCCGTCGTCGCCCCCGCACTCGTCGGGATCGCGATTCTTCCGCGCTGGAGCCCGATGCAGCTCTCGTCAGGACTGTTTCGCCAGCGCCTTCCGACGGCGCAGTCGCCGTTTGGTCCGCGCGCCGTCTTCGGCGAGCTCGAGAAGCGCCAGACGATTCCCTTCTACGACGACGACCCGACCACGAGCGTCGCCGTGGTGGAAGGGCGTACGAAGGCGGGCGTGTTGACGCGCAGCATCGTGAACAACGGGAAGTCCGACGGATCGACCGGGTCGGACTACCAGACCATGGCACTCGTCGCGGTGCTGCCCGCGCTTCTCGCCGAACGCACCGAGAGCGCGCTCGTGATCGGTCTCGGAACGGGTGTCACGGCGGGCGAGCTGGCTGCACTGCCGGCGATGCGTGACGTGCAGGTCGCCGAGATCTCTGCGGGGGTGGTCGCGGCGGCACCGCTCTTCGACTTCGCGAATCTCTCCGCCTCGAAGAGCCCGAAGGTGAGCGTGGTTCGAAGTGACGCCTATCGTCTCCTGCGCCGCAGCCAGCGGCGCTTCGACGTGATCGTCTCCGAGCCGAGCAACCCCTGGGTGACCGGTGTCGAGATGCTCTTCTCGCGCGAGTTCCTCGAGGCCGCGAAGAGCCGTCTTGCTCCCGGCGGCGTGTACGTGCAGTGGATGCACGCGTACGAGATGGACACCGAGACGGTGGCGCTCGTGCTGCGGACGTACGCGTCGGTGTTCCCGCACGTGAGCGTGTGGTGGTCGCTCGGGTACGACCTGCTGCTGGTCGGCTTCGAGAGCGAGCGTCATGCGCTCGATCTGGGTCGCATCTCGGCGCGCGCGGCGCGCCCCGAGGTGGCTGCGCCACTTCGCCGCACGGAGATCGCCGGGCTCCCCGCCTTGCTCGCGCACGAGCTGCTGCCGCTCGACGTCGTGGCCGCGGCGCGAAACGACGGCGAGCTGCACACGCTGCTCCACCCGATCCTGAGCGACCGGGCGGCCCGCGCCTTCTTCTGCGGCGCGCCGGCGACGCTCCCGCCGATGGTGAGCTCGGAAGCGCGCCGCGTGGGTGCGGAGAACTCGCTGCTGCGCCGGCTCGCGCTGCAAGGCGGAGGAATCTTGCCCGAGGCCACGCGCGGCGAGGTCGTGACCGAGGTGTGTCGCTGGCGGCCGGTCGAGTGCGCGACGCAGCTCGCGCAGTGGCGCTACGACGACCCGGCCTCGCAGGGGCTCGCGGCGCAGCTCGTACGCCAGCGCGACACGCGGCCCGCCCGGGCGGAGCTCGATCCCGCGAGGCTCGACTCGCTGGTCGAGCTCTTTGGCGCGCTCGGCCCCGCCGGCGCGCAGAGCTTCGAGCAGGCGACGAGCCTGACGGAGCTGTTCGTCGGCGCGTACACGCACGCCGCACCGTTCGCGCCCGACGTCGTGCAGCGGATCTGGGAGCGCTGCGAGGACGAGCAGGGGCGCTGCGTGAAGGGACGTCGAGAGGCGCTCGCGCGTGTCGGCGACGGATCGTGACGGGCCACTGCGCGCGTCTGGCGCGAGGGCACGGACCGGAGGCGTTCGGCCGGCGCAGGCTGCGGCTAGAGTAGGAAGCGACCGCCTTGGGGTGAGACGGCGAATCCGGACGCGAGCCTCGGGCCACGGCGACGGGAAGAGGGAGCATGCAGAGCGTACTCGTCACGGGAACGTCCTCGGGGTTCGGCCTTCACGCAGCGACCGAGCTCGGACGCCGAGGCTGGCGCGTCTTCGCGACGATGCGCAACCTCGGCCGGCGCGGGGCGCTCGACGAGGCTGCCGCTGCGGCGGGAGTGACGGAGCGTCTCGAGGTGACACAGCTCGATGTCACGGACCCGGCGTCGGTCGAGGCCGGCGCGCGCGACGTGCTCGCACGCGCCGGCGGCCGACTCGGCGCCGTCGTGCACAACGCTGGCGTCGCCGTGGGTGGCGCCTTCGAGGACGTGGCGGACGCCGAGCAGCGGCGCGTGATGGAGACCAACTTCTGGGGTGTCCTCGCCCTCACGCGAACGCTTCTTCCCACGTTTCGCGCGCAGCGAAGCGGCCGGATCCTCGTCGTGTCGAGCAACTCGGCCTACGCCGGTGAGCCCGCGAACTCGGTCTACGTGGCGTCGAAGTGGGCGATCGAGGGCTGGGCGGAGTCGCTCGCCTTCGAGGTCGGCCCGTTCGGAATCGACGTCGTGCTGGTCGAGCCGGGCTCGTACAAGACCGAGATCTGGGGGGCGTCGCCTCGCATCCTTCCCGATGGGAGCCCCTACGCCACGATGATGCGCCACCTCGAAAAGGTGATCGACGAGAAGGTGCTCGCGAGCGCGCGCGATCCGCGCGAGGTGGCCGCGGTGATCGCCGACGCCCTCTCGGCACGAAGGCCGCGCTTTCGCTACCCGGTCGGCCCCGATGCGTGGGTCGGCCACGTTGTGCGCGGCAAGCTGCCGACGCGCGTGCAGCGCTTCCTCGTCTCGCGCCTTCTCGGCCTGCACCGCGTGAAGCCGTGAACCCCTGGCGAACGGCGTTCGGTCTGCTGCTCGGGCGCAGGCTCACGCGAACATCGGGGAGCCTCCTCGTCGCCGGCATCACCCGACCCGTTCGCATCCGGCGCGACCTCCATGGCATTCCGGTGATCGAGGCGCAGAGCGAGGAGGACGCGTGGTTCGGTCTCGGATTTTGCCAGGGACAGGACCGCGCGTTCCAGATCGAGCAGATGCGCCGCGCGATCGCAGGCCAGCTCGCCGAGATGGCGGGCCCCGCGCTGCTCGGCGCCGATCGCTTCCTGCGGCGCCTTGGCCTGCGTCGTGCTGCGAAGGCGCAGCTCGACATGCTCGAGGAGCGCGACCGGAGCACGCTCGAGGCCTTCGCGCGCGGCGTGAACGCCGGGCGAGGGCCGGACGGGAGCCCGCGCCGCGCGCACGAGTTCGCACTGCTCGGCGTGCGGCCCGGAGACTTCGACGCCGCCGACGCGCTGGGCTGCCTCAAGCTGATCGGCTTCGCGCTCGCCGCGCCGTGGCAGGCCAAGCTCGCTCGCCTCGCAGTGCTGCGCGCGGACGGCGAAGACGCGATGTGCGCGCTCGACCCCGTGTATCCCGAGTGGCTGCCCGTGGCGACACCCCCGAACGCGCCGGCGGGTGAGGCCGTGAGCCGGCTCCTCGGCGACCTGGCGCTCCTGCGCGGCCATCTCGGCATCGGCGGCGGCTCGAACAACTGGGCCGTCGCGGGCGCGCACACCGAGAGCGGGCGACCGATCGTCGCGAACGATCCGCACCTGCCGCCGACGCTTCCCGCGCTCTGGTATCTCGCGCACGTGCGCGCGCCCGGCTTTGCCGTGGCGGGAGCCGCGGTCGTCGGAACGCCCGGGATCGCCGTCGGACACAACGGCCGCGCCGCGTGGGGCGTGACTGCGGGACAGGCCGACGACACCGATCTGTTTCTCGAAGAGCTCGGCGCCGACGGCAGGAGCGTTCGAGAAGGCGACGCCTTCGTTCCCTGCGAGGTGCGAAGCGAGACCATCGCGGTGAAGGGACGGGCGCCCGCCGTCGACGAGGTGCTGGTGACGCGGCGCGGGCCGATCGTGACGCCGGCGCTGCCGGGCGTCGGCGTCGCGCTCTCGCTGCGCTCGTGCTCGGTCGAGCCGCGGCCGCTTCGCATCCCGCGCCTGCACGAGGCCCGGAGTGCCGAGGACGTTCGGCGCTGCTTTGCGCTGTACCCGGCCGGGAGCCTCAACCTCGTCTTCGGTGACTCGTCCGGCGGGATCGGCTGGCAGCTCGTCGGGCAGGTGCCGCGACGCGTGCAGGGCCACGGGACGCTGCCACTGCCCGCTGCCGACCCGTGCTCGCGCTGGGAGGACGAGCCCGTCCCCTACGTGTCGATGCCGCAGGCCGCCGACCCGCCGGGCGGCATCCTCGCTACGGCGAATGCGAAGCCGACACGAGAGGGTGACGGTCCATGGCTCGGACAGGACTGGAACGACGGCTACCGGCAGGAGCGAATCCTCGAGTCACTCGCCAGGCGCAGCGATTGGAACGTCGAACGTACCCTTGCCCTGCAGATGGACCGACATTCGCTCGTCTGGCGTGACGTGCGCGACGTGGTGCTCGCGGCTCCCGCAGTGAGCGCAGACGCCGTGCGCGGCCGAGCGCTGCTCGCGGACTGGGACGGTGTCGTCGGTACGAGCTCTCCGGCCGCCGCCGTCTACGCGCTCTTCTTCGCGGAGCTCACCCGGCGCGTCGTCGCGGCGAAGGCGCCGCGCGCCGCGCAGGCCGCGCTCGGACGCAGTGGATCCCCGATTGGCGGGCCGGCGCACACCTACGCACTCCGGCGTACGGGGCATCTGGTGCGGCTGCTGCGAGTCCGGGCCTCGGGCTACTTCGCGCAGGGCTGGGACCGTGCCATCGACGAGTCGCTCGCGGCGGCCGTGGCCACGCTGCGCGCGAGCCACGGAGACGACGCCGCGCGCTGGGCGTGGGGGACCGTGAGGCCGCTCACGCTGCGCCACCCGGCGGGCGCCCGTGCGCCGCTCGGGCGCGTCTTCAACCGCGGTCCGTTTCCGTGGGGAGGCGACGCGCACACCGTCTCGCAGGCCTCCGTCGATCCGAGCGATCCGACGGGCGATCCGGTCTACATCGCGACGCTGCGCATGGTCGTCGATCTCGCGAATCCAGA
>JADLGR010000230.1 GCA_020849175.1 Deltaproteobacteria bacterium
ACCCCGCAGCGGCTCCGGGCGCGGTCAAATCGAGGTAAAGGAGCCTTGCGCCCCTTTACGTTCGCTTTACGCGCGGCGCACGAAGCCGGCGTACACTCGCGGTCGATGGAGCCGAAGACCAGGACCGAGGTGCTCGTGGTCGAGGACGACGAGGCGATCCAGCGCGGCGTGTGCGACGTGCTCGCCTTCCACGGGCTCGTTCCCACCGGCGTCGCTACGGGCGAGGACGGCCTTCGCTGCGGCCTCGATTCACGCTTCGTCCTCGTGATCCTCGACGTCATGCTCCCCGGACGCTCGGGCTTCGACGTCTGCCGGGAGCTGCGTGCGGCGCGCCCGCAGCTCCCGATCCTGATGCTGACCGCACGCGGTGCAGAGGAGGACGTGCTCCAGGGCTTCGCGTGCGGCAGCGACGACTACGTCACGAAGCCCTTCTCGGTCGCTGAGCTCGTTGCGCGCGTCGAAGCACTGCTGCGCCGCGCGGGCGGACGGGCGCCCGCGAAGCCCGCGGCGTTCTCGGTCGGGCCGTGGCGGGTGGATCCCGAGACGCTCCGAGCCGAAGGCGCGGGACAAGGCATTTCGCTCTCGCGCCTCGAGGTCGATCTGCTGGCCCTGCTGGCGCGCGAGGCGGGTCGCATCGTGAGCCGCCGCATGCTGCTGCGCGAGGTCTGGGGCTACGAGGCTCCCGAGCGAATCGAGACCCGTACGGTAGACGTCCACGTCTCGAATCTTCGCAAGCGACTCGGGGATGCGGGGCGACAGCGGATCGAGACGGTTCGCGGCGAGGGCTACCGGCTCCTGCCATGAGACGCGTTCGGATCGCCTTCGTGCTCCTCTCGCTGGCGCTGCTCGGCGCCGCGGGTCTCGTGCTGCAGCGCGCACTCGCGAGCGTCGAGGAAGAGGGCGCCGCGCGACGCGCGGCGCTCGCCGAGCGCGCCTTCGATGAAATGGAGCGCGTCCTCTCGATCTTTCTCGACGAACAGGACGCGCGCGGGTCGGCCGGATGGCTTGCTCCGGCCGCGCACGACCCTGCGTTCGTCTCGGCGCACTTCGAGATCGGATCGGACGACTCCATTCGACTCGCACCGGCCGCACCGTCCGGCCTCGACGCGAAGCTCTCCGCGTGGGCCGAGCGTCGCGGCGCTCGCCGCGACGGGTCGGAGCGCGACACGGCGGCGGCGCGTCCCGCGCAGAGTCCGCTCTACGACGCGCTCCAGTCCTTGAACCGTGGCGCCGAGGGGCGCACGCAGCGCGAGCGCAAGCTCGAGGCGCTCGCGGAGGTGACGCCGCCGCAGCCGCGGGCGCCGACGGCCGGCGAGCCGAGAGTGCTCGCTGCGGCGGAGCCGGCAGCGCCCTCATCCGCGCCGGCCGAATCGCGCGTGGCAGGCGCACCGCGGGTTGCGATCGATCCCCTTCTCGGCGATCGCCTCGATGAGAGTCGCCTCGTGCTCGTGCGCACCGTGCTCACGGGAGAGCGCGGCTACCGTCAGGGCCTCGTTCTCGACGTCGCAGGACTCGGCGCCTGGCTCCGGGAGCGAGGCCTCGGTGCGGACACGCTGCCGGGAGCGTTGCTGGAGTTCGCAGCGCCGGCGGTCGCCGCACCGGCGCCACCGGGCTCGTTCGCGCATCGCTTCGCCGAGCCCTTCGCCGGGCTCGTGGTCACGCTCGTGCTTCCACCGCTTCCGGACTCGCAGAGCGCCGCAGTCGTCGTTCGCCTCTCGCTGCTCCTGGCGGCGGCCGCAGCCGTGGCGCTGATCGCGCTCTACCGCATGGTGGCGGTGGCGCTTCGGTACGCCGAGCAGCGAAGTCGCTTCGTCGCGGCGGTGTCGCACGAGCTGAAGACGCCGCTCACGGCCATCCGGATGTACGGCGAGATGCTGCGCGACGGTCTGGTGCCGACGGACGAGAAGCGCGCCGAGTACTACCGGACGATCACGGGAGAGTCGGAACGTCTCTCGCGTCTCATCGACAACGTGCTCGAGTTCGCGCGCGCGGGACGCGGAGAGGCTCGGCTCGCGCTACGAAGCGGACCGCTCGCGGGCGAGCTTCCGGCGCTGTGCGATGCGCTCCGCCCGCAAGCGGCCGAGGCCGGCTTCGCGCTCGAGGTGTCCGCGGCCCCGGATGCGCCGCCGGTCTCGTACGACCGCGACGCGGTGGCGCAGATCCTCGTGAATCTCGTCGACAACGCGCTCAAGTACGCGCGTGGATCGCCGCACCGCGTGGTGCGCGTGAGATGCGACCCCGAGGAGGGCGGAGTCGCGCTGCGCGTTCGCGACTTCGGCCCCGGCGTTGCGCCGCGCGATCTCGAACGGATCTTCGAGCTCTTCCGGCGCGGAGACGGCGAGCCCGCGCGCGCGACGCGCGGCACCGGGCTCGGACTCGCACTCGTGCGATCGCTCGCGCACAGGATGGGTGCCCGCGTATCGGCGCGCAACGCGGAGGGAGGCGGGCTCGAAGTGAGCGTCGTCTTCCCGAGCGCTGCCGGCGCTTGAAGACACCGCCGCGGCGTGCTGCACTCGCGCAGATGCCGGAGCGCGTTTCGTGAAGCTGGTCTCGGCCGTCATCCGCCCCGAGAAGCTCGACGAGGTGCGCCGCGCACTCGGCTTCGCGTACGTGACGGGCGTCACGGTGACCGAGGTACGCGGATACGGCAGACAGCGCGGCCATGCGAACGTCTACCGCGGCGCGGAGTACAGGACCGAGTTTCGTTCGAAGCTGCTCGTCGAGATGGCGGTCCGTGCGCGTGACGTCGATGCAGTGATCGCAGCGCTGCTGCGCTGCGCTGCGACCGGTGCGATCGGGGACGGCAAGATCTTCGTCGCACCGCTCGAGAACGTGATCCGGATTCGTACCGGCGAGCAGGGCCCCGACGCCCTCTGAGTCTCCGGCTATGCGATCGCTTTCACCTCGCGGAGCCGTGAGATCTCGGCCGCGGGGATCCCCCAGTCGGCGAGAGCCTCGTCGGTGTGCTGTCCCGCGTGCGCGGGAGGGCGGGTGAGTGCGCACGTCGTTCGGCTGAAGCGCGGTGCGGGGGCGGCCTGTACGGCGCCCGCGAGCGTCACGAACGTGCCGCGCGACTTCAGGTGCGGGTGCTCCGGCGCCTCCGACATCGAGAGAACGGGCGCGAAGCAGACGTCCGAGCCCTCCATGATCGCGCACCACTCGTCGCGGGTCTTCGTTCGGAAGATCTCGCGCAGCCGCTCCTTCAGCTCGGTCCAGCGCGTGCGGTCCATCTGGTGCGGGAGCTTCTCGCTCGCGAGCCCGGTCTTCTGGAGCAGCTCGGCGTAGAACTGCGGCTCGATCGATCCGATCGAGACGTACTTGGCGTCCTTCGTCTCGTAGACGTCGTAGAAGTGCGCGCCGGTGTCGAGCAGATTCGTCCCGCGCTCCTCGGACCAGAAGCCGATCTGTCGCATGCCGTGAAAGATGTTCATGAGCGCAGCCGCGCCGTCGACCATCGCGGCGTCGACCACCTGTCCCCGGCCGCTCGAGCGGGCTTCGAGCAGCGCGCAGACGATGCCAAAGGCGAGCAGCATGCCGCCGCCGCCGAAATCGCCGACCAGGTTGAGCGGCGGAACCGGCGCTTCGCCGCGGCGGCCGATCGGATCGAGTGCGCCAGCGAGCGCGATGTAGTTGATGTCGTGGCCCGCCGCCTGTGCGAGCGGCCCTTCCTGACCCCAGCCCGTCATGCGCCCGTAGACGAGGCGTGGATTGCGAGCGTGGCACGGGTCGGGGCCGAGCCCGAGGCGCTCCATCACGCCGGGCCGGAAGCCCTCGATCAGTGCGTCCGATTTCTCGACGAGACGCAGCACGAGGTCGATGCCCTCGCGCTGCTTGAGGTCGACACCCACGTTTCGGCGGCCGCGGTTCAGCAGGTCGAACGACGGACGAGAGGGATCCCAGCCGCGGACGTTCTGTGCGCGGTCGATGCGCAGCACCTCGGCGCCCATGTCCGAGAGCATCATGGCGCAGAATGGCCCGGGGCCGATCCCCGCGATCTCGATCACCTTGACGCCCTCGAGCGGGCCGCTCATCGTTGTCCTCCCGGTGCGAATGCGCGCGCAGGGTAGCCCGAGCGGGCGCGAGGAGGGAGAGATGGGGAAGCTCGACGGACAATGGGCGCTGGTGACGGGGGGCGGCTCGGGTCTCGGGCGCGCATTCACGCTCGCGCTCGCGGCGGAGGGCGCGCGCGTCGCGGTCGCAGACATCGACGGCGAACGCGCCGAGAAGGTAGTCGGTGAGATCTCCGGCCGTGGTCTCGCCCTCGCCGGAGACGTCTCGGATTCGACCACCGTTGCGCGCTGGTTCGAGACGCTCGGCGCCGCGAGCGGCCGCAGGCTCGAGATCCTGTTCAACAACGCCGGCTACGCGGACGCGCCGGCCGGTCTGCAAGAGCGCAGCCGCGCGATCGCGCAGGAGATGATGTCGGGCAAGGGGCAGCAGACTCCGCTCGACGCCACCATCGCGCTCAGCGACGCCGACTGGGCGCGCATGCTGTCGGTTCATCTCAGCGGCACGTTCTACTGCACGCGCGAGGCGCTTCGGTGGATGACGCCTGCACGCTACGGCCGCATCGTGAACCTCGGGTCGATCGCAGCGACGACCGGGCTCGCGATGGTGCCGCACTACTGCGCGGCGAAGGGCGGCATCCTCGCCTTCACGAAGTCGGTCGCGCGCGAAGTGATGCCGTTCGGCATCACGGTGAATGCGCTCGCCCCCGGCTTCATCGACACGCCGCTGCTCGACCCCTTCGACGGCCTCGCACGCATGGCCGTTCTCGCGAGCATCCCGATGGGACGCTTCGGAAAGCCCGAAGAGGTCGTGCCTTCAGCGATGCTGCTCGTCGACCCGGCCAACGGCTTCATGACGGGGCAGGTGATCTCTCCGAACGGCGGGCAGGTGATCTGAGGCCGCTGCCACGGCGATGCCCCCGCAGCGGCCCGGAAGACGGCGCTCGAGAGATCGGAGACCGCAAGCCTGGTCCGCGCCGCCTCAGAAGGACAGGGTCATCTCGACGTAGCCGTAGTTGCCCTGTTTGCCGGCGTAGTTGGCGGCGATCACGCTCTGGCCGAAGGCATGGGCGTAGAAGAAGTTGATCGTCAGCGGATCGGCCGGCTTCACGCTGAGGAGCACGTGCGTGAGCAGCGCGAGGCTGCCGTGGCCTCCCTTCGGCGTCCCGGTGCTGCCGTAGCCGAAGAACGAGTTCTTGGTGGCGCCGGTGCCGAAGTACGTGAGGTCGAGGCTCGACGTGCTCCGCAGCCAGTGCAGCACGTCCCATCGGAGCGTAATGCGCGGGTGGGGCTGCACGATGATCTGTGCGAAGGCGTCCTGACTGTTCATCATGTTGTAGAAAGGGAACTGTGCGTAGAGCCACGCGGTCGGCAGCATCTGGAAGAACGTGCCGTGCGTGTCGTCGACCGGGTCGGTGTCTCCCGAGCCGACGTTGAAGCCGAGACGGAGCCACGGCTTCGCCCACACGCCGGAGAGCTGATAGCCGACCTCGGTTCCCCACGCGTACGCGTTCTGGCTTTGACTCTGCCAGTCTCCCATCTGTGTCATGCCGTACATCATCGCGTCGACGTTTCCCGGTCCGAGAGGCTCGACGTGGATGGCGTTGCCGCCGAGGGTGTGCAGGTTCGCCGGGCGGCCGGCATCGAGCCGGCGTAGCGCGAGCGGTCGGTTGTCGAGGAAAACCACGTTGCGACGGTCGCCGTAGTAGAAGTAGAACACGCGGGCGATCGTCTTGCCGAGCGTCGCGCTGACGGCGGGCGAGTCCTTCAGATTCAGCGCAGCTCCAGCGACCGTGACGTCCATCTCGGCGTTGGCGTTCACCTCGAACGCGCCGCGCGTCGCGCGGAAGCCGAAGGCGGTGGCATTCCAGTCGCCGGCATCGAAAGCGATCCGGCCTCCGTCGAAGCTGCGACCGGTGTGCGTGTAATCGACGGGCCCGAGCAGGCGCTGGCCGATCCGATTCGTCTGCACCCACAGCAGGGCCGGATCCTTCGCGGGCGCGTCCATGCCGTCCGAGTAGAGCTGGCGTCCGCCGGTGACGGAGAGTCCGTCGACGGCGAACGGGCGCTTCCACGCGAGCCATGCGTTGCGAACGAAGGTGCCGTTCTGCGGCGTGTGAGCCGTGTTGGCGTAGTAGGTGGCGCCGAGTCCGAGTCCTGCCGTCGGCAGGTTCGAGACGAGGGTGTCCTGGAACTGCACGAAGAGCTCGACGGGGTCGCGCGTCACGCGGATCCCGGCCTGAAACTTGTTGCCGAGGAAGTCGTACTGATTGTCGGGCGTCGCCGAGCCGTCCGGCTTCGCGAACCAGTCGACGAACTCGCCGCGGATGCGGTTCGTGATCTCGAGGCGAATCGTCGAGTCGAACGGGCCCTCGGCTTCGAGCCTCGGGATCGCGAAGAGCCCCTGCGGGGGCGCGGCCGCTCCTACCTGCGAGGCGGTCGGAGGGGCCGACGTGCCGGCGCTGCCCGCTCTCGCGGCCGGAGCGAGCGCCACCAGCCCGGCGAAGACGGCCAGCGCGAGGGATCGAGAGATTCGCGGGGACCGAGGTGCACGCACGCCCGCTGTGCTAGCGCGGCAGCCGACCGCCTGCACTGATCTTGCGCATGCTGGCGATGGGTCTTCGCGCGAGGTTGCCGTCGAAGCCGCTGAGTGGCTTGCAGCACGTGCTGCACTCGATCCACACAGGATCTGCGTCTGCGTGATATAAGGAGGCAGAGTGGATGCAGAGCCGGCGGCACCCAGGCCAGGCCGCCGGGCGATTCGGCGTCACGCCTCGCTCGCGGCGGCAGTGACGGCAGTGCAGTTGGAGGCGGTCCCCCCATGGCCATCGACCTCGGCCGTTTCTCCTACAAGCGGACCCGCCCGCTCGGGAGCGGCCGGGCCCGCGAGCGTCCCTCCGCGTTTCGCCTCGAGCCGCTCGAGCCGCGGCTGCTGCTCTCCGCCGACCCGCTGACGCAGGCCGCACAGACCGCGTTCCAACAAGGGCTCGCCGGCTTGCAGCAGTTCGCGCAGCAGCTCGAAGCCGCCGGCGAGCTGGGGCAGGCGCTCCCGCTGCTGCTCTCGCAGGCGACGGGCCTTGCGCCGTCCCTGGGCGCGGCGCTCGACCTCGACGACGTGCTGAAGACCGCGCTCACCGACCCTGCGACGGCCTACTTCGCGGGACTCGGCGGAGCAAGCGCGACGCCCGCGGGCCTCGCTGCCGCACTCGGAGCCGCCGATGCGTCGAGCGGCGACGTGGTCCTGCTCAGCAAACGGATCGACGCGACGCGCAGCGATGCGGTGACGTTCTCGGTGCCGTCCACGAGCGGCGACCTCCAGATCTCGAGCAGCGGCAGCGCGACGTTCGCCCTGGAGACGAGCGTCGGCTTCGACCTCACGCTCGGTCTCGACACCGACTCATCGCTTTCTCCAGCCGATGCATTCTTCATCCGCGTCTCGCCGCTCGCGTTCGGTGCAAACGTCTCCGCGCCGGGTGTCGGCTTTCCGGTCAACATCGGCTTCCTCGGCGCGCAGGTCTCCGGAGGGTCGATCGCACTCGACGTCGACCTCTCCGCGCAGCTCGGCAACCCCGACGGCGACGCCACGGGCAACCTGACGCTCTCCGAGCTGCTCGGCACCTCGCTGGAAGCGCTCGCGACGGTGGATGCGACGACGGCGACGGCCACCGCGACGCTTCCGGTGACGGCGAACGTCGGGAGCTACGCGCTGCCCGGTGGCACGCAGGTGCGGATCGCGGCGACTCCGTACACGCCCGGCGCGCCGGCGCTGCAGATCGAGGGCCCCGGGGCCGACGACCTGCGTGCCTTCGGACGCGTGACGCCCGACAACGTGATCGGGATGTTCGACCAGGTCTCCGGCCTGCTCGACGAGCTCTCGCGCGCGGAAGGCCTCGATACGAAGCTGCCGCTGCTCGCCGGAAACACGAGCTTCGGCGAGGCGCTCGGCCTCTCGCGCGTCCTCGACGAGGCGCTGACGAAGCCCCTTCGCGAAGCGCCCGCAGCCGACGTCGACACGGCGCAGGAGATGGCGACGAAGATCGCGTCACTTCTCGGTGTCACTCCCGGGCAGATCGCACTCGGGTTCGATGCGAGCGCCGACCGCTTGCACTACCAGATCGACGCCGGAAAGAGCTTCGCGGCCGTCTCGGCCCCGCTCGCGCTCGACTTCCAGCTCGATCCGCTCGCCAGCGCCACGACGTCGAGCCGGATCGACGTGACGGCGTCGGGCCAGGTCTCGTTCGGCCTCGACATCGACCTGACGCCGTTCGCGGCGACGCTCCGCGGGCTGACGGATCTCCCCGCAAATGGCGTGCTCTCCGCCGACGCCGTCTTCGAGATCGCCGTCGGCGTCGCGGCGCCGGTGCCCGTCACCGTCGCGCGAAAGCCCGGAAACACCAATCGCAATCAGCTCGTCGCGGACGTGAACGCCGCGCTCGCTGCGGCCGGCGTGACGGGCGTCAGCGCCTCGCTCTACGGCGCGCGAGTCCAGCTCACGACGCCGCCCGGCAACGACGAAGCGTCGATCCTCGTGAGCGCCGAAGCGGACGGGACCGCGACCACCGAGCTCGGACTCGCGAAGTCGCAGGCTGCGAGCATTGCGGTCCTCGACGGGACCACCGTGCTGCCGGTGACGGGACGGCTCGGCGCGGACGCGCACTTCCGCGTTCGCGTGAATGGAGAGGCCGGCTTCCACGACATCGTCGTGCTCGCGGCAAGCACGACCGGCCTGGCGCTCAAGGACCCGAGCAATCCCGCGCTCGGCGTCGACACGACGGTTTCGCCGCAGGACGCGCTCGCGCGAAACGTGACCGACGCGCTGCGCGCGGCCGGCGTGAAGCGCGTCGAGGCGCTCGTCGAAGACGGCCGGCTCGCTCTGCGCGTCACGAATCCGAGCGGTATCGCAGCGCTCCAGGTGACCGCCACGGCTGGCGATCCGGCGGCCACGCAGCTCGGTATCCCCCTCTCGTCGGGGACGGCCGCGCCCGGCGCCATCGGCATCGCGACCGACGCGGGCGCCGACCGCGCCCTGCTCTCGAGCCTCGGCGCCACGGGGAGCCTCACGCTCACCGCCGCCGACGTCGACGCCAGCGCGAGCTTCGGCTTCGTCGGAATCGACATCGTGAACGGGACCGCCAGCGCGAACGGAAGCCTCGTGCTGGCGCCGCGAAGCGGCCAGCCCCTGCGCCTCCTCGACCTCTTCGATCGGATCGAGAACCTCTCCAGCACGTTCCTGCTCACGACGACGTGCAGCGCCAATGTCGATCTGCCCGTGACGGTCGACGCAGGACTCTCGCTCCCGGTCGGTCCGTCGCCACGCATCGTCGCGAGCTTTGCGGATCTGACGCACCCGGGCCCGCCGCCCGTCGTCACCTTCACCGACCTCGACGCGCTGCTCGGCTTCCGCAGCTTCGACACACAGGACGTCGTCGCCGCGCTGCGCGGCCTCGTCACCGCCCTGCGAACGATGGGCGATCTCCCGCTGGTCGGAGGCCCGTTGCCGCTCATCGGCGTCGAGCTCGATGACACGCTTCGCTTCGCGGATGCGCTCTCCGCGCTCGTGGACGGCATCGAGAACGCGCCGCCGATCGAGTCGCTCCAGGGCCTCGAGCAGGCCCTCGAGCAGGCGCTCGGCATCGCACCGGGGCTCCTCACGGTCACGGTGCCTTCGTCGCAAGACCTGCGGATCGCGCTCCAGTACGCGCCGGCCTCGGTGTCGAAGAACGTCGGGCTCAATCTGGGGCTCGGCAGCGCCGGGATTCCGGGCGTCACGAATCTCGCGAGCGGTACGGCGGTGCTGGCCTTCGACGCGAGCGCGAGCCTCGACGCCGTTCTTGGCATCGACCTCTCGAACCCGCAGAGCCCGCGACCCTACCTGCTCGATTCGAGCGCGCTCGTTCTCCTCGCGCACGCGCGCAATACGAGCCCGCTCGACTTCCAGGCTGCGGTGGGTCCGCTCGGCGTATTCGTCAAGGGCGGCAGTGCGCGGCTCTCGCAGACGGGAGGCGGCGGCGCCGCGTCGATCCGCGTCGGGCTCTCGCCCGGCACGGGAGGCCGCTGGTTCACCGACCAGATCGGCACCGGGAGCTTCGCGCTCAGCGTCTCCGGCGAGGTGAGCGCGAGCCTTCCAGTCTTCTACCCGACGGCGGCGAGTGCGCTCGGCACCATCTCGCTCTCGATCGGAAACCTGACGAACATCCCCGGAACGACGACGCTCAGCGTGCCGGTATCCGCGCTGCAGAGCGCCATCGGCTCACTCGACCTCTCGAACGACCTCGGCGCGATCGTCGACGGCTTCGATGTCCTGTTGAGCGGTATCCAGCAGGCGCTTCGCGGGCAGGTCTTCGGCGTACAGCTCCCGCTCGTCGGCCAGGGCTTCGCCGACGCCGCCAACTTCCTCGAGACGCTCCGCCAGCAGGTGGTCGACCGCCTGCACACCGCGCTCGCGGGCGGCAGCCGCGCGGCCGATGCGATTCGCGACGAGCTCTTCGCGGTGCTGGGGTCCGCGCCCGGCGGCCTCGATCTCATCGACCCGACCTTCACCGACGCCGGGGGCGACGGCGTTCCGGATCTGACGTCGACGAAAGAGGACATCGTCGTCGCAGCGACGCCCGCGAACGGAATCCCGGACCGCATCGACTTTCGAACGCGGCTTCGACAGAACCTCGTCAGCGCGCAGGTTCCCATCGACTTCGCCGTCGGCCTTCCGGGGCTCGGCCTGCG
>JADLGR010000231.1 GCA_020849175.1 Deltaproteobacteria bacterium
GCGAGCGGTGCGGGAGCGAGGCACGGAGGCCCGTCGGGCATTCCGGTCAGCGCCATCGCGCCCGACTGCGCCCATACGAGATCGGGGTGCGCATCCATCGTGGAGCCCTTCGCAGGTGCGACGTCGAGCGTGCCCGGGGCTGGCTGCAGGTACAGCTCCCGATGAGCGCCGGAGCGAGCGCCTTCGCCGTTCACGGAGCGATCTCGTCGACCAGCCCCCACGCGAGCGCGGTCTCGGCGTCGATGCGCTCGCCGGAGAGCGCGAGCCAGGCCGTTCGCTGACGACCGATCCGTCGCGGCAGACTGACGGTCCCGCCCGCGCCCGGAACGAGTCCGAGCGAGAGCTCGGGAAGCTGGAAGAAGGCATCGCGTCGTGCCGTCACGCGTCGTGCGAAGGCAGGCAGCTCGACGCCGGCGCCGATGCAGGCGCCGTGGACGACTGCGCGGGTGCGATCTGCACACGCGACGAGCAAGGCGGCGGCGCTGCGGGTCGAACGCACGATGTGCGCCGTCGCGGCATCGGGCAGCGTTCCGAACTCTTCGAGGTCGCCGCCGCTGCAGAACGAGGGCCCGGCGCCCGTGAGCACGACCTCGATGATCGAGGGGTCTGCGACGGCGACGAGGAGCGCTTCGGCCAGAGCATCGCGCATGCCTGCCGAGAAGGCGTTGTGCTTCTCGGGTCGGTGGAGCGTGATCGAGAGCCGGCCACCGGTGCGTTCGGCGAGAACGGGCGGTGCACCCCGGTCGGTTGCGCGTCGCCGCGGCGGGCGCGCGCTACGCCACGCTGCGAACTCGGGGCCCGCCTGCAGCGCGGCGTAGGCGAGCGACTCGGCGACCAGGCCGTCGGCGCGCGACAGGCCCTCGCCGACGCGCAGGAGCTGAGCGAGAACGGTCGCCGCGATCGGCGAGCGTGCGATTCCTGCGAGCACGGGCTCGGCTTTCGCGTCCGACTCCGTCACGACATCGAAGCGATCGAGCAGCTCGGATGCGAGACCCGCCGGCGGCTGGCGGCGAACGGCGACACTGGGACAGGGAAGCCGCGCGAGCGATTCCCGCGCCGCCGCGATCGCGGCGCTTCCCGGATGCTTCCCGCCGGCGTCTGCATCGACATGCAGCAGCGACCGATCGGTGAGCACACCGTACGTCTCGAGTGCGCCGGGACACGCGAGGTCGCGTACCGCCTCGGCGAGCGAGAGCGGACCGGTCAGGCCGCCTTCGCGCACTAGGACTCCTCCAGCAGCTCCGCCTTGACGCGCCGGCGAAGGAGCTTGCCGGTCTCGTTGTAGGGAAGCTCCGCACGGAACACGATCCGCTGTGGTGTTCGCGACGAGCGCAGGCGATCGCGCACCCACTGCTGCAGCGCCTCGACGTTCACCTCGCGGCCCGATGCCAGCACGACTGCGGCTGCGACGGCTTCACCCCACTGTTCGTCCGGGATGCCGACGACCGCGCAGTCGGCGACCGCCTCGTGCGCGAGCAGCACTTCTTCGATCTCGCCGGGCGACATGTTCTCGCCGCCGCGTACGATGACGTCGTCGATGCGACCGTCGAGGAAGAGGTAGCCCGCGGCGTCGAGGAACCCTCCGTCGCGGGTCGCGAACCAGCCCTCGGCGTCGATCGTCGAGCCGCGTCCGAGGTACTCGCCCGAAACCTGTTCACCGCGCACGAAGACCTCGCCGTGCTCGCCTGCGGCGACGCAGCGCCCGCGGGCATCCCGAATCTCGACCTCGACGCTCGGCAGCGGGCGTCCGACGGATGCGAGCCGCTGTCGCACCGCGGGATCGCTGCTCGATGCTGCTGCGCGGTGGTCGTCGGGGCCGAGAACTGCGATCGTCGAGCTCGTCTCGGTGAGGCCGTAGGCGTTCGTGAACGAGGCCTCGGGCAGCCGCTTCATCGCACGCTCGATCACCGCGAGCGGCATCTTGCCGCCGCCGTACGAGATCGCGCGAAGCTCGGGAAGCGTCGCGTCGCCCTGCGATTCGAGCAGATCGACGATCCGCGCGAGCATCGTCGGCACGACGAAGGCGTGCGTGGCGCGCTCACGCCGTGCGGTCTCGACCCACGCGTCGGCGGAGAAGGCCGGGAGCTGCACGATGCGCCGGCCCGCGTAGACCGAGCTCGTGATCGCCGCCATGCCGGCGATGTGGTAGGGCGGAACGCTCACGAGCGCCGTCTCGTCCTCGCCCGCACCGCCGAACTCGACCGATCCGAGGACGTACGACACGAGGTGGCGGTGACGGATCACCGCCGCCTTGGGTGCGCCGGTCGTCCCGCTCGTGAAGAGCAGAATGGCGATGTCGTCTCCCTCCATCGCCCAGCTCGGCTCCCGCGCAACGGCTCCGCGCGTGCCCGCGAGGAGCGTCTCGCGGTCGACGACGCTCGCGCCGGGCAGCGCAGCGAGAGAGGCTGCGCGCTCGGGCGCTGCGATCAGCAGCGACGGTGCGATGCGCTCCGCGAGCGCGGAGAGCTCGCCATCGGTGAGCCGGTAATTGAGCGGCACGAAGGGGCGGCCCGCCCAGGCGCTCGCGAAGAGCGTGACCGGAACAGCGAGGCTGTTGACGTCGAGGATCGCCGCGTGCTCGCAGCCCGACGCCGCGAGGCGCTCGGCCGCAGCGCCGGCGGCAGCGAAGAGCTGCTCGTAGGTGAGTGCCTCGGAGCCGCTGCGGACGGCCTCTCGCTCGCCGAAGCCCGAGACGGCCATCTCGAGCAGCATCATGAGGTTCATGGCGTCAGTCCGAGGACGGCAGCGGCTTGGCTTCCTTGAGAGCGAGCGGCGCACCGGCGAGTGCGAGAGTGCCCTGGCCCGCCTTCAGGCACAGCAGCTCGAGCTTGCCGTCGGGGCTCACATAGCGCTTGCCGAGCGTCGTTCCCTTCGCGGCGTCGGGCGAGAGCGCGAGGTCCTCGCCCGGCGTCGCTGCCGCATCGATCAGCGCGTGGCCGCCGCAGGTGAGCTCGACCTCGGCGTCGGGAGCCGCGACGATCATCACCTGCGTGCTGCACACCGCACTGCGGAGCCTGGTTCCGGTCTTGAGTCGTGCCATGGTCTTGCCTCCAGTCCAATGAAGATACGCGAGGCGGTGCTAGCGCTCCGCTTCGCCTCGTCCGGCCCAGCCCTCGTCGAGCGGCACCAGGAAGCGCAGCGTGAGACGGCGTGCCTCGAACTTCCAGACGCCACTCTCGCGGACGTACCGGTCGTCGTAGACGCCCGCGCCGATCAGGCTCGCGCCTGCCTGTGTGGCGCGCAGGTCGAGATGGCAGCTCCCGCTGGCGTGATCGCCGTCGAGCGTGATCCGGTGGTCGTGGACGAAGGGCAGGAACTCTGCGGCCGGCAGGATCGCGCGGTACGCGTCACGGATCGCGACGCGACCGACGAGCGCAGGTCGGTCACCGGTGTCCATCACCCCGCTCTCGGTGAACAGCGCAGCGGCGCCGTCGGCGTCGCGTCGCCAGATGCAGTGGGCGTAGGCGCGCGCAAGGTCGCGGATCGCCTCGAGATCGAGAAGCCGCCCTACGCTCGCCGCGAGATCCTCGTTCATGACGGATCCTCCAGCGCGTCCGCGACGATTTCGGCGATGTCGAGCGCCTTCACGGTGTGCGCGGAATCTCGTGCGGCGAGGCCATCCTCGAACATCTGCATGCAGAACGGGCAGGAGACCGCGGCCGTCGTCGCGCCGGACGCGAGCACCTCGTCGATGCGGAGATGGTTGATGCGAGTCTGCGGATCGTCGTCCATCCACGCGTAGCC
>JADLGR010000232.1 GCA_020849175.1 Deltaproteobacteria bacterium
TAGACCGCGATCACCGAGGGACCGACGCCGATGGGTCCCAGGTACCGCCGATACGCGAAGCTCTGCTGGACGAAGATGAGCATGCCGACTGCGGCCAGCACCTTGAGGGGGTTGCTGCGGCCGAACAGCAGCCACGCGACGAAGGGCGCTCCGAAGACGAAGTAAATCGCCCAGCGCGTAAAGTCGATGTCGGTCTGCATCCGCCGTCCTCGAACGGAATGGCCGGCGAGGATAGCCCAGGGTCCGTGTGCCCCCGGGGCGCGCCGCCTCGCAGCAGTCTCGACGTCATCGGGTGGGCGGGACGGCCGATTGAGTAGAACGGCTGCGGTAGAGTCGGCCGCGCTTGCAACCACCGTCAGCCCGGGAGCCAGAAGACATGTGCGGAATCACGGGGGTTTTCGGCTACGGAGCCAGCCGCCTCGATCTCGATGCAGCGACCCTCGACCGCATGACCGACGCGATGGCGCATCGCGGTCCCGACGGCCGGGGAACCCACTACGACCCTGCTCGGCGCGTCGGCCTTGGCCACCGAAGGCTCAGCATCATCGATCTCTCGGAGGCTGGCCGGCAGCCAATGGCGAACGACGACGAGCGGGTGTGGATCGTCTTCAACGGCGAGATCTACAACCACGGCGAGATTCGCAAGGAGATGGAGGCCGCCGGAGTTCGGTTCCGAAGCCGCTGCGACACCGAGGTCATCCTTCGCCTCTACGAGCGCGAGGGTGAGCGCTGCGTCGAGCGGCTTCTCGGAATGTTCGCCTTCGCGATCTGGGATGCCGCAAAGCAGCGTCTGTTCGTCGCGCGGGACCGGATCGGGATCAAGCCGCTCTACTGGGCGGACGTCGGAGGACACTTCTTCTTCGGCTCCGAGATTCGCGCGCTGCTCCAGCATCCGTCCGTTCCGTGCCGAATGGATCCGCAGTCGCTCTATCACAACCTGACCTTCCTCTCGACTCCCGCGCCGGGAACGATGTTCGAGGACATCCGAAAGCTTCGCGCCGGGCACCGCATGACGGTCGACGCGAACGGGGTGCGCATCGATCGCTGGTGGGACGCCCTCGACGCGCCACGGCTTCCGGCCTCGGCCTGGCGAGACGAGGAAGCGGTCGTCGCCACGATTCGCGACCGCCTCAAGACGGCGATCCGAGACCGCATGATGAGCGACGTCCCCTTCGGCGTGTTCCTCTCCGGGGGCATCGACTCGAGCGCCAACGTCGCCCTCATGTCGCAGTGCTCGTCGCTCCCCGTCGAGACCTTCACGGTCGGCTTCGAAGGGCGGGACACCGGCGAGCTCAACGAGCTTCACCACGCCCGGCGAATCGCGGAGCAGTACGGCACCCATCACCACGAGGTGGTGATCGATCACCAGAGCGTGCTCGACTATCTGCCGAACCTGATCGACCAGCAGGACGAGCCGAATCTCGACCCGGTGTGCGTCCCTCTCTACTACGTCTCGAAGCTCGCCCGCGACAACGGCATCAAGGTGATCCAGGTCGGCGAGGGCAGCGACGAGATGTTTCTCGGCTACCCGATGTATCTCGAAGCAATTCGCTTCGCGAAGCGCCTCGCATGGCTCCGGGGCCTCCCGGCGCCGCTGCGATCGGGAGTCCACGGGCTCGCGGCGCCGCTGCTCCGCGCGATCGGGCACCGTGCGCTGCGCTGGGAGGAGCTGCTCCGCCGCGCCGCGTACGAAGACGTCTTCTGGGGCGGCGCGATCCATCTGGGAGACCGTGAGAAGGCGAGCCTTCTCCCCCTTCGCGGGGCGCGCGAGTCGTCGTGGAGCGTCATCGAGACGATCTACTCCGAGATCGATCACCGCTGGCCGGACGCCGATCTCGCGGCTCGCATGAGCTACCTCGAGCTGCGGCAACGACTGCCGGAGCTGCTGCTGGCGCGCGTCGACAAGATCACGATGTCCGTGTCGCTCGAAGGCCGCGTCCCGTTCCTCGACCATCGTCTCGTCGAGTACGTGCTGCGGCTCCCGATGGATCTCAAGATCCGCGCAGAGCGCACCAAGGCCCTGCTCAAGCGCGCCGTGGCAGACCTGCTACCCGAGGATCTCGTGCACCGCCGCAAGCAGGGCTTCCCGGCGCCAATGTCGAGCTGGATGTTCGAGGGCGCCTTCGGAAAGCAAGTGCAGGAAGCGCTGAGGACCTCCGAGCTGTGCCGCGACGGCTACCTCGACGCCCGCGCGGTCGCGACACTCGTGGACGAGCACTTCTCGCGCAGGCGCAGCGATCGAGGCGGTCTGCTCTGGACGCTGTTCAACCTGACGCTCTGGTACAGGCGCTGGATCCTGCGCGGGCGGACCCTGTAGGCGGAGCGCGCCGGCTACCCGCGGCCGAGCAGCCGCCGGCGCCAGTGCAGGAACATCGCCAGCGTCCAGATCCGGTACATCGCGCGAACGCGCTCGTTCCCTGACAGCGTGCCCGACCGCAGCGAGCGCACGATCGCGTCGACGGCCGAGCGCCGGAACAGATCTCCTGCGCCTTCGAGAAGGCCTTCGAAGTGGGACCAGAACAGGTCATTCACGAAGCGCTCGAGGTGGAGCGCGAACCCCTTCTTCGGCCGATGCAGGATGTTCTCCGGCAGATGGCGCGCGAGGACCCGTTTCAAGATGGGCTTCGGAACGGTCGGATCGAACTTCTCGACGTCTGGCGCACGGCACAGCAGCTCGAACACGCGGTGGTCGACGTACGGAACGCGAACCTCGACCGAGTGTCCCATCGAGGCGCGATCGACCTTCGTGAGCATGTAGTCCGCGAGCTGCTGTCTCACCATGAAACGGTAGAGGTTCTGGAGGCTCGCCCGGTCGTCGTGCAGCGCGAGCTTCTCCCGCAGGTAGAGCGCCTCGCGTTCGAGATCGAGGCCCGCGAGCACGTCATCGGAGAGCAGCTCGGACTGCTCGTCGAAGCGGAAGAACCCTTTCTCGTGCACGATGAAATCGAGGATGCTCCAGCCGGCTCGCTCGAGCGCGCGCGCCGCGCGCGCGCCCTGCGGGAAGCGGAGCCATCCACGAAGCGGGGCCAGGTGGCGCGCGAACGCCGGCGGCACGAAGCGCTGCAGAGCTTGCACGCGCCCCAGGGCCGCGTAGGTTTCGTACCCGGCGAAGATCTCGTCGGCGCCGTCGCCGGACAGAACGCACTTGACGCGTCCCTTCATCTCCTGGATCACGGAGTGGACGGCAATCGCCGACGGGCTCGCCATGGGCTCGCCGTAGATGTCGACCAGGAAGTCGAGGAGCCCGATCTCGAAGCGCTCGCCGCCGTGGACCGAGACCTCGACGTGCTCGCTGCCGTACTGCTTGGCCACCTGCGCGGCGTACAGGCGCTCGTCGTAGGCGGGATTCTCGTGGACGAGGCAGAAGGTCTTCGCTCCCTGCACGTAGCGGCTCATGTACGCGACCACGCCAGAGGAGTCGACGCCGCCCGAGAGAAAGGCGCCCACCGGGACGTCCGCATTCAGATGGACTCGCACGGTGTCGGACAGCAGCGCATCCATCTCGTCGTCGAAGCCGGCTCTCGAGAAGCCGCCCGGCACCGGGGCGTCGAGGAACGAGGCGGCGTCCCAGTAGGTCGCGATCTGCACGCGGCCCTGCTCGTAGACGAGCGTCTGACCGGGCTCGAGCATCGAGACGTCGCGGAGCATGCTGCTCGGCGCGGGTACGTAGTAGAAGCAGAGGTACCGCGAGAGCGCGTGCAGATCGATCTCCCGAGGAATCCAGGGGCATTCGAGTAGCGCCGACAGCTCCGAGGCAAAGGCGAAGCTGCCTCCCGCGCCCGACCAGTAGAGAGGCTTGATCCCGAGCCGGTCTCGCGCGAGGAAGAGCCGGTCACGGGGCTGGTCATAGAGCGCGAACGCGAACATCCCGCGCAGGTCGCGAACGCACTCGATGCCCTTCTCCTCGTAGAGGTGCAGGATCACCTCGGTGTCCGAGGTCGATGAGAAGCGATGCCCGCGCCGAGCGAGATCGTTTCGCAGGTCGTGGTACCCGTACAGCTCGCCGTTGAAGACGATCGAGACGCTGCGGTCTTCGTTGAACATGGGCTGGTTGCCCTGCGGCGAGAGATCGACGATCGAGAGCCGTCGATGACCGAGGAGCGTGTCGCCACACGAGTAGATGCCCTGAGCGTCCGGTCCGCGGCGTGCGATGCGCGCGAGCATGCGACCGAGGACCGCCTCTTCGGCGGGGCCCGCACCGGTCCGGCACAAGCCCGCGATGCCGCACATCTTCAGGCTCCTCCCACGCGATCGTATACGGCGAGGATCGCCGAGGCGTTGCGTTCGATGTCCTCCCGCACGAAGACGCACGCGGCCTCGACGCGTGTCGCATCGCGCGCGAGGAGGACATCGAGGACGACCGCATCGAGATCGGCCAGGCGACCTCGGTCGATGAGCGCGATCTCGGGCGGCCTGCCGGGCAGATCGGTCGCGACGACCGGAACCCGCATCAGCATCGCCTCCTTCACCGTATTCGCATCTCCGTCGAAGTCGGTCGCGCGGACGAAGACGCTCGTCCTCGACACGATCTCGAGCGCGTCGTCCACGTCGCGAAGCACCAGCACGTCGTTCTCCAGTCCGGCCTCCCGGAGCGCGGCGTCGAAAGCCGGCTTCCCGACTGGATCTTCGGCGTGTGAGGCCAGAACCACGAGCCCAAGATTCGCCGGGAGGCCGTGGGCCGGACCTTCCCTTCGCAGACGCCCGACGGCTCGGACCACGGCCTCCAGATGGTAGAGAGGCTGGAAGCTGAATCCCGCGGTCGAGACGCACACCGGATGCGCCGCCAGATAGTCCGCGACCTCGGGCGAGAGAGGCTGTCCTGCCGGACGCGGAGCGGGCTCCAGGAAGGTCCCGATCGTCCCGGTTCGACCCGCGAGGCCCATCCGCTCGAAGGCCGAGCGAATCGGCTCACTCTTGGCGATCGCGAAGCTCGCTCCGCCGTAGAGGTGACGGTACGCGACCTGCCGCCAGCGGGGCACCGCTGCGAGCTGACCCGGAAGGAGCCCGTTGCCGGAGGTGACCAGCCAGGGCGATGCACCGAGCCGCAACGCGGCGAGCTGGAGAAGATGCACGACCGCAGCACCCGTGCTGCGCTCTCCGATCCCATAGGTCGAGACGTGGTCATGGACGAGCGTGCAGCGCCGGCGCAGAAGGCGCGCAAGGAAACGCGCGTGTGCAGCATAGAGCCAGATGCGGGCAAAGCGGCGGCCGGCGAACGCTGCCCAGCGCGGCGGGCTCACGACGTCGACCCGCCAGCCGCGCCGCTCGAGAAGCGCCCGCAGGCGCGCCGAGTGTACGGCGAGCCCTCCGTACGGGGGCGGGAGCTGCGTCAAGAGCAGAACGCTTCGCGGCTCGCGACTCGACGGGTCTGCGGGTTGCGCGGGCGGCATCGCGTCAGCGTCAGATAGCGAACTCCCGGCGCCGGCGCCGCGCACGAAGACTGGGCTCAGGAGCGTTGGTCGCACCCTGGTCGATGGCCCAGGCCCCGCAGGCTCGCCTCTTACGCCACTGAGAGCCTGTGAAGAAATCCTTCCGTGCGCGTGATCTCGTGCGAGAATGCGGGCCGGGGGGATGACACATGGCTGGATCACCGCGGGTGCTGAGCCCGAACCGGGCACAGATCGAGCTTCGACCGGTGGATCTGGAGGGTTTGCTGCCGGAGGACCACCGTGCGAGGGCGGTGTGGGAGTTCGTGAGCGGCCTCGATCTGTCTCCGTGGTACGAGTCGATCCGGTCGGTGGAGGGCCAGGCGGGACGCCCGGCGATCGACCCGGCGATCCTGTTGTCGTTGTGGATCTACGCGACGCTGGAGGGGGTGGGCAGCGCACGGGCGGTGGAGCGGCTGTGCGAGCAGCACGACGCGTATCGGTGGATCTGCGGCGGGGTGCGGGTGAGCTACCGGACGCTGGCGGCGTTCCGGGTGATGCACGAGAGGCGGCTCGACGCACTGCTGACGGAGAGCGTGGTGCAGCTGATGCGGGCCGGTCTGGTGGATCTGGTGCGGGTGACGCAGGACGGGATGCGGGCGAGCGCGGGTGCGGCGTCGTTTCGTCGTCGCAAGAGGCTGCAGGAGCTGCGCTCGATGGTGAGCGGGGAGCTCGCGGCGCTGCGCCGGGAGCTGGACGAGGATCCGGCGGCTTCGTCGCGCCGGGAGCGGGCGTCGCGCGAGCGTGCGGTGCGGGAGCGGCAGAAGCGGGTGAGCGGGGCGCTGGAGCAGATGAAGCGGGAGCAGGAGAAGAAGAGGCCGGCCGAGCGCGAGGCCGTGCGCACGTCGACGACGGACCCCGAGGCGCGGGTGATGAAGATGGCCGATGGCGGGTTTCGTCCGGCGTACAACGCCCAGATCGCCAGCGACACGGCGAGCGGGGTGGTGGTGGGCGTGGAGGTAACGAGCGCGGGCACGGACCAGGGCCAGATGGGGCCGATGCGCGAGCAGATCGCGCGGCGCTACGGCGTGGCGCCCGGCGAGCTGCTGGTCGATGGCGGCTACGTCTCGCTCGACGGGATCGAGTTGCTCGAGGAGGAGGGCTGTCGGATCTACGCGCCGCCGATGCGGCCACGCGATCCCGGGCGCGATCCGTATCGGCCGCGGCCCGGTGACGGTCCCGGTGTCGCGCGCTGGCGTCGGCGCATGGGCGCACCGGGCGGGAGGGCAAAGTACAGGAGGCGTGCCGAGGCCGAGTGCATCCATGCGCAGGCTCGCAACCGGGGCCTGCACCAGATGCCGGTGCGCGGGAGGTTGCGCGTGCGATGTGTGCTGCTGTTCCACGCGCTGGCCGAGAACTTCATGCGGA
>JADLGR010000233.1 GCA_020849175.1 Deltaproteobacteria bacterium
GCATGCACGGCAACCCGCGCCACGGCGTCGTCGACGAGCTCGGGCGCTGCCATGGCTTCGAGAACCTCTACGTCGCCGACTCGGGAGTGCTGCCGCGGAGCCCCTCCGTGAACCCGATGCTCACCGTCATGGCGCTCGCGCATCGGACCGCGCTGACCATCGCCGAACGCACCTGAGAATCACGGCGAACGGCTCTGCCGCGCGCGGGCGCGCAGCCCTCGCGCTCGGCGGGCGCCACCCGTTCGGGGGGGGGGGCGGCGGCCTCGCAAGGTGGCAGGGCGCCGGCGTCCGTCCCGGTCTGGAGCCCGGAGAGATTCGGGTTGTCCCGCTTCATTGCCGGCCGCAGCTCGCCGATAGGCAGGGTGCCCCCTTGCGGAGAGTCCATGCGACGGCGCCCGGCGATGATCTCCGGCATCCTGCTCCTCGCCGCACTCGCGGCCGGCCCGCTGCGCGCGGAGGGCGACGCGAGCCCGGCGGAGCAGCCGGCGGCCGCCGAGGCGCCGGATCCCGGAGCTGTGGCGCCCGAGCCCGTCGATCCGGCGCTCGCAAAGCTGCGGCCGGGTCAGTGCCGCAAGCTCGCCCGCAAGATCGTCCACTACACGGACGTCGCGGCGCAGGCGAGCGAGCGTGGCGACGAGCTCTGGGAGCACAGTACGTCGGCCCACGTCGATCGCCTCGAAGCCAGGTGGAATGCGCTGTGCGCGAACGAGGACGATCGCTTCGTCCGGTGGTTCAACGCTGCGCTCAAGACCGCGGGACGCCTCGCTCTCAAGTACTTCACGATGGGGTACTTCGACTAGCCGCGAAGCGGCCGGCCGGCGCAGCCTGGCCTCGTGGTCCGACTCGTTGCGTGGCGGCGGCGCCCGGTGGAAGGCATCCTCCGCGAGCGGGCCGTGTGCCCGCCCGGAGGCCCCCCGTGAAGCTCTACGACTCCACGCTCGCCCCCAATCCGCGCCGGGTCCGCATCTTCCTCGCCGAGAAGGGCATCACGGTGCCCACGGAGCAGGTCGACATCGGCAAGGCCGCGAACCGCCAGCCCGACTACCTCGCGAAGAACCCGATGGGAGGCGTCCCCATCCTCGAGCTCGACGACGGCACGGTGATCGCCGAGTCCGTCGCGATCTGCCGCTACTTCGAGGAGACGCAGCCCGAGCCGCCGCTGTTCGGGACGGGCGCGAAGGACCGCGCGCTCGTCGAGATGTGGCAGCGGCGGATGGAGTTCGAGATTGCGCTTGCGATCATGCAGGTCTTCCGCAATACCCATGCGTTCTTCAAGGGTCGCATCCCACAGGTGCCCGAGTACGGCGAGGTCTGCCGCAAGGCGGCCGGATCGCGCCTTCGCTGGATCGACGGGGAGCTGGCCGGCCGCACGTTCGTCGCCGGCGAGCGTTTCACGATCGCGGACATCACCCTGCTCGTCGGGATCGACTTCGGCCGCGTGAGCGACATCCGCATCACGCCCGAGCAGAAGAACCTGCAGCGCTGGTACGAGCAGGTCTCGTCGCGTCCGAGCGCGAAGGCCTAGGAGGAGCGCGCCACGCGTGCCCGCGGCGCGGCGGCGGACGAATCAGGGTCTCCGTTGGCATCGAAGTTCGGGGTCTCGAGGAGGTCGAGGCGAGCATGCGCGCAGCGGACGTGATCGTGGTGGGCGGTGGCGTCATCGGCTGCGCGGTCGCGTACGCCATCGCGCGCGAGCGGCTCTCGGTCGTGCTGCTCGAAGGCGAGGACGTTGCGAGCGGTGTCTCGGGAGTCGCGGCCGGAATGCTCGCGCCGGTGAGCGAGGCCGCGAGCCCGGGCCCGCTGCTACGCCTCGGTCTCGCGAGCCTCGCGCTCTTCCCGGACCTCGTGGCGGAGCTGCGCGAGCGCTCTGGAATCGATCCCGAGCTCGAGCGTCCCGGGTCGCTCCGCGTCGCGGCCAGCGACGGCGAGGCGCGCGCGCTGCGCGAACGCGATCGTGCGCTGCCGAGCTTCGATCTCGAATGGCTCGACGTCGCCGCGGCACGTCAGATCGAGCCGTCGCTCGCCCCCGGCATCCGCGGCGCGCTGTTCTGCCCGCACGAGTCGCACGTGCGAAGCCCGCTCCTCGCGCGCGCGCTGGCAGTCGCAGCCACGACGCTCGGCGCGGAGCTTCGCGTCGGCGTCCCGGTGCGAGGTCTCGTTCGTGACGGTAGCCGCGTGTGTGGCGTCGAGACCGCCGCAGGTCTCGTCGAAGGCGCCACCGTCGTCCTGTGCACGGGCCTCGCTGCGGGGCAGGCCCGTGCATGGCTCGGCGAGGCGGGGACGCTCCCGATCGCTCCCGTTCGCGGACAGATCCTCTCGCTGGCGCCGCGACCGCCGGCGCTTCGGACGATCGTGCGCAGCGGCAGCACGTATCTCGTCCCCCGCCGCGACGGCAGCCTCCTCGTCGGCGCAACCGAGGAGCGAGCCGTCTTCGATCGACGTGCGACAGCGGCGGGCGTCGCCCAGCTCCTCGGCGAAGCGATTCGGCTCGTACCCGGACTCGACGATGCGGGATTCGCCGGCGCGTGGGCCGGGCTTCGTCCCGCGACACCCGACCAGCTCCCGCTCGTCGGTCCGTACCCGGGGCTCGATGGACTGGTTCTCGCTGCGGGTCACCACCGAAGCGGCGTGCTGCTCGCACCGCTCACCGCACAGCTCGTCACGGGCCTCGTCCTCGGCAAGGGTCTGCCCGAGGAGGCGGCGCCGCTTCGGCCGGAGCGCTTCGCGGAGGTGCGGGCGTAGCGGGCGCGGCGCCGCACCCCGGGGTGACGGCCGCGCCGAGGGAGGAACGACGATGACTGAAGTGTCGGGCGGCGAGCTCCTCGCGCGCTGCCTCGCGAACGAGAACGTGCGACTTCTGTTCGGTCTTCCCTGTCCCGAGATCGATCCGCTGCTCGCGGCCCTCGACGCCCATGCGATCCGCTTCGTGCCGGTGCGACACGAGGCGGCTGCAGTCCACATGGCCGAGGGCGTGTACAAGACGAGCGGACAGGTGGCCGCCGTCGTCGGCAACCCCGGCCCCGGATCGGCGAACCTCCTGCCCGGCGTGATCACGGCGCGACACGAAGGTGTTCCCGTCGTCGTGATCACCGCTCAGCATCGCCTCGGGGTCGTGTATCCGTCGCCGCCGTCGACCTTTCAGGGGCAGGACCAGCTCGATGTCTTTCGTCCCGCCGTCAAGTGGGGAGGGCCGATCCTCGCGTGGGAGCGCATCCCTGAAGTGCTGCGGATCGCCTTCCGCGAGATGTGGGCGGGGCGGCCCGGACCCGTGCACGTCGAAGTGCCGATGCCCGTGATCCACGGCAAGGGCGATCCCGCAGCGGCGCCGATCCTGCCGCCCGAACGATACAGGCCGCCGCTGCCGCAGCCCTCGGACGCGCAGCTCGACGAGGCCGCCGCGCTGCTCGCCGCGGCGCACAGGCCGGTGGTCGTCTCGGGCTCGGGCGTCGATCGTGCGGGCGCGAACGCCGCGCTGCTTCGCCTCGTCGAGCGGCTCGGCTGCCCGGTGATCCCCACCATGGCGGGGCGCGCGAGCGTGCCGCTCGATCATCCGAGCTATCTCTACGGCTACGGCCCTGGCGCCGACGCTGCGCGCAAGGAGGCCGACGTCGTGCTCGTCGCCGGCTCGCGCGCCGGCAACCTCGACACGCCGTTCGACAAGTACTGGGGCGATGGCGCGCGGGCGAAGCTCGTCCAGATCGACGTCGAGCCGCGACACATCGGTGTGACGCGTCCGCTCCATCTCGGGATCGTCGCCGACGTGAAGGCGACGCTCGAAGGGATCGCCCGGCGACTCGAGAGCAGGGGCGTGCAAGCGCGCAGTGGAGGCGATCTCGCACGCTATCGCGAGATCGCGCGAACGGCGTGGGATGCCGAGCGCACCCGCGTCGCGGCGTGGAGTGGCCCCGGCATCCACCCGGCGCACGCGATGCAGGCGGTGGGGCGCTGCTTCGGCGGTGATGCGGTCTACGTGACCGACGGCGGAATGACCTCGCTCTGGGCGCACTGGTTCCTGCCGTCGACGGGTCCGCGTTCGTACCACAGCATCCTCGAGCTCGGAATGCTCGGAACGGGGATTCCGTCTGCGCTCGGCGCGAAGCTCGCCGAGCCCACGCGCGACGTCGTCTGCGTGACGGGTGACGGCGCCGCGGGCTTCAACTTCATGGAGATGCAGTCCGCCGCGCGCGAGCGGCTCCGGATCACGACCATCGTTCTCGCCGAGGGTTCGTGGACGATGGAGGAGCCGAGCGAGCTGATCGGCTACGGGCGCACCTTCGGCACGGAGATGGGGGAGGTGCGCTGGGACCGTGTCGCGGAGGGGCTCGGCTGCCGGGGCTTCTACGCCGCGAAGCCCGAGGAGCTCGAACCGGCGCTGGCGGCCGCGCGGGCGAGCGACGGACCTTGCGTCGTGTGCGTGCGTTCGGATCGCGGTGCCAACATGGCGGTTCCACAGGACGCGATGCTGCGCTTCATGGAGGTCTATCAGGGCCCGATCGGCTGACGCGGATCCGCGGCCTGCACAGGAGGACGCATGCGATCGCGCGCCGCGTGGATCGGTAGGCTGGCCGTCGTGAGCCTCGTGGCGTGCGGGACGCCGGAGGAGAAGGCGCCGCCCGCAGGAAGCGCCGACGCGCAAGGCAACACGGCGCCGGCGGCGGACACGGTGCGCGCCAACGCAGCCGTCGCGGGGGAGCTTCCGCTCGACGACCCCCAGGACTTCGAGGACGCGCGGCGCGGTCTGGTCGCGAGCGACCCGCAGGTGATCGTCGAGGGCCCGAGCGGGGCGCGCGTCTGGGACACCACGTCCGACGCGTTCGTGAAGGGCGACGCGCCGGAGAGCGTCAATCCGAGCCTGTGGCGACAGGCGAAGCTCGATGGCATCCACGGCCTCTTCCAGGTTGCCGAAGGCGTGTATCAGGTCCGCGGCTACGACATCTCGAACATGACGCTGATCCGAGGCCGCAGCGGCTGGATCGTCGTCGATCCGCTGACGGCGAAGGAGACCGCGGCGGCCGCCCTCGCGCTCGCGTGGCGCCATCTCCCCGCAGCACCCGTCGTCGCCGTCATCTTGACGCACAGCCACGTCGATCACTTCGGCGGCATCGACGCCGTCGTGCCGCCCGAGGCGGTCTCGGGCATGCGGATCATCGCTCCGAAGCGCTTCCTCGAAGAAGCGACGAGCGAGAACATCCTCGCCGGCGTGGCGATGGGGCGTCGTGCGACCTTCATGTACGGCATGCCGCTCGCGCGTTCGGCGCGCGGGCACGTCGACTCGGGTCTCGGCAAAGGGCCTGCCAACGGAACGATCGGCATCCTCGTGCCGACCGACCTCGTCGATCAGACGCCCCAGCCGATGCAGATCGACGGGGTGCCCTTCGTCTTCCAGTACGCGCCCGACTCCGAGGCGCCGGCCGAGCTCACGTTCTATCTGCCCGAGGCGAAGGCGTACTGCGGCGCCGAGATCGTCTCACACACGCTCCACAACCTCTACACGCTGCGCGGCGCGAAGGTGCGCGATGCGCTGCGCTGGAGCGGCTACATCGACGAGGCGATCGAGCTCTTTCCCAATGCAGAGGTCGTCTTCGCGAGCCATCACTGGCCCGTCTGGGGGCCCGAGCGCGTCCGCGACTACCTGAAGCGCCAGCGCGACGTCTACCGATATCTGCACGACCAAACGCTACGGCTCGCAAACGCTGGCCTCGGCCCGCGCGAGATCGCCGAGCAGATCGAGCTGCCCGCGTCGCTGCGATCGGTCTTCGCGAACCGCGGCTACTACGGCACCGTTCGTCACGACGCGAAGGCCGTCTACCAGTTCTACTTCGGCTGGTACGACGGGAACCCCGCGAACCTCGATCCGCTGCCGCCGGTCGAGGCGAGCCGCAAGTACGTCGAGCTGATGGGTGGGCCCGCCGAGGGCCTGCGCAAGGCCCGCGAGGCGTTCGATCACGGCGAGTACCGCTGGGCGGCGACGATCCTCGATCATCTGGTCTTCGCCGACCCCGACGATGCCAGCGCGCGCTCGCTGCTGGCCGACACGTACGATCAGCTCGGGTACCGCGCCGAGTCCGGGCCCTGGCGCGATGTGTATCTGACGGGCGCGCTCGAGCTCCGGCGCGGCGTACAGAAGACGACGCTCCAGCTCGGCGCTGCGCGCGGACTGCTGCTCCACACGCCCGTCGATCGCTTCCTGACGGCGATGGCGACGCGCCTCGACGGTCCGAAGGCGGACGGCAAGACCCTGACGCTCAACTTCGTCTTCACCGATCTCGACGAGACGTACGTCCTCGAGCTCGAGAACGCCGTCCTGCACCACCACCGCAGGATCCTGCCCGACCCGGACGCGGCGGTCACCGTACGTCTCACGCGAAGCTTCCTCGTGCGACTTCTGACGGGAGAGGTCGGGGTTCGCGAGATGGTCTTCTCGAACGAGCTCGACGTCGACGGAAGCCGTCTCGATCTGCTCGCGTTCTTCTCGTTGCTCGACCGCGGCGACGGCAACTTCCCGATCGTGACGCCGTGAGGGACGGCGGCGGTTCGCGGCGCGATCGCAGTCCGCCTTGCCGCGGAAGCGCAGCGCCGAGGCGTCGCCTCTTGGTCTGCGAGCGATTCCTCCTCGACATGGCTTCGCCTGGCGTGTAAGGTGGTGGCAATGGGAAGGGGATCGCTCCGCGGAGCGGTCCCCTTCTTTTTTTGCTCTCCCTGATGCTGTTCGAGCTGGCCCGGTGAGCCCGGGATGCCGTTCGAGACGAGGAGGCCTCGATGAGACGCTTCGCCCTGTTGATTCCCGCACTCGTGATTGCGCTGTCGTCCGGACCCGCCAACGCCGCTTCGGTGGCGACGCAGTACCGCACCTCCTACGAAGTCCACATCGATCCGGGCTGGTCCGACGTCACGAACATCATGATGTTCGAAGACGGCGGTACCACGTGGGCCTTCGAGGCGTACCCGAACAACTGGAACATTCTCGAGAACCCGTTCCCCAAGGACTTTCCGAACGCGAGCTCGCTGCTGATCGGCCTCACGCAGGACCTTCCCGGCGACGCCCCGGGCCAGCAGCACGTCGTTCTGATGATGGACGACACGGCGGCCGCGCTCGCCGAGAACGTCGCGTGGGGGACGCTGTTCGGAAATACGCTCGAGGACCAGCTCATTGCCGCGATCGCGCTCGCAACGTCCGGGCAAGACTGGCCGATCATCCAGCCCGGCCTCGATGCGGTTTCCACGTTCGCGAACGGCGACGCCACGGACGGCATCCTCGACGGCCTGGCGCAGCCGCAGTCGGCATGGTTCGCGACGGGTGGCAGCTTCAGCGTCCTGACGTGGTCGGATGGAAGACGGATCGGCTCGGGAACGAGCACGATCACCGAAGTTCCGGTTCCCGAGCCCACGACGGCCATGCTGCTGCTCTCGGGGCTGTGTGCGCTCGGCACCGTCGCACGGCGCGTGAGGAGCTGACGCAGCCGGCGCTCGAGCCTTCCTGATGCTTCCCCGGAGCGAGGGCGTCCGCCGGGCGACCTCGCTACGGGAACGCGCTCGTGTCACCGGGCTATGATGCGGGCCCGAGGAGCGGATGCCCGACGCACGGACGCGCGAGACCGATCCCGGGCCGCGCGCGCGCGTTCCCGGCTCGTGGTGGCTCGCGCTCGCGGCAGGCTTCTTGGTCGTCGCGACGCTGGTCTACGCCCCATCGTTTGCGGGCGGTCCGATCTCCGACGACGTCATGTACCTGCTCAACCCGTGGGTGGTCGGGCTCGAGCCCGGCTCGCTCGGGACCCTGTTCGATCCGCGCAGCCAGGCGACGCTCTCCCTCAACAACTACGCGCCCGTGCGTGCGATCGTCCACGGTCTGCAGTGGAGGCTCTTCTACGACGAGACGGCGATCCCGGCGACCAATCTCGCCTATCACCTCACCAATGTCGTCGCGCACGTCGGGGCCTCCGTGCTGCTCGCGCTGCTGCTCGCGCAGACAGGCCTTCCGTTCGCCGCCGCGTCGGCCGGAGCGCTCTTCTTCCTGCTCCATCCGGCAAACGTCGAAGCGGTGGCGTGGCTCTGCGAGCTCTGGACCCCGCTCGCCCTCGCGTTCGGCATTGCGGCGCTGCTCGCGCAGCGCCGCCGCCCGACGCTCGCCCTCGCGCTCTTCGCGGCTGCGCTCCTCACGAAGCCACAGGTCGTGTGCGTGCTGCCGGTGGCGCTTATTCGACAGTGGGCGTGGCGGCGCGAGGATGCGGCCGAGCGCCCCGGCTGGATCTGGATGGCCGGCTGGCTCGCAGTGTTCGTGGCGATCACGGGTGCCGAGCTCGTCACCTTCTTCGAATCCGCGTCGGGAGCGCGCGATCCGCTGCATCCCGATCCGGTGGTGCAGGCGCGCACGATCGCCGCGCTCGCAGGACGTTACGTAGCGATGGCAGTGACAGGTTTCGGTGTCGGGTCGTTCCAGCGGCCGCCGCCCGCAATCTCGTGGCTCGACCCGTGGTGGCTCGCCGGCCTCGCCTCGGCGCTGGCGATCGCGGCGCTCGCGCTCCAAGCGCTCCGCGACGGGCGCGAAGAGGCGGCGTGGTGGGCGTGGGGGCCGGCGGCGTTCCTCCCGGTCTCGCAGGTCTTTCCGTTTCTCTACCCCTTCGGTGATCGTTATCTCTACTTCATGCTGCCCGGGCTGATCGGCGCCGTGCTGCTCGCCGGCTGGCGCACGCGTGCGCTGCGCCGGGTGCCCCGGGGCGTGTGGCTCGCGATCGCGGCGCTCGTCTTCGTGGGCTTCGCCGTCTCGGGCCACCAGCGCGCGGGCGTGTGGATCTCGGAGGATCACGTGCTCGCAGACGCGGCGCGTCGCTGGCCGGACGGGGTTCCGGCGCATCTGCTCGGCGCCCGCCGCGCCGCGCAGGCGGGAGACGCCGACGCCGCGATCGCGCATCTCGAAGTCTGCCGCGCAGCGGGCTGGGACTACTACGACCACCTGTTGCAGCACCCGGCGTTCGCACCCATCCGCTCCACCCGGCGCTTCCAGGACCTGATTCGCGCCTTTGCAGGCGACTTGATCGAACGCTCCTCGAGGACACGCCGCAAGACGCAGCTCGATCTTCGCGACGTCGCCGAAGCGCACAGAAGACGCGGCGAGATCGCCGAAGCGCTCGCGACGCTCGACGAGGCGATCGCGCTCGGCGGGCCGATCGACGCCGAGGTTCGGCGATCGGCCGATGCGCTGCGCGCACGCCTTCGGCAGACGACGCCGTGATGCGAGTCGGGACCCTGCTCGCGCTCCTGCTCTGCCTCGCCGTCACGCTCGCGTTGCGGGCGCCCGGGATCGCGATGCCGCTCGAGCGCGACGAGGGTGAATACGCGTACGTCGCGCAGCGCTGGCTCGCGGGTGAGCCGCCGTACGCGAGCGCCTTCTACCAGAAGCCGCCGGGCATCGCTGCGGTCTACGCGCTCGCGTTCGCGATCCGCGGCGAGACGGTGTCGGCGCCGCGCGAGGCGGCTGTGGTCGCGGCGATGGCGACGCTGCTGGCCGTCTTCTTCGTGGTGCGCCGCCTCGCGTCGGAGCCTTCAGCACTCGCGGCGAGCGCGCTCTGGGCGGTGCTCTGCGCCGATCCCGCGTTCACCGGCAATGCAGCCAACACCGAGCTGTTCATGCTGCTTCCCCTCACGGCGAGCCTTCTCGCCGCACTGTGGACACGGGACGGCCGCGGTGTGATCTGGTCGCTGATCGCCGGCGCGCTCGGCGGCGTGGCGCTGCTCTTCAAGCAGCCGGCCGCACCGAACGTCGCGCTCGCGGCGCTCGTCGCGATCGCGGGCTCCGCGCCGGGGAGTCGGCTGCGCCGTGCCGTCGCGTTTGGTGCAGGCGTGTCTTCGGTGATCGCACCCGTTGTGCTCTACTTCGAGAGGGCAGGTGCGCTGCACGCAATGTGGGACGGCGTCTTCGGCTACAACCTCGCGTACGCGAGTACGCTGTCTCTGGCCGACTATCCGGTGGCGATCGCGCTCAGCTTCCCGAAGTCCCTCCGCCCGTTCGGAGCGATCTACGCGCTCGCGGCGATTGGCGCCGTCGCTGCCGTGCGGCGTACGATTCGCGGCGGCGACGCGCGACGCGACGGGTGGGTGCTGCTCGCGTGGCTCGTTGCGTCCGTCCTCGGTCTTGGAGCCGGAGGCTACTTCCGCGAGCACTACTACCTGCAGGCCGCGCCATCGGTCGCGGCGCTCGCGGGTGTCGGTGTCGCAGAGGTGCTGGCGCCGGCGTTCTCGACGCGGCGCAGGGGAGCCGTCGCCGCGGTCGTCGTCGTGCTCGTGATCGCCGTCGGCGTCGCGGCCTCGTCCTCGTACTACCTCGCGCCATCGCCGGAGGCTCGGTCGCGACTCGTCTATCTCGACAACCCGTTCGCCGAGTCGGCGGCGGTCGCGCGCCTCGTCGCCGACCGGACGCGTGCCGGCGAACCGGTCTTCGTCTTCGGGTCGGAGCCCCAGATCCTGTTCCTCTCGAAGCGCCGGAGTGCGAGCCGGTACGTGTACGTGTACCCGCTCATGCTGCCGACCGGCGAGGCGCAGCGGCGCCAGCGCGAGGCGCTCGCAGAGGTCGAGCGCGAGCAGCCCGCGGTGATCGTGACGGTGACGGCGGGAACGTCGTTTCTGCGATCTGCGCGGACGCCGTACGACCTCTTCCTCGGCCTCCGGGAGATGCTGCGACGCGAGTACCGGCTCGTCGCGAGAGTGCCGGCGGACGCGCGCGACCGGCTCGATGCGGTATCGCCGGGCGAAGCCGAGCGTGCGTGGGCAGCGGACCCGGGTCTCGGGCGTCCGGAGGTGTGGGGGACGCTCGCGGTGTGGGAGCGCGGCAGGGCCGGGGACGAAGCGATCGGACGCTGAATTCGAAGGCGTCCGAAGGCGTCTCGGCGGCGCTCAACACCGCCCGGCGTTCGGTCGATGCGGGTGCCGATGAATCCCGGAGTCCTCCAGGCTTCGGTCACGCTCGCCGTGGCGGCAGCGCTCGCTGGCTACGTCGCGACGCGGTCGGAGCGCTCTGCGCAGCAGTGGCTGCTCTGCGCGCTCGCGACCTCCGTCGCGGTCTGGTCGATCGGAACACTGGTGGGTCTGCTCGCGGGCAGCCCCGACGCCGAGCGCACTGGGCTGCTCGTCGGCTTCTGCGGCGCCTCGCTCGTACCGCCGCTGTGGCTGCTGCTGGCCGCACTCCAGTCGCGGATCACGCCGGTCGCACGGCATCTCGGCAGCTCGATCTGCGCGCTCTCGATCCCGTCGCTGATGGCGTTGCTGGCGCTCGTCACGAACGACTTCCACCCCCTCTTCTACACGACAAACGTCTCTGCGGCGGCGAGCGCGGCGCGCCGGATCGAGGCGTCGGGCCCGGCGTTCTGGGCATTCGCCACGTGGGGCCAGCTCTGTGGCCTCGGAGGGGCGCTCCTTCTTCTCGCCTCCGCGCGCCAGATGCGATCGCTTCGCCGGCGGCGATCGGCCCTCCTGCTCGCAGGCGCGGCCGTTCCGCCGCTGGCATCGAACGCCCTGTTCCTCGGCCAGATCCTTCCGGGTGACGTCGACGTGACGCCGCTCGCTCTCGCCATCTCGCTCGCGCTCGTCACGGCGGCGCTCTTCCGATTCGGTGCGCTCGACGCAGCGCTGCCCCTGGCCCGGCGCGACGTGCTCGAACATCTGGCCGACGGCCTGCTGATCGCAGACGCGGAAGGCATCGTCCTCGACTTCAATCCCGCGGCGGTGCATCTGCTCGGACGCCAGGACCTGTGCGGTCGGAGCCTCGCCGAGATCCTCGGCTCCATCGACCGCGAGATGGACGCGGCACGCGTCGAGGGAGCGCTCGCTCTCTGCACCGCCACCGCAGC
>JADLGR010000234.1 GCA_020849175.1 Deltaproteobacteria bacterium
ACGCCCGGCCCGAGCTGTGCGAGGCGCGGCGCACGAATGAAGATGCAGCGAAGACCTTCGAAGCCTTCGGCGGCGCCGGCGTCAGCCGGCGCCGCGAACGAATCGACCTGTGTGCCGTACGCGTTGCGGATGGCGGTCACGTCGAGGAGCGCAAGGGTCGACACCGCTCCGTTCTCGACCTGCCGCGCCAATAGGATCGCGCCCGCACAGGTCCCGAGCACGGGATGACCGGCGCGCGCGAAGCCGCGAATCGGCTCGTAGAGGCCGAGCCGCGTCATGCCCTTCGAGATCGTCGTGCTCTCGCCGCCCGGAAGGACGAGCGCGCCGAGCCCGTCCAGATCCTTCTCGACGCGCACCTCCACGGCCTCGGCCCCCGCCCGCGCGAGCGCACGGGCGTGAGCCGCGACGTCGCCCTGGATCGCCAGAACGCCGACGCGTATGCGCGCGGTCACGGGCACCACGCTCTCGCGCTCACCAGCCCCGGGTCGCGAGGCGTTCGTGCTCGGCGAGCGTCTCGAGCGCGATGCCGTCCATCGCACGGCCCAGACCGCGACAGGCCGCCGCGACGCGCTCCGGGTCCTGCCAGTGGGTCGTCGCCGCGACGACGGCCCGCGCACGCGCCGCGGGATCCTCGCTCTTGAAGATCCCCGATCCGACGAAGACGGCCTCGGCGCCGAGCGCCATGCACAGCGCAGCGTCGGGCGGAGTTGCGATGCCGCCGGCCGCGAAGTTCGGCACCGGGAGCCTCCCGGTCTCGGCCACGCGCCGCACCAGATCGATCGGCGCACGCAGATCCCGGGCACGCGCCGGCAGCTCCTCGGGCCGCAGCACGGTGAGCGCGCGCATGTCGCTCGTCACCTGTCGCAGGTGCCGAACGGCCTCGACGATGTTGCCGCTCCCGGCCTCGCCCTTGGTGCGGATCATCGCCGCGCCCTCGGAGATCCGGCGCAGCGCCTCGCCCAGATCGCGCGCACCACACACGAACGGGCTCTCGAACGCGTGCTTGTCGACGTGGTGCGCTTCGTCTGCGGGCGTCAGCACCTCGCTCTCGTCGATGAAGTCGACACCGAGCGATTCGAGAACCCGCGCCTCGGCGAAGTGGCCGATCCGCACCTTCGCCATCACCGGAATCGAGACCGAGCGCTGGATGCCCTCGATCACCTCGATCGAGCACATGCGGGCAACGCCGCCCTCCTTCCGGATGTCGGCGGGAACACGCTCGAGCGCCATGACCGCCGCCGCACCGGCCTCCTCGGCGATCTTCGCCTGATCGGGCGTCGTCACGTCCATGATGACGCCACCCTTCAGCATCTCGGCGAGTCCGACCTTGATCTCGAACGAGCGCGCTCCCGTGCGCCCGGCCGCCTCGTGCTCTTGCGACATCTGCGTTCCTTTCCGGCCCCGTGGCCATTCGCGCGCCGCCTCCCGGCGCCTAGACGTACACGCTGTCCGCGCGACCTCCGCGCATGCCGCGTGCGAGCCGCTCCTTCACCACCGCTGCGAGCGCCGACACGCCGCGCCGGATCGACTCCTCGTCGGCGATCGCGATCGAGAGCCGAAGGCCGCTCGACGGCCGCCCGTCGTGGTGGAACTGGTATCCGGGCGCGAAGAGCACGCCACGGCTCGCAGCTTCGGGGAGCAGATCGCGCGTCTCGATCTCGTCCGGCAGCTCGACCCATACCTGATGCCCGCCCTCCGGCGTCGTCCAGCGAACGCCGACAGGCATCTCGGCGGCGAGCGCCGCGAGCAGGGCGTCACGGCGGGCGCACAGCGTGCGACGGAGCTTCGCGAGATGCCGGTCGTAGTCGCCGCGCGTCACGAAGTCGGCGAGCGCCGCCTGCAGGACGAGTGAGCCTCCGAGGTCGGCCGATTCCTTGAGCGCCAGCAGGCCGTCGAGCGCGCCGCCGCGCGCGAAGACCGAGCCGACGCGCACGCCCGGGAACAGCGATTTCGAGAACGAGAAGAGCTGCACCACGAGCCCGCTGCCGTCGAGCGCGGCCAGCGGCGCGGTGGGGCGCCCGGCGTAGCGAAGGTCCATCTCGTACGCGTCTTCGATCACCGGCTTTCCCGCGCGGGCGGCGAGTGTGAGCAGTGCGCGCCGGTGCGAGAGGCTCGTCGACGTGCCGAGCGGATTGTGGAACGTCGGCATCGTGTAGAAGCAGCGGACCTCGCCGCGCGCGAGCTCGCGCTCGAGCGCGGCGAGATCGGGCTCGCCGTCACGAACCGGGATCGGAGCGGCGCGCAGCCCGAGCCCGATCAGCGCAGCGAGGACGTTGTGGTAGGTCGGCTCCTCGACCGCCACCGCGTCCCCCGGCTCCGCGAAGAGGCGAAGCGCGAGGGTGATCCCTTCGCTGGCGCCCTGCGTGAGGACGAGCGAATCGGCGTCGGCCGCGACTCCCGTCTCGCGAAGCCGGCCCGCCAGCGCCTCGCGCAGGCCTGCGAAGCCCTGCGGCCCGCCGTAGCGAAGCAGATCCTCGCCGCCCTGACGCAGCACGCGATCGAGGCAGCGACGGAACCCGTCGACGGGATAGAGCGCCGGATCGGGAAGCAGCGCGTGGAGCGGCACCGCGTCGTCCGCCGCGTAGCGCGGGCGCGAGCGCGCGAACGCGAGCAGGCGTGTGACGACCGGCGCGAGCGGCGCCTCGAACACCGGTGCCGGCGTGCTCGCTCCCCCGTTCGACGCGCTGACGAAGCTGCCCCGCCCGACCGTCGACTCGACGAGCCCCTCGCGCGCCAGATCGTCGTATGCGAGCGCCACCGTATCGCGGTGGACGCCGAGCTCTTCCGCCAGTGCGCGAATCGTCGGCAGCCGCTCGCCGGGGGCACGCTCGCCCCGCTCGATCTCGCCGCGAAGGCGCTGCGCGATCTGCCGGTAGACCGGGAGGCCTGGACGGCGGTCGAGGCGGGGCTTCGCGGCGCGCATTCGATCACTATAGACCGCCGGACAACTACCCGTCAATCTGACAAAATCAACAAACTTCGATGTATCTATGCCGATCGAACCCGGACAATGCGGGCAATAGGAGGCCGGGCGTCTCCCCCCTCGTCGCCTACGCGCGGTTCACGTGGTTCATCGCCTTCTCGACGCCGTCGAACAGGATCGCGACGAGCGCGTCGACCGCAGCATCGAGGCGCTCGCCGAGCCCCTTCTCCTCGGCGTCGGAGAAGCCCTGCAGCACGTAGTCCGCGGTGTCCATCGGCACGCCGGCGGGTCGGCCCACGCCGAAGCGAAGCCTCGCGAAGCCGTCGCCGCCGAGCCGGTCGATGATGTCGCGCAGACCCCGGTGGCCGCCGGCGCCGCCGCCCGGCCGCAGGCGCAGCCGCCCGAACGGCAGGTCGACGTCGTCCGAGACGACGACGAGGTCTTTCTTCCAGTCCTCGACCGGCAGGTAGCGGAGCGCTTCGGTAACGCACTCGCCCGAGAGGTTCATGAACGTCTCGGGCTCGAGCAGGCCCACCTCGAGGCCCCCGACGTCTCCGCGGCCGAAACGGCCGCCGAACTTGCGCGACGAGAGTGCAATGCGATGCCGCTCTCCGAAGCGCTCGACGACACGAAAGCCGACGTTGTGACGCGTGCCTGCGTAGCGGCGCCCGGGATTACCGAGGCCGACGATCAGCTTCAGCGCCCTACTCCTTCTCCTTGCCCTTCTTCTCGTCGGCCGGCGACGCTGCCGCCGCCTCGCCTTCCGCAGGCGTCGCGGCCTCGGCGGCAGCCTCTGCCGCTGCCGGCGCCTCTTCTGCGGCCGGAAGCACGACCGAGACGACGGACAGATCGGCGTCCGAGAGTACGGTCACGCCGGCCGGCACGGCGAGGTCGCGCACGTGGATCGACTCGCCGACGTCGAGCGCCGAGACGTCGACCTCGATCGCGCTCGGGATCGCGCGCGGCAAGCACTCGATCTCGATCTCGCGCAGGGCGGTGTCGAGGATGCCGCCGTTCATCGACACGCCGACGGCGATACCGACGACGTGGATGGGGACCGAGACCTCGATCGTCTGCGAGAGGTCGACCTCGTAGAGGTCGGCGTGGAGCAGGCCGCCGCGAACGGGCTCACGCTGGAGCTCCTTCACGATCACGACCTTGCCCGCGAGATCGGTGCGCCCCGAGACGGCGAGATCGATCAGCGTGTTGAGGCCCGCCGAGCTCGCGCGAAGCAGCTTCTCGAGCACGGCCGGGTCGAGCGAGAGCGGAACCGACGCTTTGCCACGACCGTAGAGCACCGCCGGGATCCGCTTCGCCGCGCGCAGCTTGCGCGCGACCCCCTTGCCTGTTTCCTCGCGAACTTCCACCGCGAGCGCGTTCTCGCCCATGACCCGTTCCCCTTTACGTTTGGCTTCACACGAAGAGGGAGCTCACGCTCTCTTCGTTGTTGATTCGGCGAATGGCCTCGCCGAGGAGGGCCGCCACCGAGACGACCTCGAGCTTGCTGCACTGCGCCGCGTCGGGTCGCAGCGGAATCGTGTCGGTCACGACGAGCTCGCGCAGCGGTGACTCCTCGATGCGCTTGATCGCCGGCCCCGAGAGCACGGGATGCGTGATGGCCGCGTAGACCGCCTTCGCTCCCGCGCCTTCGAGCGCGCGGGCAGCCTCGGTCAGCGTCCCCGCCGTGTCGACGATGTCGTCGACGATCACGCAGGTTCGCCCGCGCACGTCGCCGATGATGTTCATCACCTGCGAGACGTTCGCCGCTTCGCGGCGCTTGTCGATGATCGCGAGCGGAGCGTCGAGGCGTTTGGCGTACGCGCGCGCGCGCTCGACGCCGCCGGCGTCCGGTGAGATCACGCAGAGGTCGGCTCCTGCGCGCTGCCGGATCGCCTCGAGGAGAACCGGCGTCGCGTAGATGTTGTCGACCGGCACGTTGAAAAAGCCCTGGATCTGCCCGGCGTGGAGCTCGATGCACAGCACGCGGTCGGTCCCGGCCACGCCGATCAGGTCGGCGACGAGCTTCGCGCTGATCGGCATCCGGGGCCGCACCTTGCGATCCTGTCGCGCGTAGCCGTAGTAGGGAATGACCGCGGTGATGCGCCCGGCCGACGAGCGGCGAAGCGCGTCGATCATGATCAGCAGCTCCATGAGGTGCGTGTTCGCCGGCGCGCACGTCGACTGCATGACGAAGCAGTCCATCCCGCGAACGTTCTCACGGATCTCGACGTTCACTTCGCCATCGCTGAACGTGGAGACCTCCGCCTTCCCGATCTCGACGTCGAGGTACGCCGCCACGTCACGCGCGAGCCCGGCATTCGCGTTGCCGGTGAAGAGCTTCATGTCTTGCATGCGCGCGTCCTCGGAAGAAGAAGGGTTGGGGCGGCAGGACTCGAACCTGCACATGGCGGCTCCAAAGGCCGCTGCCTTACCAGTTTGGCGACGCCCCATTGCTCGCCCCCGGGCGCAAGGGTACTCGAACGGGCGGCTTCGGTGCGGTCACGGTGCGTGTCACTCGGGCCCAGACGCCGCCGTCTCGCGCGGGCCCGTCGTCCGGTTCGGTCTGCTCTCCCATCCTTGTCGCGGCCCGGCGGGCCGCGATCTCGTCCGCGAACACCCCGAAGAGCGTCGGACCGCTCCCGGACATCCCCACCGCCAGCGCGCCCGCGCCTGCGATGCGCTGTCGCAGCCGCACGAGCGCCGGGCACAGGCGAACCGCCGCCGGTTCGAGGTCGTTTTCGAGAAGCCTCGCGAGCGTTTCCGGTGCGAGGGGCCCTTCGGGCGGCCTCACGGTAGGACCGGGGCTCGGGGGAGTCAACGCGGCCCCGAGGGCGTCGAAGGCGGCGTAGACCGCAGCCGTCGAGAGGCCGACCCCGGGGTGGACGAGGAGCAGGACGAGCGGCGCGATCGCGGCGACGGCCTCGATCTGCTCGCCGATTCCGCTCACGAGGGCGGGCCGCGGATCGAGGAAGTAGGGCACGTCGGCCCCGAGCTGCAGGGCGAGCGCCGCGAGCCGCGAGCTGCCGACCGCGCCAGGGAGAAGCGCCGTGAGCGCCCGAAGGACGGCTCCGGCATCACTCGATCCGCCGCCGAGCCCGGCTTGCGTGGGGACGCGTTTCTCGAGCACGAGGTCGACGCCGAGGTCGGGGCGAGCCGCGGCGTCGAGGAATGCCTCGGCCGCGCGAACGGCGAGGTTCGACCGATCGACCGGAACACCCGCAGCGCGCTCACCGGTGACCTCGATCGCGAAGCGAGCGCCTCCCGGCTCGACGCCGCTCGGCCGCAGCGCGATGCGCAGCCGGTCGGCCAGCGCGAGCGGTGCGAACAGGCTCTCGAGGAGGTGATGACCATCCGCCCTCCGGCCGCGGATCCGCAGCCCGAGGTTCACCTTCGCGGGGGCTTCGATGACGAGCGCCGAGGCCTCGTTCACTTCGGCGCGCCCACGAAGCGCAGGCGGAGCTCGTAGAGCAGGCTCTCGAGCAGGCGCGCTTCCTGGGCGTCGAGGTTGCCGCGCGTCTTCATTTGCAGCACCTCGAGCGTATCGATGGTCTGCCGTGCGAGCGCGAGGTTCGGCGCGGCCGCCTTCCCCGTCTCCGGGTCGGGCACGAGGCCGAGGTGGTAGAAGGCCGAGGTCGAGAGCGAGAGGATGAACGTCGAGAAGTCGATCTGCGGAAGCGTTTCGGCACCGCTCTTCGGCGGCTCCTCCGCGGCCTTCTGCTGCTCAGTCATGGTGTGCGGCTGCTCCGTTGCCGCCGCGACCCGGGGACGGCGGACGCTGTGCGATGTCGTCGGGCGCCCCCGTGCGCCGAGCGTCGGCCGCCATGCGCGACATCTGGCGGTGCGCCTCGATCATTCGCTGCACGACGGTATAGGTGGCGAGAACGCCGATCACCCAAAGGACCGGCACCATCACGCCGAGGATCGCACCGATCGCCAGAAGGCCGATGCGCTCGCCGCGCTCGAGCAGCCCTCCCTCGACCTGCGGAAGCCAGTACTCGGCGCGGGCCTTCGCATACGAGACGAGCACGGTCGCAACCAGCGCCCAGCACGTGAGCAGCAGGTGGACGGTCTGGCCCTCGCTCCCGTAGTGGACGGCAATCCCGACCAGGAGCGTCATGTCCGCCAGTCGGTCGAGCGTCGAATCGAGGAAGGCCCCGAACGCCGAGGTCGTTCCGAAGTGGCGCGCGATCACCCCGTCGACGAGGTCGAACACGCCTCCGGCCAGCATGAGCGCCCCCGCCCACGCAAACTCACCGAGGCCGAAGGCGACACTCGCGCCGAGCGAGACGACGGTCCCGAGGACGGTCAGCGAGTTGGGGTCGAGGGGCCGCCGGAACAGAAACGGCAGCGCGGCCTTGATCCAGGCGTCGAGCCGGTCGCCGAGCCTGGCCTTGATCACCGCGACCTCCTACTCCCGCGAGCCCTCGGCCTGGCCCGGGCTCGCAGGCGGCGTCTCGCCCGTCTCGGGCGCGGGCTCCTCGATCTTCGCGGCAACGTCCGGGAGGGAGGCGAGCTCGCGGCTCAGCTCCTCGGGCGAAATCCAGCCGCGCCGGCGAATCGCGCGGCGATCGAGCTGCAGCGACCTCAGATGCTCGTGGACCATCGGCGTATCCTCCCCTGCTGCCGGCCGACAAGCCTAGCAAATTGACACCGCGAGAAGGCGTCCGGTAGCCTCCCGGGGTCGTTTCGACGCGTGGAGGGGGTGGCCATGGCGCGCGCAACCGCGATCGGTCCGGACTCGTCCATCATTCGCACGGGGCTCGCTCTCGTGGGCGCGTGGGCGCTCGTGACGGGTCTCTCGGGCTGCGCGAGCACCCCGACGGAGGCCGAAGAGGTGCCGCCGGCGGAGGCCCTCTACCAGCGGGGCCTGACGCAGATGGACGCCGGCAAGATCCTGTGGGTCTTCCCGTCGGGCGACGAGGCAGAGGCGATCGAGACCTTCCAGCAGATCATCGACAACTATCCCTACAGCGAGCACGCCGTCTCGGCAGAGCTCAAGATCGCCGACGCGTATTACGCGCAGGGCAAGTACGACGAGGCCCTGTCCTACTACCGCGATTTCTCCGAGCTCCATCCGCAGCACGCGTCGGTGCCGTACGCACTCTCGCACGCAGCGCTGTGCCACTATCAGCAGTCGAAGTCGCCGGACCGTGATCAGACGGCGACGACCGAGGCGATCAAGTACCTCGACCAGCTCATCGCGCGTCACCCGCACAGCGCCGAAGCGCGTGAAGGCGAGCAGATGTGGAAGGAGCTGCGAACGAAGCTCGCGCAGCACGACATGCAGATCGCCGACTTCTACATGGACCGGGACGAGTTCCAGTCCGCGGCCGACCGCTACCGCGGGGTCCTCAACGAGTACCCGGGCCTCGGGCTCGATGCCGAGGCGCTCTACAAGCTCGGCGTCTGCTACACGGAGATGAACCTCGAGGACGAGGCGCACAAGATCTTCGAGGTGATCCTGCAGAACTATCGCGGGACTGACGTCGCGGCGGCCGCTGCCGATCGGATGCCGGAGGGCGAGGCGCCGGCCGACCAGATTCCGTCCGCGAACTGAGCCGGCGACCCCGTCCGTGCGTGGCCCCTCGGACCTGACGGCGGAGGAGCGGCAGGCGTACGCGCTCGGCCGCGCCTGCTTCGAGCAGGGTGACGACGCACAGGCGCAGCGCTGGCTCGCGAAGCTCGCCGCGACGCGAGAGGGCTTCGCAGACGTCCAGTACATGCTCGGCCTGCTCGCCGAGCGGCGCGGCGAGCTCGACGCTGCGGCCGCTGCGCTCGAACGCGCGCTGCGCATCAACCCCGGATACGCCGAGGCGAGGCTCGCGCTCGTGAGCGTGTGCGAGCAGCTCGGTGACTACGAACGCGCGCGCGAGGTCGCCTCGCGTGCGGCTGCGGATCGCGCCGAGGAGGGAGCAGACGCAACGACCCGCGGCAAGATCGCCAACCTGCAGGCCGCGATCGCCGAGGCGTACCGCGAGGCGGGCGACCCGCGCGAGGCCATCGAGGCCTACCGCAAGGCTCTGCTGCTCTGCCCGGACTTCCACGACATCCGTCACCGGCTCGGCATCGCGCTGCGCGAGGCGGGCCTCCCTGCGCAGGCCGCGGCAGAGTTCCGCCGAATCCAGCGCGCAAAGCCCGACTTCCTCGCCGCCTCCGTCCAGCTCGGCGTCACCTACTACAGCCTCGGCCGAACCGAGGAAGCGCTGCGCGAATGGAAGCAGGTGCTCGCGCAGGATGCCTCGCGCGAGGACGCCCGCCGGTATCTGCGCCTCGTCCGCGGGGCGACCGGCGCTTCGGCCCCCTGATCTGCCGCCCTGCTGCCGGCGCCCGGCCCGCGCGGGCGGCCGGGGCGGCGCCAGACCCCTCGCAGTCCACGTGTCGCCGCTGCTTTTGCTTGCATGCTGGCGCGCACAGTGGTCTCATGGATGGACCGCGAGCGGACTCCCCCGTCCGGCCGCACCCGTCGCTCCCGCCGGCTACCGGGGCTCCCACCGCAGCGCGGTAGGGAGACACCGTCCATGCACACTCTTCGCCGCGTGATCCACCGCCGCGACCTCGTCGCAGCTCCGTCCACCGCCACCGTGATGGAAGTCGCATCGCTCATGACCGACGAGCACGTCGGCGCGCTCTGCATCCTCGACGGCGATCGCCTCGTCGGAATCTTCTCCGAGCGCGATCTCATGACACGCGTCGTCGTCGCGGGTCGCGACGCTCGCAAGACCATCGTCTCCGACGTCATGACGCGCGACGTGGTCACGGCCAGCATCGACGACTCGCGCAGCGAGTGCATCGCAAAGATGCGCGAGGAGCGCTTCCGGCACCTCCCGGTGCTCGATGGTGACCTCGTGACTGCGATGCTGTCGATGCGCGACCTCCTCCGCGACGAGATCGAAGAGCAGCGCGAGGAGCTCGTCGTGCTGCAGGCGTATCTGCACTCGAATCCGGTCTAGCCGAAGCCGCG
>JADLGR010000235.1 GCA_020849175.1 Deltaproteobacteria bacterium
GTCGGACTCGCCCCTGCACCTGTCGGTCCCCCGTCACGACGGCGATGCGTTCGGGCGCCTCGGCGGTGCGGACGCGGCGGACGAGCCAGTCGTCGGCTGACGGAGCGAAGACGAGCTTTACCTGGGGTGCGGCGGGCGGCACCTCGCAGCGCTCGGACCGCTCGTGAGCGGCGTCGAATACGACCCAGACTTCGCCGGCTCCGGCGTCGAAACGCGCCACGCGCTCCACGAGGCGAAGCTGGACCTGCGCTCGCCACCAGCCTGCCCGGTCTCGCCCCTTCAGCACGCCGGCGTGGAGAACGTTGAAGCCGTCGATGAGCCAGAGCGAGGGCTCCGGCTCTTCGAGACCGGACAGGGACGGAACGTCGGTACGGGTCGGCTCGGGCACGCTCGGCCGAGGATAGGGCGCCGGCGCAGCGACGGGCCCGAGGAGCGCATGCTCGACGAGCGCCCAGGCGAGGCCGAAGGCGAGAGTCGCCGCCACCACCCCGAGCGCTCGCATCACGCCCGCAAGGTGGCTGCGGCGGGCCGCAGCGCGGGTCCAGGTCCGCGGGGTTTCGGAGTCGGAAGTCGGCTCGATCATCGGATCCTCCACGATGCGTTCGCGAGCATCGTCTCGAAGCCGCGTGACGGGGACGGTCACACGCGACCCGAGGCGGGCGCCGTCCGATCGGCCATCTTGCGAGCGGCGGCCGATTGCCGTACCGAAGCCGCCATGTCCTCCCCGGCCTCCCGCGACAGCGTCTCGATCGGGCTGATTCAGATGACCTGCGGGCCCGATCCGGCCGAGAACCTCGCGCGGGCGCTGGCGCGCATCGACGAAGCGGCGCGGGCCGGCGCGCGGATCGTCTGTCTGCCGGAGCTGTTTCGCTCTCGCTACTTCTGCCAGACCGAAGACAACGAGCGCTTCGCGCTCGCCGAGCCGATCCCGGGGCCGACGACCGAGGCGCTCGCGCGCGTCGCTGCGGAGCGCGAGATCGTCATCGTGGCGTCGCTCTTCGAACGTCGCGCGGCCGGGCTCTACCACAACACCGCGGTGACGCTCGACGCCGACGGACGCGTTGCGGGCCTCTACCGCAAGATGCACATCCCGGACGATCCGCTCTACTACGAGAAGTTCTACTTCACACCGGGAGATCTCGGGTTTGCGGCCGTCCCGTCGCGCTTCGCGACCGTGGGCACCTGCGTGTGTTGGGACCAGTGGTTCCCCGAAGCGGCGCGGCTCACCGCGCTCGCAGGTGCGCAGATCCTCTTCTACCCGACTGCGATCGGCTGGCAGTTCGACGTCGGCGCCGACATGGACGCCGCGCAGCACGAGGCGTGGGAGACGGCGCAGCGTGCGCACGCCATCGCGAACGGTGTCTTCGTCGCGGCGGTCAATCGCGTGGGAGCCGAGGACGGCATCCGCTTCTGGGGGCAGTCGTTCGTCGCCGATCCCTTCGGCCGGGTTCTCGTCCGCGGCAAGCCCGACGTCGAAGAGGTGCTCGTCGTCGCCTGCGACCTCGGCGAGATCGAGCGTGTGCGGCAGAACTGGCCCTTCCTGCGCGATCGTCGCATCGACGCCTACGGCGAGATCACGAAGCGGTGGCGCGGTTGACGGGCGCACCGCCGGACCTCGCGGCGCAGGGCTGGCGCTGGCCGGCCGAGTGGGAGACGCACCACGCGACGTGGCTCGCCTGGCCGCACAATCCGGCGACCTGGCCCGGGCGCATCGAGAGTATCTTCGCTCCGTACGTCGAGATGATCCGCGTTCTGCACCAGTACGAGCCCGTGTGCGTGTGCGTACGCGACGAGGCGATGGAGGCCGACGCGCGGCGCCGCCTCGCGGCGGGCGGAGTCGACGCCGATCGCGGCGTACGCTTCCACCACGTTCCGACCGACGATACCTGGGCGCGCGACCACGGCCCGATCTTCGTCGTTCGCGAGCGGGAAGGACGGCGGGAGAAGGCGATCGTCGACTTTGGATTCAACTCCTGGGGCGAGAAGTACGGCCCGTGGGAGAACGACGACGCGGTGCCGGCCCGCATCTGCGAGATCCTCGGCCTTCCTCGCGTCGAAGCGGGGTTCGTCCTCGAGGGCGGATCGATCGACGGCAACGGGCTCGGCGCGATCCTCACGACCGAGTCGTGCCTGCTCAATCCGAACCGCGGGCCGGAACGTACGCGCGAGGGCATGGAGGGCCTGCTCGCGCGACTGCTCGGCGCGCGGCACGTGCTGTGGCTCGGCGACGGGATCGAAGGCGACGACACCGATGGTCACATCGACGACCTCGCGCGCTTCGTCGACGCGGGAACCGTCGTGACCGTCGTCGAGGAGGATCCCTTCGACGCGAACCATGCGAGGCTCGCCGAGAACCTTCGCCGGCTGCGGAGCTTCCGCGATCAGGACGGCAAGCCGCTCACAGTCGCGACGCTGCCGATGCCGCCCCCCCTGCTCGTCGAGGGCCAACGTTGCCCGGCCAGCTACGCGAACTTCTACCTCGCGAACGGGGTCGCGCTCGTCCCCGTCTTCGGGGCGCCTTCGGACGCGCGCGCCCTCGCGATCCTTCGGGATCTCCTCCCGGGGCGGCAGATCGCCGGAATCCCGAGCGCCGATCTCGTGTTCGGCCTCGGCGCGATGCACTGCATGACCCAGCAGGAGCCGGCCTGACACCAGCGCGAGGCGGCCTGGCACTCATTCGTATCACGGGTCGACTCCGGGCGTCGTCGGGCGACCTCTCCTGACCGCTCGTTCATCGCATGCTAGGCTGGTGCGTGGCCAGGCCTCCGACCCGCGGAGTTCGCAGTCCCTGACCTCGGGTGAATCATGAGGAGATCCAATGGCTTGCTCAACACGTTCCGGGATCCTCGGGCTCGTGGCCGCGCTCCTCGTCGGCCTTTCCGGCGCATCGAGCTGCCAGCCCACCGGAGCGGCGAGCACGCTCACCTTCATCCTCCCCGGGGAAGGCGCCCTGGCCGGTGCAGGGGGCAACGTCAGCGTGGAGCTGTCGGTGCCTGCCGACCTCGTTCCGGGCACCCTCACGCTTCTTCTCGACGGGGAGCCGGTTGCCACGACCGTACAGGGCTCCGCGGCGACCGCGACGCTCGCGTCCGTCTCCGCCGGAAGCCATACGCTCCTCGCGTCCGCGAAGGTTCCCGCGTTCGGTGGCGGTCAGACGACGCTGAGCGCCAGCGAGAGCTTCGATGCGATGGTCGTTCCTGCCGCGGGCTGCGAAGAGCTGAACGCGGTCGAGTGCATGCTTCCGTACCCGTCGTCGCGCTTCCTCGAGCCGGCCGCTACACCGACGGGCGTACGCCTGAACCTTCCGGCCGCGGGGATGCCCGAGCAGGTGGGTCTCTCGGGCGTGCGGCACCGGATCTCGCCTGAGCCCTATCGCGTCCTCGACGGCTTCAGCCCGACCGTGCAGGTGCTGATGCACTTCCCGGGCGGCGTCGATCTCGCGCTCTCGAACGCGCCACGCCTCGTCGCCGAGCGGCGCGGGCCCGACGCGCGCTCGCTCGATGCCGACAGCCCGACGGTCCTGATCGATGCCGAGACCGGCGAGCACATCCTGCACTGGCTCGAGAACGACGCGCGCGCGACGGATCCGAGCCGCGTTCTCACCTTCCTGCGCCCCGGGAAGAGCCTCCAGCCTGGCCGCCGCTATATCGTCGCCGTTCGGGGCCTTCGCCATGCGGACGGCTCGGTCGTTGCGCCCGAGTCCGCGTTCCGGGCCCTGCGAGATGGCCGCCGTATCCTGGTGCCCGCGCTCGACGCACGCCGCGCGGTGTTCGAGGACGTCTTCGCGAAGCTCGCACAGGCGGGAGTTCCGCGTGGCGACCTCCTCCTCGCGTTCGACTTCACGACGCAGAGCGACGAGGGCCTCACGGCACAGATGCTATCGATGCGTGATCAAGCCTTCGCGTGGCTCGCTTCCCTCCCGCCCGGCGAGATCCCCTTCACCGTCACGGAGGTGAAGCTCGAGGACGACTGCTCCGCCGGAGGCACCTTTCACAGCGAGGTGCTCGGCACGTTCCAGGTACCGCTCTTCCTCGGCAAGGATCCCATCACCCACAGCAACGAGCTCGCGTATCTCGCGACCGACGCCTCCGGAAACCCCGTTTGGGACGGACAGACCTTCACGAATCCGCCCTTCACGATCGCGATTCCGTGCTCGGCGATGGCGGCCTCTGGCGCCGAGCCGGCAAGGGGGGTCGTGCTCGGACACGGGCTCTTCGGTACGGGGCGAGAGTTCGTCGACCAGCTCCTCGACGAGGCCGTCTTCTCCGACGTTCGCTACGCCGCCGGCGCGACCGACTGGCGCGGACTCTCGAAGAAGGACATCGATCCGCTCTCGCAGAGCTTCGTCGTCAATCAGGTGCTCCTCGACTTCGACCACTTCGCCGCGCTCCCCGACCGACTGCGGCAGGGCCAGCTCAACACACTGGTGCTCGCCCGCATGATGCGAACGGGCATCTTCAACCGGCACAGCGCCTTCCAGTCGCCGGCGGGGCAGGGCGTCATCTCGAACCAGCCCATGAACTACTTCGGCGGGAGCCTCGGCGGGATCATGGGCACGATGTTCGCGGCGCTCACGCCCGACGCGATCAACCTCAACCTCGACGTGCCCGCGATCAACTTCTCGTGTCTGCTGCAGCGTGCGACGCCGTTCATCATGTTCCAGGATCTGCTCACGATCACCGGCCTCAGCGAGCCGATGACGGTCGCGCTCGGGCTCGGCATCATCCACGAGCTTTGGGTGCGCGGCGAGCCCGCGGGATACGCGACGCACGTCACGACCGACCCGCTCCCCGGATCGGTGGCGAAGAACATCCTGCTCTCGCAGGCGTTTCTCGATCAGCAGGTGTCGAATCAGTGCACGGAGATCGAGGCACGCACGCTCGGGATCCCGAGCCTCGTCGGCTCGCTGCGCTCCGGGATGCCGCAGATTCCGGACCTACCCGGACCTCTCGCGTCGGCGTACGTCGAGTACGACACGGGCTCGTTCGACCTCACGAACCCGGCGCACGCTCCGTTCGTCCCGCCGCTCGCGAACTTGCAGGCGCAGCCCAGCAAGTGCGACCCGCACGGGCTGCAGGGATTCATTCCCGCGTCGATCATGCAGCTCGAGACGTTCTTCGGCGACTGGGGCATTCTCAACTTCTGCACCGGCCCCGGCGGCGTGTGCGACACCGTCTCGACTCCGGGCGCCCTGTCCGAGCTGCCGCGTGGCGAGCCGGCCTGCGATCCGACGAGCTAGGTCGCAGCGCGCGAAGCCCTACCCGCGAGCGTCGGAATTCGCTAGACAGCCGCCATCCAGGGCTACAGCCTCGAAGCCGGAGCGCCCTCTGCGTCGCGGGCGCTCCGGGCGTTTTCGCCGGCTCGCAGCGTTCTGGAGCACGGAGGCAACGCCGAGATGGAGGTCTTCCGACACGACATCGTGATCGTGGGCGGCGGCGGTGCGGGGCTGCGGGCCGCGATCGCGGCGGTCGAGGCGGATCCGAAGGCGAGCGTTGCCCTCGTCTCGAAGGTCTACCCGATGCGGAGCCATACCGTGTCGGCCGAGGGGGGAGCGGCCGGCGTCGCCGCACCCGACGACAGCCTCGAGATGCACTTCAAGGACACGGTGAAGGGGTCGGACTTCCTCGCCGACCAGGACTGCGTCGATTACTTCGTCGAGCAGGCGCCCAAAGAGCTGACGCTCCTCGAGCACTGGGGCTGCCCGTGGAGCCGCGACGAAGAAGGACGCGTCGCCGTCCGCGCCTTTGGCGGAATGACCGCGAAGCGCACGTGGTTCGCCGCCGACAAGGTCGGCTTCCACATGCTGCACACGCTGTTCCAGACCTCGATGCGCTACGACCGCATCGTGCGCTACGACGAGCAGTTCGTGACGAAGCTTCTCGTCGACGGCGGCGTCGTGAAGGGCGTGGCCGCGCTCGATGTCCGCGAAGGAACGATGCGCGCGATTCTCGGCCGCGCCGTGATCCTCGCGACTGGCGGCGCAGGCAAGTGCTTCCCGTTCACGACCAACGGCACGATCAAGACCGGCGATGGCATGGCGCTCGCCTACCGCGCAGGCATCGCGCTCAAGGACATGGAGTTCGTCCAGTACCACCCGACGGGCCTTCCCGGGACGGGAATCCTCATCACCGAGGCCTCGCGCGGCGAGGGCGGCCACGTCATCAACGCCCAGGGCGAGCGTTTCCTGGTGACACGCGACTACGGCGTCGGCCAGAAGGCCGAGCTCGGCCCGCGCGACATGATCTCGCGGGCCATCATGCAGGAGATCGCGGCCGGACGCGGGATCAAGGGCCCGTACGGCGACTACGTCCACCTCGATCTGCGCCATCTCGGCGAGGCCAAGATCATGGAGCGCCTGCCGTTCGTGCGGACGCTCTCGAAGACGTACGCGGGCGTCGATCCGGTCTCGGAGCCGATTCCGATCCGCCCGGTGGTCCACTACATGATGGGCGGCATCGACACCAACATCGATGGCGCGACGGCGCTTCCCGGCCTGTACGCCGCCGGAGAGACGGCGTGCGTCTCGATGAACGGCGCGAACCGTCTCGGATCGAACTCACTGACCGAGTGTCTGGTCTTTGGCGCGCGCGCCGGGATCCGAGCGATCGAGTTCGCCCGCGGTGCGAGCGTCGGGAGCGAGGCTCCGCTGCTGGCGCAGGCGCAGGAAGAGGCCACGCGAATCGAGGATCTTCGCGGCCGGCGCAAAGGCGGCGAGAAGATCGCGCAGATCCGGCGCGAGATGCAGAAGACCATGGAGGAGGGCTGCGGCGTCTACCGCGAGCAGGCGTCGATGCACGAGTCGGTGCGGGTGATGGCGCAGCTTCGCGGCCGCGTCTCGGACCTGCAGCTCGAGGACGCGAGCAAGGTCTTCAACACCGAGATCCTCACCGCTCTCGAGCTCGCCAACATGGTCGACGTGGCCGAGGCGATCGCCGTCGCTGCGGCCGCGCGCCGCGAGTCACGCGGAGCGCACGCGTGCAGCGACTACAAGGCGCGAAACGACCAGGAGTTCCTGCACCACTCGCTGGTGACCTTCACGCCGGGCGGCCCGCACCTCGATCGCAAGCCCGTGACCATCACCCGGTTCCAGCCCGAGGAGCGCAAGTACTGATGAGCGACGTGCAGAAGAAGAAGTTCGTCGTGACGCGCTTCGATCCCGACAAGGACGAGGTGCCGAAGACGCAGGAGTACACGATCCCGGTGCGGCCGGACTGGAAGGTCCTCGACGCGCTCAACTACATCAAGGACGAGGTCGACGGGACGATCAGCCACCGCTGGTCGTGCCGAATGGCGGTGTGTGGGAGCTGCGGCATGCTCGTGAACGGCGAGCCGAAGCTCACCTGTTCGACGCCCCTCGACGAGTACGGCGACGAGGTGCACGTCGCACCGCTCTCGAACTTCCCGGTGATTCGAGACCTCGTCGTCGACCTCGAAGGCTTCCTCGACAAGTTCAAGTCGGTGAAGCCCTGGATCGTTCGCGCGAAGGAGAAGGCGGTCGAGGAGGGACCCTGCCGCCAGACGCCCGAGGAGCTGCACGCGTTCAAGCAGTTCAGCATGTGCATCAACTGCATGCTCTGCTACGCGGCGTGTCCCGTCGTGGCGAACGTCCCCGAGTTCCTCGGCCCTGCGGCGATCGCTCTGGGCCACCGCTACAACCTCGACTCGCGCGACGAGGGCGCCGCCGAGCGCAACGAGGTGTTTCGGGGAGAGGGCACGGTCTACGAGTGCTCGTACGCCAACGAGTGCAGCGAGGTGTGCCCGAAGAACGTCGATCCTGCGGCGGCGATCAACCAGGCCAAGCTGCTCGCGGTCCTCGACTGGATGAAGTCGTTCGTGACGCCGCGGCGGGGAGGCGAGTAGCCATGTCGCGACCCGTGAACCCCCGGGCGATGGCGCCGGCGCGAGCGGGTCGCACCCGAACCGCCGCACCGAGCGTCCCCGACCGGTTCTGGTCTGCGCCGCGCATGCGGCGCTACCTGCTCTTCGACGCGACCGGCATCACGTACCTGCTCGTCGGTCTCTCGATCCTGCGCGTCGTGTGGGCGCTCGGCAGCGGCCCCGAGGCGTGGCAGACCGTGCTCCGGCAATTCCGGAGCCCGGCGTACCTCGCGTTCCACGCGCTCGTGCTGCTCTCGGTGGTGTACGTCGGCGTGCGCTTCTTCGGGCTGTTTCCGAAGGCACAGCCGCCGAAGATCGGTCCGGCGTCGCCGCCTCCGGGCCCGGTTCTCACCGCGATGCTGTACGCGGCGTGGGCGGGCGCGACGCTCGTACTCGTGCTCGTGCTCGGAGGGGTCCTGCCGTGAAGCCCTTGCTCCTTCGCCTCGAGCCCGTGATCTGGCTGCTCTTCGGTGCGGGCATCATGCTCGGGACGATCCTGCTGCCGGGCTATCTGCTCACGATGGGCCTCGGCGTTCCGCTCGGCGTCCTTCCTGCGGAGGCACTCTCGTACGAGCGTCTGCACGGCATGCTCTCGCATCCGATCGGCGGGCTCGTGTTCCGCCTGGTCGCGCTCGCCCTGATCGCGCTTCCGCTCTGGAAGGCGGCGCATCACCTGCGCTCGCTGTCGGTCGACTTCGACGGGCACGACCGAGACGGCCTCGTGGGGGGCGTGCTGTACCTGATCGCGCTCGCCGGCAGCGTGCTCGGCATCCTGGCGGTGATCCGGCTGTAGCCTGCAGCGGGAATGATCCCCGACGGCTCGCCCGCCTTTCGCGCCGCGTTCGTCGCGCTGGTCGCGGCGGTGGCGACCGCTCTCGTGTGGGGCGTCGCGCGGGCCGGCGCGGGGCTCGGCGAGGACCCGCGCCGATCGCGTCGCGTGGGGGGCGTCGCCGCTGCGGGCATCGCCCTCTGGCTCGGCTCCACCGGGCGGCTCGCGGCGGCGGGATTCCTCGCCTTCGAGCCGCAGCCGACGCTGCTGCCGCTGCTCGTGATCGCGCTCGCCGGCGCGCTGGCCCTCGGCTTCTCGCGCTTTGGTACGCGCCTCGTCCAAGGACTCCCGCTCGCCGTCCTCGTCGGGTTCCAGGGCTTTCGCATCCCCGTCGAGCTGCTCCTCGCGCGTGGCCACGGCGAGGGCCTCGTTCCGATCCAGATGACCTGGCACGGCATGAACTTCGACGTGCTGACGGGCGTGCTCGCGCTGCTGATCGCCGCGCTCTCGCGGCTCGGCCCCGTCCCGCGCTGGCTCGTCGCGGCCTGGAACCTCATCGGCTTCGGCCTGCTCGGCAACGTGGTCGGCATCGCGCTGCTCTCGGCGCCGACACCGATGCGTGTCTTCTGGGACGAGCCGGCGAACGTGTGGATCACGCGGTTCCCCTTCGTCTGGCTCCCCGCGTTCCTCGTTCCGATCGCGCTCGTCGGACACCTGATCGTGCTGCGCTGGCTGTTCGAGCATCCGAGGGCTCAGGGGCCGGGAGCGGCGACGCCGGGGGCGGCGCCGCGCAGCGCGGCCGCAGGCCGGTAGGGCTCGGTCACGGCGACCTTCAGCACCTGGCCCTCGCGCAGGCGCGCCTCCGTGAACAGGCCGTTGGCGAGGGCGGTGCGCTGGAGGTCGAGGGCATTTCGTGCGCGTCGTGATGCCTCCGCGAGCGTCTCGCCCGCTTCGGCGCGAAAGCTCCGCAGGCGCATCACCTCGATGCTCTGCCGCTCGTGGTCTTCGAGCGTGCGAAGGCTCCGAACGGTCGCGGCTGCGCGCCCGCGGTAGCCCGCGAACGAGGTGGCGGTCGCGACGGTCGAGATCGCGTAGACCCTGCCGCCGAGCGCAACGAAGGTGAGCTGCGCGAGGAGAGTCCCGTTCGCGGTGGGGACGATCACGACCGCCTCGAACGCCGGACGTCCACCGATCGTGATCGGGGCGCTGCGATCGACGCGGGCCTTGCCGCCCTTCAGGCGCTCGGCGAGGAAACCCCGTGCGGCGGTTTCCGGATCCTCGCCCGGCCCGGCCAGCTCGAGCGCAATTCGCGCATCGCGTCGCGGCGTGAAGGCGCCGACCGCCTGCGCGGTATTGACGGGCGTCCAGCCGTCGGGGAAGTAGATCGTGAAGTCGAGGTCCGGGTGCAAGAACCGAGTTCCGCGGAAGATCCCTTGCGCCGGGTCCTCGTCGATCGCGAGGCCTTCGAGTCGCCGAACGTAGTCGGCCGTATCGTGCGCGATCCCGGGTCGCGACGTGAAGGCGAGACGAGCGCCGCGGTCGTTCGCCGTTCCAGCGCGCTCCGCCGTCGAGGGATGCGTATCGAAGAAGCTCGGAATCCGTGAGGCGCCGAGCTGGAGCCGCTCTGCGTACTCGAGCTTGCGCAGGAACTCGGACATCGCGCGCGGGTCGTAGCCCGTCGTGGCCGCGAGCGTCTGGCCTCCCAGATCCGCGTCACGTTCCTGGTCACGGCTGAAGCCGGCCAGATACGCGGCGCGCGCCATCCCCACGACGAAGGGGTTGGCGGAGTCGGCGATCGCCTGACGTCCGATGGCGTGGCGCTCGGTGACGTGGACGACCTCGTGCGCGAGCACGTTCGCGAGCTCGTCCTCGTTGCCCGCGAGCGCGAGGATGCCGCGTGAGACGAAGATCGAGCCATCCGGGAGCGCGAAGGCGTTGGGTGTCCACTGGTCGACGACGTGGAAGCGGAAGCCGACGCCGCGTGGCGGCGCGCCGCGCGCCACGCGCTGTCCGACCGCGTCGACGTAACGCTGGAGCGACTCGTTCTCGACACGCCCGAGCTCGGCGAACACGAGCCGCACGGCGTCGGGGCCGGCTCGCGGCGGAGCCGACTCGGGCGCATCGGCTCCCGAGGTCGGAGTCGCGCCCACGACGAGCACGGCGGCAAGTACGCCGGCAACCCATCGCCGTCGCAGTAGAGCTCCCGCTGCGGCGTGGCGGCTCACATCAGCCGACACGCTGCCGTGATCCTCGCGAGACGACCATCCCGGGAGCATAGAACCCGTTCCGTCGATGGCGCCCGCCGCCCACCGAGCGGCCGTATCGATTGACGTTTGGCGGCGGAGCGGGCGATGATCCCGAGCATGCTGGCCTCTGTGCTGCTGCGGGTCGTGCTGCTGCTCCTCTTGCTGCCGGTGGCGCCGGCGCGCTCCGGTCCTGGGGTCCGCGTGACGCCGTCGCAAGGCTCTCCCGAGACCTGGTGCGGCACGCGCGAGCCCCGGCCCGGGCCGCTCGCCGCCGTGCGCCGAGAAGCGGCTGCACCGCCCTCGTGCTTCGCATGCGGTGCGCCCGCGAGCTACCGCGCCTTCGACGGCACGACCCACGCACTGACGCGCTACACCGGGCGCTTCGTCGATCTGCTGCTTCCGGCGACCTGGATCGACGGCGATGGCCTCGACGACGCGGCGCGGCGTCTGCTTCTCGACCGCGCCGACTTCGTCTATCAGCACGCGACGGAGCTGATGACTGGCGAGCCGGCCGGAGCGGGCCGGCTCGAAATTGCGGTCGTTCCTTCGACGTGCGGCTACGGCTGCGGGAACATCGCGATGAAGGGCATCGAGGTGGTCTCGAGCGACGCCGCCAAGACCGAGCTGCGCAGCGACCTCGCAGCGGGTGTCCTGCCACGGATCCTCGTTCACGAGATGTCCCACAACTTCGACCTGCTCGGACGCGATCTGTGGGAAGGCGCGCCGTCGACGTTCGACTCCCACGCCTGGACCACGTTCTTCGAGAAGTACCTCCAGACCTACACGCGAATGGGGAGCACGACCAGCTCACCGGACGACGTGCAGAAGAGCGCGACCGACTCGACCTGGGGCGCGTACGTCCGCGACACCGCTGCGAGCTGGAAACGCTGCATCGCGGAGGAGGCGTGCGATGCCGAGGGCGTCAGCGCCAATACGACCTGGGGTGGCGCGACGCATCGCTTCGTACAGCTCCACGGTCCGCATGCAGCGCGACGCTTCCTGGCTGCGCTGACGAGCCTGCGTGCGGCGCATGGCCCGTCGCAGTCGCTCCAGGACAGGGCGGATCTGCACTTCGAAGCCATGGCACAGGGAGCGAGCGCCGATCTCGGATGCTACGCCGACGCGTGGCGCTGGTCGATCTCCGCTGGTCTTCGCGCACGCCTTGCCTCACTGCCGGCCGAGCCGCGCTGCTCGGACGCCGACGGTGATGGCGTGAGCCCTCTTCTCGGAGACTGCGACGACGCAGATGCCGGCACGGCGCCCGGACGAACCGAGATCGCGAACGGCCGCGACGACGACTGCAATGGGCTCGCCGACGACCTGCTGATCGTCGAGCCTCCCGGCGGCAGCTTCTCCGGCGCGCCGTTGTCGCTGCCGGGACGCGCACAGGGGACGCTCGCGACGGGCGATTCCGACGACTTCTGGCTCGACGTTCCTGTCGAGCAGGACGTCGCGTTCGAAGTGTGCTCGCGCGGCTTCGTGGGCTTCTTCTTCGTGTACGACGGCATCCGCTGGCTCGGATACCAGTACACCGCGCAGGGGGAGTGCAGCCGCAAGAGCCATCGGCTCGGCAAGGGACGCTGGCGGGTGGGCTTCGAGGCGCCGAACGTCTCGAAGACGGGTGCATACACGCTCGCAGTCGGCCCCGGAACGCACTGGCCGCCTACTGCCGAGCCAGTCGAGGAGCCGCAGGCCGACGCCTGCCGGCTCATCCTCGATGCCGACAGCGCGCCGTCCGGAACGATTGCCGCGCCCGATCGGACGAGGTTCTGGGTGACCGGTGTCGGCTTCGTCGCCGAGGCGACCCATCCCGGCCCCGGGCGCGCGGCCTACTACCCGAACGCGGGTGTTCCCGGCGTGCTCGCGCTTCGCGAGCAGCCCTTCGAAGCAGAGGTGCCGGTGGGAGACTGGAGCGGCGCGCGCTCCGTGTCCTACGCGCCGGCCGTGGGATCGGCCTGCGGAGCCGACCCCGACGCCGACGGGTTCGTGAACGGCCTCGATGTCTGTCCCGGCGCGCCGGACCCCGCGCAGGCGGACGCCGACCTCGACGGCACGGGTGACGCCTGCGACAACTGCACGGTGGACCCGAACGGCCCCCTCGCTCCCGATGCCGGAGGCGCGTGGCATCGCGACACCGACGGCGACGGGTACGGCAACGTCTGCGACGCCGACCTCGACGGTGACCGCATCGTCAACTTCCGTGACCTCGCGCGAATGAAATCGGTCTTCTTCCGCTCCGACGCGAACGCCGACCTCGATGGCGACGGAGTCGTCAACTTCCGCGACCTCGCCCGGATGAAGACGCGATTCTTCCGGGCACCCGGCCCGTCGGCGCTCGCGCCGTGAGAGCCTGACCGGGAGGTCTTCGACCGCGAGCGCACCGCCCGACGAGTGCGCCCCGCACCGCGAGCGCCGATTCTTCTTGCACGAACGCACGCAGCGGCGTATGAGGCGGCGAAGGCTCGTGCTGGCCCGCGCTGTGCGGAGCCTTCTCCGGGGGGGGGAACATGCGGACTACGCGCGCCTTCGTTCGGTCGCCGCTCGCGACATGCCTCGGGCTCGTCACTGCGGGCCTTCTTGCCGCGCCTGCCGCCACCGCGCGGCCCGAACGAATGGTCGAGATCACGGCCTCGGTCGTCGAGATCAGCCGGGCCGATGTCGAGAAGCTCGGGGTCGACGTCTCGTCCACGGTCGCTGCCCTTCAGACGGCTGTGGTCGATCCGCAGGCGTTCGTGATCCCGGCAGGAATGGGTCTGTCGGGCCGGGCGCCGATCGACGTGTGGCTCGAAGACGGGCACCAGCGTGGCACGGCGACGATCCTGTCGGCGCCGTCGGTCACGGCCACGCCGGGCAGGAGCGCCAGCTTCCAGATCGGTGGCCCGGTCCCTGCCGCAAACGGGCCGAGCCCCGGGAGCTTCGAGATCGATCTCCAGGTGTTGTCGAAGATCGACCCGGCCGGTCACGTGCTCCTCGACATGCAGGTCCAGAAGCCCACCGTCGATCTCTCGAGCAGCGCGCCGCGATTCGGATCGACGACGCTGACGACGTCGGTTCGTGTCCCCGACGGCGGGAGCGTCGTGCTGCGCGGGCTGATGCCGCCGGACATGGCTCGGCTCCGTTCGGGCGTTCCCGGCCTCTCCCAGGTACCGGTCCTCGGCAGGCTCTTCTCGAGTCGCTCGTTCGAGAGCGGGCGCAGCGATCTGTTCATCTTCCTGACGCCGCGAATCGTCGGTGAGGATGGTGGGGGAGGGGGCGGCACGGTCACCCCGCAGAGCGCCGGCAACGCCACGACGCCGGCCGCGCCGCAGAGCATCTTCTACGGCCAGGTCGACTACTTCGGTACGCAGAGCGAGGCGTCCCGTCGTCCCGACTTCCCGCTCGTGACCACGAAGGAGCTCGTGTTCATCGACAACCCGGCCACGGGCCGGCCGTTCCTTGGCGAGCTGAGCGGCCTCGACACGGACGTGCTCTACGACGATCCGCGGCCGACCTACGGCTTCGCGAGCGGCCTCAAGGGCTCGCTCGGCGGATGGCTGGGCCGGGACAGCGACTGGGGCGTCGAGCTGCGAGGGTTCTACGTCCCCAAGGAGTCGACACGCGATACGCTGCAGTCGGGGCAGCCGAACTCGTTCTTCTCGGTCCCTTTCTACGACCAGGCGAAGAACACCGAGTACGCCGTCGTCATCGGATCGGCGATCGCCGGACAGCCCTCGTCGGCCGGATCGGTGTCGGTCGGCTCGTCGCTCGACCTCTGGGGTGTCGGCGCGCGCGCTCGCAAGCGCGGCTGCGGCTGTGGGGACGTCGATCTCGGCTTCTCGGCGGGCTTCCGGTACCTGCGGCTCGACGAGACCTTCCAGATCGACTACGCGACCGACCCGACCGTGCCGGCGTTCTTCGGCAACGCGACGCTCGGCAGCTACCTCTTCGCTGGCGGCACGCTGCCCGGCGCAGGCTCACGGGTCTGGGCGCAGGACCGGGTCTCGGCGAGCAACGATTTCTACGGGCTCGAGCTCGGGCTCGATGCGAAGGTGCCGGTGATTCCCGACCTCACGCTCACGATCTCGCCGAGCGTCGCGCTCGGCGTGAACCGCGAGCGTCTCGACACGAGCGGCTGGGGGCAGGCCGTCACCGCGGGCGGGGGGATGCTCTCGACTCCCTATGGCGTCTTTGCTCGCCCCGGCGCCGTCGGATCGCGCAGCGAGACGCGCTTCGCGGTCGTCCCCGAGGTCGACCTCCAGCTCTCGTACCAGCTCACGAAGA
>JADLGR010000236.1 GCA_020849175.1 Deltaproteobacteria bacterium
CAGGCGCGAGGCTCGACAGCACGGCGGTGTTGTAGCCGCCGAGCGAGAGGCCGTAGACGCCGACCTTCGTCGCGCCCTGTGCGCGCACCCACGACAGGATCCTGCGCATGTCCCACATCGCCTGCGCCTCGGCGTGAACGCTGTCGGCGATGTTTCCCGCGAGAAATCCGTCGCCGCTGCGGCGGCCCTGCTTGCGAAGGCCGTGCAGCGGCAGGACGGGCAGCACGAGATTCAGCCCGAGTCGCTGCGAGAGCCAGCGCGGGTCGAAGGCGTAGAGATCGACGAGCGGCCAGCCCATCTGGTAGCCGTGAATGCAAACGAGCCAGGGGCGCGACGCATCTGCGTGTCGCACGACCCACGCGTGCGCCGTACGGTTGGCGCCGTACGAGAGCCAGCGGTCGCGTCCCGGCTCGTCGGCGTGGGGCTCGTACTCGCTCTCGAAGCTGAGATGCTCGTACGCGAAGCCGCGCACCCGCTCCGGGCGAAGCGCGTACGCCTCCAGCGGAGGGGGCGCCACGTGATAGCCGGCTGGCTTCTCGAGCCAGCCCCGTGCGTCGAACATCTCGCGCGCGGCGAGCACTTCGCGAACGATTCGTTTCGCGTCGTCGCCGGAGGGCATCGACGTCGTCACCTGCATGGTCGAGAGCAGCGCCTCGTCGAGAGCCACCTTGCCCGCGAGACGCAGCGAAGGCTTCGGCTCGGGCACCTCGGCGTGGTGCGGCTCTTGTCGCACCGACGCCCAGCCGGCGGCGAAGAACGCGGCCACCGAGAAGCCGGTCAGCCACAGGCCAGTCGCGACCCCTTCGGTGAAGAACGCGGGCAGCGCAAAGACGACCCCCAGAACGGCGCCGATCGCAGCGAACTGGTCGATACGGTGATCGCCGGGCCAGAGCATCATCGCGACGCCCGCTCCGACGAGCAGGCAGCCGGGCGGCAACGATCCGAGGAAGCCGAGAACGCCGAAGCTCGCGCTCGGCCAGAGCCACGCGATTCCCGCCAACAAGGGAATCAGTGCTTCCTTCGGAAACCGCGGCTGCTCGAACATGGGGGCTCCTCCGTTACGAAGGCATGGCCGCACGCAGCGCGTCGCGGAACTGCGGATCGGCGACGGCGACGAGCGATTCCGCTCTCTCGGCGACGCTTCTCCCGGCCAGCTCGGCCGCTCCGTGCTCGGTGACGACGATGTCGACCTGATGTCGCGGTCCCGTGACGACGGCCCCGGCCGCGAACTGCGCCTGGATGCGAGAGACGACGCGGTCTCCGACGCGCGCGGTCGACGGCAGGCAGACGAGCGAGCGGCCGCCCTCGGAGTATGCGGCGCCCTGCAAGAAGTCCTCGTGCCCGCCGATACCGGAGAACTGACGCCCGTCGATGGTGTCAGCGGCGATCTGTCCCTTCAAGTCGACGGCCAGCGCACCGTTGATCGAGACGAAGCGACGATTGCGAGCGATGATCGCGGGGTCGTTGACGAACTCGATCGGCAGAAAGCGCACGCTCTCGTTGCCGTCGAGCCACTCGTAGAGCTCGCTCGGCCCTGCGGCGAACGTCACGATCGACACGCCGTCGTACTGCCCCTTGCGGTTCGTCACCTTGCCGGCCTGGTGGAGCCGCAGGCAGCCGGTGGTGAACATTTCGGTGTGCAGGCCGTAGTCACCGCCAGGTCCCGCGGCGAGGATCTCGGCAACGGCGCTCGGGATGCCGCCGATTCCCGTCTGGAGCGTGGCGCCGTCCGGGACGTATCGGCTCGCGACCGCGGCGATCGCTCGCTCGACGTCGTCGGGAACGCGGTCGGGAAGCTCGAAGAGCGGCGCGTCGCTCTCGACGAGAACGTCGACGAGGTCGACGTGGATCGCGTGCGGATGCTCCGGAGGCATTCCCAGCGTGCGCGGAACGCGCGGGTTGATCTCGACGACGAGAAGTCTGTCGGGATCGCGCGCCACGGCGAACAGCTCTTCGACACCGGCGCCCGCGTGGAGTCCGAACGAGATCATCCCCTTCTCGTCCGGCGGCGATCCCATCACGGAGAGGATGCGCGGGCAAAAATCGCGAACGATGTGCGAGAAGCGCCGAAAGTCGGCGGGGACGAACTGCACGTCGAATCCGGCCTGCCGGAGCCCACGCTCGACGGGACCGAAGAATCCGGACCGCATGCGAACGCCGCGCCGCGTGAAGACCTTGTAGAGGCCGGTCAGCAGGGCGCCGAAGACGCACAGATCCTCGAAGTCGTCGCGTTCGCCGAGGGCGTGGAGGAAGGCAGCCGGCTGCCCGGGCCCGAGCGGAACCGCGAGACGATCCCGGGGCCTGACGAGCGCGGCCGCCTCGGCAGGGGTCAGTCGCTTCGCTGACACGGGACGGTGCATGGGGCTCGAACGATACCTCCCGGCGGCGATCCGTGCCGCACGAGTGGAGGTTTCCCGACCGCCCGGGCCGCCTGCGGACTAGAATCGCGGCATGCCTCAGCGCCCGCACATCGAGGAGCCCGCCTGGCCGAGGACGGAAGACGCCCTGCCGCCGCGCGTCGTCTTCCTGCTCGACGCATCGAGTGCGCTCGAGCATCGCCTGCTCATCGACTGGATCGAACGCCAACGGCCGCCCGGAGCAGATCCGGCGGCCGATCAGGCCGTCGCGATCCCCTCCTCACGACGAAGCGGCGCGCGGATGCTCGATCCGCACCTCGAGGCGGCGCTCGCCGATTCGCGCGAGGCGCTGCTCGCTCCGCTGCGGGTCATCTGGCGCCCTCCCGTCATCGACGGCAGACGCTCGGTGCGACTGCGGCACCTGCTGACCTTCGGCGATCCTCGCGACCCGGGAACATTCCGCCAGCGCTGGCTGATCCGCCGCCATCCGGAGCGCTGCTGGATCGTCGCCGGTGAGCCGGCACGCACGTCGGAGCTGCGTGAGCGGTGGCGCAATGCCACGGAGCACGACCAAACTGCGACACAAGGCCTCGCGCAGTTCGTTGCACATCAAGCGCAGCTCTCGCTCGAGCGCGCCGAACGGCGGCTTCGCGGGCAGCAGTACAAGGTGCCCCGCCTCGTCCACCAGGACGTCCTCGGCCGCGTTGCGTTCCGGGCCGGCGTCACTC
>JADLGR010000237.1 GCA_020849175.1 Deltaproteobacteria bacterium
GCTCGAGGAGCTCTGTGTCGGGCTCGATGGCGCCGGCCTCGACGCACGGGATCCCGAGCTGCGACGAGAGCACGGTCGCGAGCTCCTGCGCGCCGACGAGTCCTTGCTCGACCAGGATCTCGCCGAGCTTGCGATCGCCTGCAGCCGATTCTTCTTGCACGCGAAGCGCCGCCGCGACGTCGACCTCGCGCAGGTGCCCGAGCTCGACCAGGAGCGCTCCGATCCGGAGCTCGAGCCGGTGGGTGCGTAGCGCCGCGCGAAACCTCTCGGCGGTCACGAGGCCGAGGTCGAGGAGCAGCGGCACGAGCGGCCGTGTGCCGCCGAGCTTTGCGCTCACGCGCCGGGCATGGCGAACCTGCGCTTCGGTCACGGCCCCATCGCGCAGGAGCACCGAGACGAGGTCGCTTCGCTCGGTCGCCTCCGAGGCGCCACGAGCCTTCGGAAGCTCTACCTGCTCGTGGTCGTACATGCCGTCCGAACCTTCCGAACCTCGAACGCCCAGGCTCTCGTGCGCGCCGTCCTGCGTCTCCACTGAAACACCGAGGCGCGACGGGAGCAGCTAGGAGGAAATGCTGGAGGCCCCCGACCAGAGATCGGGTCCCCCGAGGCAGGCCTTGAGGCCCTCGGGCACCCGGATATCCTCGCGGCATGGAACTGAAGAGCCCGACGCCTCCTGCCCAGCCGGCGTACGAGCGCCCCGTCTTCGAGGTGATCCCGCTCGACTGTGAGATCACCGCCTACGCACCCGACGAAGAAGACCCGCTCGTCTAATCGGAGTCGGACCGCCATGCGATCCCGCGAGACGAGCACGGGGCGCCGTGCGTCGTTCGCGACGCTGCTTGCGTGCCTGCTCGCGCTCGCTCCTCCTGCCAGCGCCTTCGACGACACCGACGCGGGCAGCCAGGTGCCGCTCTCGGATCTGCTCGAGATCATCGTGCTGCCGCGCACGCTCCTCGCGATCGACGCGACCAGCGGCGGCGAGACCGAGCAGCCGCTCGAGATCGGCGAGTCCGTACGTTGGTATGCGACACGCGGGCGCGTCGGCGCGGTGATCACGGATCGGCGCATGCTGTTCGTGGCGACGAGCTCGGCCGCCTGGCAGCAGGCGCGGCTGCGCCGGGGCGAAGAGCCACCGGCGTCGGTGCTCCTTGGCGACCGCGTGGCCCTCGTGACGACGCCGAAGCGGGCGTTCGGCTTCGACGGCGGCAGCGGAAATCTCGTCGAATCGAGCCTCGGTCCGCGCGAGGTCGTGATCGACGCGGTCGTCGGCGAGAACGTCGGTGTGGTTCTCACCGACCGGCGAGCACTCGGTGTCTCGCCCTACGCGGGCGGATTCTTCACTGCCAGGATGAATCTCGGCGAGCGCACCGAATCGATGGTCGCGAAGGCGAATCTCGTGACCCTCACGACGCCGCGGCGCATCCTCGTCTTCCGGGGCCCGACCGGAGGCTGGGAGGAGCGCGACCGCAGCCTCCACGACTGATCTGCGAGCGCACCTGGCAGCCCGATCCCGAGACACGTTCCTGGAGCGGCCCGCCAGCGCCGCCGCGTCGCACCTATGCGTGCGCCGCCGTGATGGGCAGGATCGGCGGCGGCGCCAGCTCGACGCGGTCGCGGCCGGTGGCCTTCGCGCGGTAGAGCGCGCGGTCGGCGAGCTCGACCGCCTCCATCGGATCACGCCCGGTGTCGGCCTGCGCCACACCAATGCTGCACGCGACCCCGATCACGCTGCCGTCCGGTGCTCCGACCTCGAGCGCGCGGACCTGGCGCCGAATGCGTTCGGCGACGACGCGCGCTCCGGCGAGCGGCGTGTCGGTCAGCACGACGCAGAACTCCTCCCCTCCATAACGTCCGGCGAAGTCGCCCGCACGCAGCGTCGTGCGAAGCACGCGCCCCACCCCTTCGAGCACCGCGTCGCCGATTCGGTGACCGTAGGCGTCGTTCACGCGCTTGAAGTGGTCGAGGTCGAGCATCAGCACGCACAGCGGCGTCCGATGACGCCGTGCGCGGACGCTCTCCTCGCGAAGCCGCTCGAGCAGCCAGCGCCGGTTGCAGGCGCCGGTCAGCTCGTCGATGCTCGCCGAGCGCCTGAGCTGCTGCTGCTCGGCCACACGCTTCATTGCGCCGTGGATCGCGCGGCGCAGCGATTCGGCGCTGACCGAGCTCTTGGTCAGGTAGTCCTGCGCGCCGCGCTTCATCGCCTGCACGGCCACGCTCTCGTCTCCGCCGCCGGTCAGCATGACGACGGGGATGTGGCCATCACCGTGCGAGAGTCGAAGCGCCGACAGGAACGAGAGGCCGTCGCCGTCGGGGAGACGGTAGTCGAGCAAGATGCAGTGAGGCTCGGCCGTCGCGATTCGCTCGAGTGCCTCCTCCGCGGTCTCGGTCTCCGCGATGATGTGGTCCTGCGCGAAGCCCCGTGCAATCAAGCGGCGATACAGCTCGCGATCCTCCCTGCAGTCGTCCACGATCAGGATGCGAAGCGGTGTTCGCGTCGTGCTCATCGGAACCCCTCTCTCTCGGGCGTCGGCAGCCGCGCGACGCCGAACCAGAACTCGTCGAAGCACTGCAGCGCGCTCACGAGCGCGTCGACGCCGACCGGCTTCTGGACGTATCCATTGGCGCCGGTCCGGTAACAGGCGTCGACGTCGCGGTCGGCCGCCGATGTCGTGAAGACGACGATCGGAATCGATCGCAGGCGCTCGGTCGACTTCACCTCTGCGAGGACTTCGCGTCCGCTCGTCCCGGGCAGGTTGAGGTCGAGCAGCACGAGATCCGGCCGCGGCGCTGCACCCGCCGCCGCGAAGCGCCCGCGGCGGTGCAGGTAGTCGAGCGCCTCTTCGCCGTCGGCGCAGTGCGCCACCGCATGAGAGAAGCCGCTTCTGCGCAGTGCGCGAAGCGTCGCCTCGAGGTCCTCGGGGCTGTCTTCGACGATGAGCAGCGTTCGGTCTCCGTGCGTGCGCATCGATCAGTTTTCTCGGCTCAGCGTGAAGAAGAAGGCGCTTCCCTCTCCGGGCGTCGACTCGATCCAGATGCGGCCACCGTGTCGCTCGACGATCTTCTTGACGATCGTGAGACCCATCCCGGTGCCTCCCGGGAAGCGGTCACGCCCGTTGAGGCGCTTGAAGATCCGGAACACCGATTCGAGGTGACGTTCACGGATCCCGATGCCGTTGTCGCGCACGAAGAAGACCGGCGGATGCCCGGCCGCGGGCGGTCCTGCGCCGTGCGACACCCCGACCTCGACCCGGCGCTCGGGCTTCTCGTTGTACTTGACCGCGTTCTCGATGAGGTTGCGGAAGACCTCCGCGACGAGTGTCCCGCTGCACACGACCGCAGGCAGCCGCTCCGGGATCTGGACGCTCGCGCCGCGCTCGTGGAGCATCACCTCCAGCGACTCGACGACGTCTTCGACGACGGCCTGCAGATCCGTTCGCGTGACGGCGAGCCGCGTGCGACCGAGCCGGGCGAACTCGAGCAGGGCATCGATCATCGCCGTGAGGCGCTCGGCGAGTCTGCCGAGCGTCTCGAGCCGGCCGATCCCGTCGGCGTCGAGGACCTTCGCGTAGTCCTCGAGCAGGAATCGCGCGTAGTTGTGGATGCCTCGCAGCGGCTCCTTGAGGTCGTGCGATGCGACGTACGCGAACTCGTCGAGGTCCTCGTTCGAGCGGCGGAGCTTCTCGACGACTTCCTGCAGCGCCTTCGACGAGTCGGCGAGCTCGAGGTTCGCGACCTCGAGATGGCTCGCGTACTGCTGCAAGCGACGCTCGGCGGCCTTGCGCTCCGTGATGTCGCGCAGGACACCGCAGAACAGCGGCGCCTCCCCCGGCGGCACGCCGACGGGGTTGACCCAGATCTCGCAGGGAAAGACGCTTCCGTCGCGACGCTCGGCCTCGAGCTCGCGCAGCCGACCGAGAACGCTCGATTCGCCGGTCTGCAGGTACCGTGCGAGATAGCCGTCATGACCGGAGCGGTAGGGCTCAGGCATCAGCACCGAGACGTTTCGCCCGATGAGCTCATCGGGCTCCCAGCCGAAGACACGGCCCACGGCCCGGCTCGCGCTTCGGATCACCCCGTCGCTGCCGATCGTGACGATGGGATCGATCGACGCGTCGAGGATGGCGCGCAGGCGCGCCTCGCTGCTGCGCAGGTCGGCTTCGGACTGCTCACGCCGCTCGATGCCGTGCCGCAGCGTCGCAAGGATCCGGCGCAGCAGCACGAGGAAGTCCCCGAGTCCGAACCGGGGAATCCCGATCCTGCGCTCCAGCGCAGGCAGGCTCTCGGCGCCGGCCGCCGTCTTGGCTCGCCTCTTGCGCGACATGACCGCCCACGGCCCGGGTCGGGCCCGCGCAGATCATCGGCAGGGCGGCGGCAACGGTTGAGGTGACGGCGGACCGCGTCAGACCAGCGTCTTGGCAGCGGCCTTCGCGAACTGATCGGCGGTCGGCTTCACGTCCGGGCGTGGCGGAACGGCGCGGCCACGCTGCACGGCCGGCCGGTCTCCGACCGCCGCCAGCCAGCGCTCGAGGCTCGGCAGCCCGTCGGTCGAGACTCCGGCCCAGTCGTGGATCGAGACCCACGGCCACGTCGCCATGTCGGCGATCGAGTACTCGCCGGCCAGGTACTCGCACTCGGCGAGCCTGCGGTCGAGAACTTCGTAGAGTCGCCGTGTCTCGTTCTGGTAGCGCTGGATCGCGTACTCGATCTTCTCCGGCGCATAGCGGTAGAAGACGTTGGCCTGTCCCTGCATGGGGCCGACACCACCCATCTGGAACATGAGCCACTGGAGCGTGACGGATCGCGCCTTGCGTTCGACCGGCAGGAAACGACCGGTCTTCTCCGCCAGGTAGATGAGGATGGCGCCCGACTCGAAGACCGCGAAGCCTCCCTCGTCACGGTCGACGATCGCCGGTATGCGGCCGTTCGGGTTGATGCGCAGGAACTCCTCCTGCTTCTGGTCGAGCTGATCGAGGCGCAGCACCTTGACCGCGTAGGGAAGCGCCAGCTCCTCGAGCAGGATCGACACCTTCCATCCGTTCGGCGTCGCGGCGGTGTGGAGCTCGATCATGGGTTCCTCTTTCACGTGGCGTCCCTTCGAGGCTACACGACGGCGAGCCGAAGGGTACAATGGCGCCATGGTGCTCTTTCTCGCTCACGTCCTCGTCACGGCCGCCCTCCTCCTGCTCGTCGCCAACCTGGTGAAGCGCTTCGACATCGCCGACACGACGTCGGCGATTCTGGCCGCCGTCGTTCTCGGCCTCGTGAACGCCTTCGTGCGCCCGGTCGCGATCGTCCTGACGCTTCCGCTCACGATCGTGACCCTGGGCCTGTTCCTGCTCGTCGTGAACGCGCTCATGCTCAAGCTCGTCGCGGCGATCGTGCCGGGCGTCGAGATCGATGGCTTCCTGCCGGCGGTGTGGTCGAGCCTGCTGCTCTCGATCTTCAACCTCGGCGTCGAGATGGTCTTCGGCCCGGGCTGGTGACGCCGCGGCGGATCACGCCGGCGGTGCGACACCAAATTGGATCAGCGCCTGCGCGGCGCGCGCGCCGTCGATCGCAGCGCTCATGATGCCGCCGGCCCAGCCGGCCCCCTCACCACACGGAACGAGGTTGGCGAAGCCGTGCGCGCGAAAGCTCTCGGGATCGCGCGGCATCCGAATCGGGCTCGCGCTCCGCGTCTCGACGCCGACGAGCAGTCCCTCGGGCCCTGCGAAGCCGGGAATCTCGCGATCGAAGCGCGCGAGCGCTCGCACGAGCGCGGCGCGTACGGGCGGCGGAAGCAGTCGGTCGAGGCGGCCCGGGCATGCGCCGAGCCGATAGCTCGTCCGCCCGATGCCGCCGCTGTCGCGCTCGGCGAGGAAGTCCTGCACCCGCTGTGCCGGCGCCGTGAAACCGCCACCGCCGGCTTCGAAGGCGGCCCGCTCGAGCTTCTCCTGGAACGCGACGCCGGCAAAGACACCGGGCCCGATCTCTCGCGGTCCGAGGGTCGCGACGATGGCCGCGCTGGCGAACGGCGACGAGTGACGCGAGTTGCTCATGCCGTTGGTGCAGAGCATCCCGGGCGTGTTGACGCTCGCGACGATCTGTCCGCCCGGGCACATGCAGAAGCTGTGCGCTTCGGCCACGTCTTCTGTGGCTCGACACACGAGCGCGTAGTACGCCGGACCGAGGAGCCTGGCCTCGGGACCTGTTCCGTGGCGACCGGCGTCGACCAGCGCCTGCGGGTGCTCGACGCGAGCGCCGAGCTGGAAGGGCCTCGACTCGAGCACGACCCCGGCTTCCGCGAGGGCACGCCAGGTGTCGCGCGCGCTGTGACCCGGCGCGAGCACGACCGCGTCGCACGCGATCTCGCCCGCGGAGGTCCGTAGCGCGGCGACGCGCGCCGGTGCCACGCCGCCGCCGGTGAGCACGAGCCCGTCGACCCGCGTGTCGAACTGGAAGAGGACTCCGCTCGCTTCGAGGCGTTCGCGCAGCCGTGGCAGGATCCGGTGCAGGCGATCGGTTCCGACGTGAGCGCGCGCGTCGTAGAGGATCTCGGGCGGAGCGCCGCACGCGACCAGCTCCTCGAGCAGCGGTACCTCGAGCGGATGCGCGATACGCGTGTAGAGCTTTCCGTCCGAGTAGGTTCCCGCACCGCCCTCGCCAAAGAGGAGATTTCGCTCGGGATCGACCTCGCGCGATCGCTCGAAACGCGCGATCGCGCGGCCTCGCTCGACCAGGGCGGGCCCACGCTCGATCACGACGGCGCAGACGCCGTTTCGAGCCAGCACGTGGGCGGCGAACAGGCCCGCCGGTCCGGCACCCACGATGGCGACTCGTGCTCGCGACACGGATTCGTGTCGAGCATCGACCTCGACTCGGCCGCGTGCTGGGGCTGGCGCCGCGCGACCCGACCGAAGCGCCCGCTCGAGCCCGGTCGTCCTTCGACCGGCGTCGATCACGAGATCGACGTGGGCGACGAAGCGCAGACGCCGCGTTCCGCCGTGACGACGCGCGTCGAGCGACTTTCGCGCGATGCGGAAGCCTCGAAGGTCGGATGCTTCGAGTCCCGCAGTGGCGAGCGCACGCTCGCGCAGCGCGCTCTCGGGCTCGCCGATCCCGAGCGAGAGCCCGAGAACGCGCAGCGTCTCGGTGGCTCCCGGCTCGCTCACGGTGAGGGCTCCGTCGTCTGCGAAACGACACCCGTCACGAGGACGAGACCGAGGCCTCCGTGCCGCACGCGCAGCCGCGGAGCGAGCGCGATCCCCGTCGCGTTCCACAGCCGCGGCCCGGGGCTCAGCAGCGCGACCCGCCAGCCTGGACAGCGTGCGCGCAGCACCCGGCCGAGCGTCGCGTAGAGATTGCGAAGGTCTGCGTCGCGCGAGAGCCTGACTCCGTGCGGCGGATTGGTGACGACGAAGCCCGGACCGGGAGGCGGCGCGATGTCGGAGACCGTGCGCTGCGAGAAGACGATGTCCTTCTCGACGCCGGCGCGCGCGGCGTTCGCCCGCGCTGCGGCGATCGCGCCCGAGTCGCGGTCCGAGGCGAGGATCGGCGGCATCGTAGGAGCTGCCGCGGCGCGGGCGTCCGCGTCTTCGAGCAGGCGCGCCCAGCGCGCGGCGTCGAAGTCGCTCCAGCCCATGAACGCGAAACGACGGGCACGGCCCGGCGCGCGCCTGCGCGCCAGCAGCGCCGCCTCGATCGCGATCGTTCCCGCTCCGCACAGCGGATCGACGAGCGGCGCCTGCGCATCCCAGCCGGAGGCGAGGACGAGGGCGGCGGCGATCGTCTCGCGCAGCGGGGCCTTGCCCGTGGCCTCGCGGTAGCCGCGTCGGTGGAGAAGCTCGCCGGAGCTGTCGGCGCTCACGGTGCAGCGATCGCGCTCGAAGCGTACCAGCACGAGCTGCGTGCGGGGGCCGGCGACGCCCGACTCGTCGTCGTCTTCGCTCCCACCCTTTGCGCGCGCGGGCACGAAGCCGAGCCGATCCGCGATGGCTGCGGCCACGCGCTCCGCAACGGCGCCCGAGTGGTACAGGCGCGACGCGTGGCACGTGACGCGAAGCTGGAGCGCATCGCCGCGCGCGAGGTAGCGCTCCCACGGCAGCCGGGCAGCACGCCGTCGCAGCTCGTCGAACGTCGTCGCACGAAAGCTCGCCACGCGCAGGAGCACGCGGGTTGCGCTGCGCAGCGCGAGGTTCGCGTGCCACAGGTCGTCGAGGTCTCCTTCGAACTCGACACCTCCGGGTGTCACCGCGACGACCTTCAGGCCGAGCGCGCCCAGCTCGTCCGCCACGATGGGCTCGAGGCCGGGCGCAGTGACGGCGAAGAGATCGGGAGTGGCGCGCGCCTCCGGAGCGGCCGCCGCCCGGCGGGGCGGACGGCCCCCTCTCACGGCTTCGGCCCGCTCACGAGCTCGAAGCTCACCTCGACCTCGCCGGTGAGGCGCAGCTCGGGCGCGAGCACCTCGGTCTGCGCGGTGGCCTCGGCCACACTCCTTCGCTGGAGATCGAAGGGCCGCGGCGACGGCGCCCCGCCGACCTCGCGCGCCGCGCGGGCCGGCCCGAGCGCGAGGCCGAGACCTTCGGCGATGGCGCGCGCGCGCGTCTTCGCGTCTGCCGCTGCGAGGCGCAGCGCGTTCGCCTGCGCCTGCCCCGGATCGGCAAGCTCGAACTGGACCGAGCCGACCGAGACGTCGGCGGCGCCCGTCACCGCGTCGAGAAGCGGGCCGATCTCGTGGATGCGCGCCGTCACGGCGCGAAGCTGATGCTCCGCCGCATAGCCCGTGACGCGCGGCGGCTTGCCCTGGTCGTAGACGCGGATCGGCTGCACGCTCGTGCTGGCCGTCTCGGCCCGATCTGCGCCGCTGAGCCTGCCGCGAAGCGCCTCGAGGACCTGCGCGCTACGGACCGCGGCACTCTTCGCTGCGTCGGCCGCGCTCTTTCCCTCGGCACGTATCGTGACGAGGACCACGGCTCGGTCCGGCGCTGTCATCGTCTCGCCGTGTCCAACGGCCGTCACCAGCCGCGGCGCGGTCTCCTGCGCCTGCGCGACGTGGGGCGCGAGACCACAGACGAGCGCAGCCGCCGCCAGGCAGCGCGTGACTCGTCTCCAACTGGATCGTGCGTTCATGCAATGACCTCCGACGCACCGCCGCGTGCGGCGAACCGTAGCGCCCGGGCGGGGCGAGGGGCGAACCGGCAGCCGGCCGGCAATTCCTGCTGCATCTCGGCCCTGAAACGGCGTATAAAGAGGGCTGGGGGGAGCCGCGCCATGATGCGAGGTCGAGCGATGCGTGTGTCTTCGAGCCGGTGGCTCGCAGCTCTGGCGGTCGTCGCGGTGGGAGGGGCCTTCGTCCCGACCGCGCGGGCGATCGACTTCTTCGATCAGAGGATCGAGATCCACGGCGCGTTCGAGGAGCAGGTCCGAACGATCTCGGACGACTTCCAGGCGCACCTCGATCTCACGCAGTGGTACCACGTCCTCGGCCTCGAGATCGACCTCAACATCGCGCCCGATGGTTTTGGTCCCGTCGATTCGCTCACAGGCTTCATTCGGGCCGAGGTCCGCTACGACTGCACGTGGACGCGCGCGTGCGGCTTCGCGGGAAGCGCGAACATCTTCGGCGACCGCTCGCGGGCACTCCCGGAGCGGCTCGCGCTCGCGCGGAACATGGGCTTCTCCGGTGAGCAGCAGGGCGAGGTGCCGACGATCCGGCAGCCGAACCAGAGGATCAAGACGCTCCAGGTCTATCCGCCGGCGCCACCGCCGCCAACGGACAGTGCAGTGATCACGACGTTGCCGCCGCTCACGGTGGCAATGCGCGGCTTCAACCAGATCCCGTCGATCGACACGCTCTACGGCGTCCGCGCGGTGGTGAACGACATCGAGTACTTGCCCGCGTTCTACACCTTCCAGCGCTACAACAACTACGGCTTCGCGCTGCGAAACATCCGCGGAACCGAAGATCTCGCCGGGACCCAGGTGATGCCGTGGGACCCGAAAGACAACATCGATCCGCAGGCGACGCTGGCCAACCGCGTCAACCCGTTCCGCGCCGGCGACGTCAACCCGATCACCGGGCTACCCGGCGGCAACGCGCTCCCCTACCGGCCCGCGCCGCTCTGGGCGGCGGGCTCGGGCCCCTCCGACCAGGCGCAGGGCGTCTTCTATCCGAGCCAGCAGTACGCGCGCTACCTGCGCGACGGCGGGAGCGATCCGTTCCAGCAGAACTTCAGCCAGGAGGAGCTCGCCTGGAACCACGGCGCGAGCCAGACGCAGACCCGGGAGCTGAAGGAGGCGTACTTCGACATCAACCTGCTCGAGGGCGCCCTGTTCCTGCGGCTCGGCAAGCAGACGATCGTCTGGGGCAAGACGGAGCTGTTCGCGACGACCGACCAGTTCAACCCGAACGACCTCGCGCTGGCTTCGCTTCCCTCGCTCGAGGAGTCGCGCATTCCGTTGTGGGCCGCGCGCGCCATCTACTCGTTCTACGAGGTCGGTCCCTTCTCCGACGTCCGCCTCGAGGCCGCCATCGACCTCGACAGCTTCTACCCCGCCGACCTCGGCCGCTGCGGCGAGGCGTACACACCGAACCCGGTCTGCGACAAGACCTATGGGCTCCTCGCTCACGGCATCGCGGGCCTCGGCGTGGCCGGCGAAGATCGCCCGTCCATGTGGTGGAACAGCGCGCAGGGCCTGCAAGGCGGCGTTCGCCTCGAGTTCCGCTGGGAGAGCTTCAGCTTCGCGCTCGTCGACTTCTACAACTACGCGAAGCTTCCCTACCAGGCACGCCTCACGACCTTCTCGCGCAACGTCGATCCGGTGTCGGGCCGCCCGCGGCGGATGGGCGCCACGGGGAGCTGCATCAACGGCACCGAGCCGAGCTGTCTCGGTCCGGGCGAGGACGCTCTCGTCAACACCTCGGTCAACCAGCAGTACTTCGCCTTCGTCTGCTCGGCGAGCGTCGGCTTCAACGGCCTCGATCGGTCGGTCTGCGCGCAGAGCGTGCTGACGAGCACGGGACCGGTAGTCGGTGTGACGACGGTCGGTCAGGTGATCAGCCAGCTCGTAGCCGGTAGCCCCGCCGGCATCGCGACGGTCGCGAGCAACGCCTTCAACGGTCCGGCGTCGCGGGTCCCGCTGGTCGCCCTCAGCATCGACCCGGGTGATGGAACTCCCGCCGGTCCGTTCTCGCTCCAGGGACCCAATGGTGCGATCGCGGGTGCTCCCGCGAGCGTCACGTACAACGTCCACAACCTCACGCAGACGCTGGCGCAAACGACGACTCCCCAGCAGCAGGCGCTTCTCGGCTGCGGGCCCTTCTACGGGACGCAGTGCGACGGCGGAGTGGTCGGTGCGCCCCTCGCCTCCAGCGCCGGCGGAATCGATCTGCTGAACGCCGAAGCAAGCGCGCTGCTCCAGTCGTGGCTCGGCTTCGACGGAACGGGAGTGACGCTTCGCAATGCCCTCGATGCGAGCGTGCCGCAGCCCGGGACGGTGGGATTCCAGGGCGGTCCCGTCTGTACACGCATCGTGAACGGGCAGGCCGTCATGCTGCCCGGCTGCCGCGGCCCCGGCGATCCAGGCTACGACCCCGCCGTCGACGGTCCGGCGCCCGCCACCACGAGCATCGGATTCCCCGCCGGTATGGGCGCGGTCCCTGGACTCGGAGATCCTGCGCTCGGCCCGATCGCCTTCGTCCAGGGCCATCCCTTCACCGGCCAGACGTGGCGCAGCGAGATGGCCGCCCTCTCGTGGAACTTCGAGATGCTGCTGGTCGCGTTCTCGGACCAGATCAATGTTCCGGGCTCGGACCCGCGGCTCGGCTTCGACCCCACCAACGCCACCAACGCGTACCGAACGACCGGCTGCTCGTACGCCCTGCCGCAGCTCTGCTCGGCCGTGCAGGCCCTGTGGGCCGTCACGGGCCTCACGCGCAACACGGTGAACGCAGGCGGCAACGGACTCTACGGCCGGCGCGACTTCGTGTGGGCCGGAGGCGGCGACGCGGTCCTCGAGTACCAGCGGCGCAACGTCCTCGGCTTCTCCACCGACTTCGCCGAGGATCGTTCCAAGTCGAACTGGAGTGTCGAGTTCACCTGGGTCAACCGGGAGCCCTTCGAGAACGCGGCCGAGTACGACGGCATCTCGAAGACGGGCACCTACAACCTGACGCTCTCGGTCGACCGGCCGACCTTCGTGAACTTCCTCAACCAGACGCGTACGCTCTTCTTCAACAGCCAGATGTTCTTCCAGTACGTCCCTGGCTACAAGAACAGCTACAGCGTGAACGGCCCGTGGAACTTCCTGTTCACGTTCACCGTGCAGACCGGCTACTTCCAGGACCGTCTGCTGCCGTCGATGACGTGGGTCTACGACGTGCAGTCGAACTCGGGCGCCGTCCTGCCGGAGGTCCAGTACCGCTTCACCGAGAGCTTCTCGGCGACCTTTGGTCTCGCGCTGTTCTGGGGCCGGTACCAGGGGAAGGAGTATCCAATGAATCCGCTGAGCCTCGACAACCACGCGGGCCGCGGCGCCTACACGAGCTGGGTGGAGAACGGCCTCGCGGTGGTTCGCCAGCGCGACGAGGTCTACTTCAACCTCCGCTACACGTTCTGATCGAGCCGCGGGAGTACGTCTCGCAGACGCGCACCGGAGGGGCACGACTCGAGCCGTGCGTCGGGCGATCAGGGACCGATGGTGGGCGGCACAGGTAAAGGCTCGGCAGCGACAGCCTCGATCGAGACCGCGCCGACGATCTGGCCGCCTTCCGTTCGAACCGTGGCGCGAATGCGTCCCGGAACATCACAGCGAACGGGCGCCCAGAGCCGGTAGCCGCCGGCGCGCCCGCCGCTGACCTCCAGTGACCGTGACTCGTGCGGGCTCTCGCC
>JADLGR010000238.1 GCA_020849175.1 Deltaproteobacteria bacterium
GAACGCGCATCCCACGAGATGGGCCTTTGCTCCGCGTGCGAGATCGACCGCGGCGCACGCGGTACCGCCCGTCGCGATCAGATCATCGACGATCAGCACGCGCTGCCCGGGCGCGACCGCATCGACGTGCATCTCGACCGTGTCGCTGCCGTACTCGAGGTCGTAGCTCGCGCTGACCGTCTGCCAGGGAAGCTTCCCGGGCTTGCGCACGATCACGAGGCCCGCACCGAGTGCGAGGGCGACGGGCGCGCCAAGGAGGAACCCGCGCGACTCGATCCCGAGCACGCGGTCGATTCGCGCCCCGCGAAACGGCTCGGCCATCGCCTCGACCGCGGCCGCGAGGCCGCCGGGATCGGCGAGCAGCGGCGTTACGTCACGAAACAGAATCCCTGGCTTCGGGAAGTCCGGAATCTCGCGGACGAGGTCGCGCAGCAGCTTCTCGCGATCGATCTTCGACATCGCATTCCTTCCATCTCACGGCAGGTACAGAATCGGGTTGTCGGGCCTTCGCTGGCGGCGGATCTCGAAGTGGACGTGCGGCCCGCTGGCGTTACCGCTCTCTCCGGCCTCCGCGATGACGTCGCCCTTCTCCACGACATCTCCCGGCAGGGCGAAGTTCTTCTCGTTGTGTGCGTAGAGCGAGGTGTAGGCCCCCCCATGGCGCACCACGATGAGATTGCCGTAGGCGCCGAGGGTGGCGCTATAGACGACCTTACCCGACTCGGCGGCGCGCACCGGCGTTCCCTCCGGCACGGCGATGTCGATGCCGTCGTGCGGGCGGCCGTTCTCCGGGGCGAAGCAGGTCGTGATCCTGCCCCGAACGGGCCACTCGAAGGCGACGTCGGCTTCGCGACGCGCCAGCTCCTGTCGCTCGCGGCGCATCTCTCCGGAGAGGTCGCAGCCTCGCACCAGCGGCGTCTCTTCGACGAGCGGCGGAGCCTCGTCGCCCGGCAGCGGGCGAACGCCCGGAACGAAGATTCGTGCTCCGGTCGCCAGCCGGCTCGGATCCTCGATCCGATTCGCCCGCAGGATCGCTTCCACCGGTATCGCGTAGCGCTGCGCGATCTGCCAGATCGTCTCGCCGCGCGCGAGCTCGTGGTAGAACCCCGCGCCCGAACGCAGCTCGGGCGCCGCGGGTCCGCGCGAGCCGGAGCACGCAGCCAGGAACGCGAGCACACACACGAGCGCTAGGCGGCCCACCCGTTCGCCCCCACCAGGTCGACGAAGCGACACCGTCCCAGGTTCTCGCGCACGAGCCCGCGCTCGGTCCGCCGAACGCGGAACAGGCGCTGCTCTTCACGCGTTCCGATGGGCGCCACGAGGCGGCCACCGGGCGCGAGCTGCTCGAGGAGTGGGGGCGGAATCGCCGGCGCACCGGCGGTGACGAGGATGGCATCGAAGGGGGCATCAGCCGGGCGGCCGAGGCTGCCGTCGCCGAGATGAACGACCACATTGGCGACGCCGAGGGTGTCGAGGGAGCGCCGCGCGCGCGCCGCGAGGCCGGGTAGCCTCTCGACCGAGATCACCTGCGCGGCGAGCCGCGACAGCACGGCCGACTGGTAGCCGGAGCCCGTGCCGATCTCGAGCACGCGGTCCTCGCTCCGCAGGGCGAGCGCCGCCGTCATGAGGCCCACGATGCCGGGCGCCGAGATCGTCTGTCCGTCGCCGATGGGAAGCGCCGTGTCCGTGTAGGCCTGCACCTGGAGGGCCTCGGGCAGGAGCTGATGCCGCGGCACCGTCTCGAGCGCGGCGAGCACGCGCGCATCGCACAGCCCGGCCTTCGCAAGGCGTTCGACCATGCGCCGCCGCTGGGGCGCGAACGTGTCGCGCCGCAAGGCCGCTCGGATCGTCACGGACTGCCCCCCGGCTCGCAGCTTAGAACGCAAGCCTTTGGGAAAGCAAGGGATCCGCGAGTGGCCTGCGCCGCCGCTCCTTCCGGGCGGAGCCTCCTTCGCCTAGGGCGCTGCCGCGTGCGCCGCGGCGACCGCCTCTCGCACCCGCCGCGAGCGCACCAGCTCGGCCACGGTCAGCGCGAGCGCGCGTGCGGCCTCGAGCATCCCCGCCTCCCCTTCCGGTGAAGCCGTCGCGTCGGCAAACGCACGTGTGTGTAGCTCGAGGCTCGACCCGATCGGAAAGTTCGGATGGATCGTCGGCACCGCCCACGACACGTGCGTCACGTCACTCGACCCGATGTTCGCGTCCGGCGCGTGCTCGGTCTCGGCCAGACCGAGCCGTTCGAGCTGGCGCCGGTAGGCGTCGGCAAGAGCCGCGTTCGGCCGCATCGGCGGCGACGAGCCGCAGAGATCGATGCGCTCGAGCATCGTCCCCGTCGCCTCAGCCGCCCCTCGCGCGCACGCCTGCACTCGCTCGGCAACATGATCGAGTGTCGATGCGTCGAGCGCACGGACCCAGACTCGGGCCGCCGCGCGCTCCGGAATCACGTTCGGTGCGCGGCCGCCGTCGGTGACGATGGCATGGATGCGCGCCGTTCGCGGGAGCTGCTGTCGCAGCAGGCCGATCCCCACCAGGAGCTGGACCACGCCGTCGAGCGCATTGATTCCCTGCTCCGGATACGCCGCTGCGTGCGCGGCGCGTCCGTGGAAGACGAACTCGACCTTGCGGTTGCCGAGAAAGAGGCGATGCGCCCGGCGCATGTCCGAGGCGTGCGCCATGAGCGCTGCATGGACACCCTCGAAGACGCCCGCCTCGACGAGCCGCCGCTTCCCGACGCCGATCTCCTCAGCCGGGCACCCCACGACGAGCAGGTGCAGGGCTTCGGGAGCGATCACCTCGGCGAGCGCTACGGCCGCGAGCAGGCTGGCTGGCCCCGAGAGGTTGTGTCCGCACGCGTGGCCGATGTCGGGCAGCGCATCCATCTCGGCGAGGAGCGCCACGCGCAGCGGCGCGTCGCTCCGGCCCCGGGACCCCACGAAGGCCGTCTCGAGGCCCGCGCTGCCCGCCTCGACATCGAAGCCGCTGGGGCCGAGAAGGGCTCTGTACCGAGCGCTCGCACCCCGCTCCTCGAGCGCGAGCTCCGGGTTGGCCGTCATCCAGTGCGCGAGCGCGAGCGCCTCGGGCGCCCTGCGATCGACGGCCGCGAGCAGTTGCTTCGTCTGTGCGGCCTCGGACGCGCTGCTCTCGAGCTCCGGCCTCGTCATGCCCTTCTCTCGGCTCTCGCAAGAGTCCGCTGAAGGCGGTCACGGGCAGGGTATCCTCCGCCGCAGGCCGACCGCAGCACGAGTCGCAGGCCCCGGCGCCCCGCCGTGGGCGCCTTTCGTCTCGCGCGTGCGTCCAAAGCCAGACGCGGAAGGAGAGGCGCATGCCCGGATTCGTGATCCGCTGGATGATCGTCGCGCTGGGTCTCTGGGTGGCCGAGCAGATCCTGCCGGGAATCGAGATCGAAGACGTTCCGACGCTCCTGCTCGCAGCAGCGCTTCTCGGCTTCGTGAATGCCGTCGTACGCCCGCTGGTCGTGATCCTCACGCTCCCGATCACGCTCGTGACGCTCGGCTTCTTCTTGCTCGTCATCAATGGCCTGATGCTCGAGCTGGTTGCATGGCTCTTGCCGAAGGTTCACGTCGCGGGCTTCGGTGACGCCTTTCTCGGGTCCCTCATCATCAGCATCACGGGCTGGGCCGCCTCGTCGCTCATCGGCCCGTCGGGCCGCGTCGAGGTGCTGGTCGTCGGACGGTCGGGCTGACCCCTCGCGCCGGGCCACGAGGACGCGCAGGCGCGGCATCGTCCTCGTCGGGCTTCGCGAGGACGCGTCGTGTCCCGGGAGGTTTTTGGTCGGGCCGGCGAGATTTGAACTCGCGACCTCCTGAACCCCATTCAGGCGCGC
>JADLGR010000239.1 GCA_020849175.1 Deltaproteobacteria bacterium
CGTCGTCCTCGAGAACGACGCGAACGCCGCGGCTCTCGCGGAGTGGCGCTTCGGCGCCGGTGCCGGTCTCTCGCACCTCGTCTATCTCACGATGTCGACCGGCGTCGGTGGTGGAATCGTTCTCGGGGGGCGCCTGCACCGCGGCCTCGCGGCGAGCGCAGGAGAGGTCGGCCATGCCCCAGTCGAGGTTCCCGGTGAGCCCTGTGCGTGCGGCCTGTCGGGGTGTCTCGAGGCGTACGTCGGTGGAGCCGCCTGGACCCGGCGCCTGCGACGCGAGACGCCTGCCGCGGGGCGTATCGTCGCGCTCGCGGGCGCGCGGGATGCCATCACGCCAGCCCACGCCATTGCCGCCGCGCGGGAGGGCGATGCGTTCGCACTCACCGAGATGGCGCGCTTCAACGAGTACCTCGCGCGCGGAATCGTCGGCCTCGCGTTCACGCTCGCGCCCGAAGCGGTGATTCTCGGCACGATCGCGTGTGCGGCCGGCGAAGCGCTCTGCCTCGGTCCCGTGCGCGAGCTCGTCCGTGCGCGCACCTGGCCCGCGCTCGCGCGCGGAATGAGGATCGTCGAGGCTGCGCTCGGAGACGCGACCGCGGACTACGCAGGCATCTGCGTGGGGCTCGACGCGCTGGGCGAGGGCGGGTAGCCCCGGCCGCGGCAAGAGCGTGGCGCGAGAGCTTCGACTCAGCCCCGCGCGAGACCATCCACTCGCCGTCCGGACCGCCCGGCGTCGTTACTCCGCGCCCGCCGCCCAGTCGGCCGCGCGCTCGCGGCGGAACGCGGCGAAGTCTCCCGCCCGGATCGCGGCACGAGCCTCTTCGAGCAGCCGGAAGTAGAAGCGCAGGTTGTGGAGCGAGGCGAGGCGCGCGCCGAGCGCCTCGCCCCCGTGCAGGAGATGCCGAAGATACGCACGCGTGTGTCGGGTGCACGCGGGGCAGTCGCAGCTCGGATCGGGAGGAGAGGGATCTTCGCGATAGCGTGCGGCGCGCACGTGCAGGACACCTCGCCGCGTGAAGAGGAATCCGTGGCGTCCGTTGCGCGTCGGCAACACGCAGTCGAACAGGTCGACGCCGAGCGCGACGCCGGCGAGAACGTCCTCGGGTCGGCCGAGGCCCATGAGATAGCGCGGCGCCTCGCGCGGAAGCGCGGCATTCGCTTCGGCCACCATCGCTTCGCGACACGCCGGCTCTTCACCGAGGCCGAGGCCGCCGTGACAGTAGCCGTCGAAGCCGAGCGACGCCGTCGCCCGGGCGCTCTCGCGGCGAAGCGTCGCGCTCGCGCCGCCCTGCAGGATCCCGAACAGCGCCTGGTCGGCGCGCACGTGCGACCGGCGGCAGCGCTCGGCCCAGCGAAGCGTTCGTTCCATCGCCGCGCGGACCCGAAGCTCGGTCGCGGCCGGACTCTCGCCGGGCGCGCACGGCGGCAGGCACTCGTCGAGGGCGACTGCGAAGTCGGGGCCGAGCGCCGCCTGCACCGCCATCGCACGCTCGGGTGTGAGAAGCCGCCGCCGCCCGTCGAGCGGTGATGCGAACGCGACACCCTCCTCGTCGACCTTCACACGGTCGCCGAGCGAGGTCACCTGGAAGCCGCCCGAATCGGTGAGCCATGGCCCGCGCCAGCCCGTGAAGCCGTGGAGGCCACCCGCACGCGCGACCACTTCTTCGCCGGGCCGCTCGTGCAGGTGGTAGGTGTTGGAGAGCAGGATCTGGGCGCCGAGCGCCTCGAGCTCGGCCGCCGCCACGCCGCGGACGGCGCCGAAGGTGGCCACGGGCATGAAGGCCGGCGTCTCGACCACACCATGGGGTGTCGCCAGGCGTCCGCTCCGAGCGTCGCCATCCGTCGCCTCGATCGTGAAGGCGAATCCCGGCCGCACTAGAGCACCAGCATCGCGTCGCCGAAGCTGTAGAAGCGGTAGCCGGCGGCCTGCGCGGCAGCGTAGGTGGTGAGGACGCGCTCGCGACCGGCAAAGGCCGCGACGAGCAGGAGCAGGCTCGAGCGCGGCAGGTGAAAGTTCGTGAGCAGGGCATCGACGACCCGGAAGCGCGAGCCCGGGCGAAGGAAGAGCCTCGTCTCGCCGCGTCGCGCCTCGACGCTTCCCGCTTGCGCGGCGCAGCTCTCGAGCACGCGCGCCGTCGTCGTGCCGACAGCGACCACGCGGCCTCCGCGGCCCCGAGCGCGAACGACGGCGTCGGCGGCGCTCTGCGTGAGCTCGAAGGCCTCGGCGTGCAGCAGCCCCGTCTCGAGATCGGCAGCGCGAAGCGGGCGAAACGTGCCTTCGCCCACGTGCAGAACGACTTCCGCGAGCTCGATGCCCCTGCGAGCAAGGGCGCCGAGCAGCCCCTCGCCAAGGTGCAGGCCGGCCGTGGGCGCAGCGACCGATCCCGGAACGCGCGCGAAGACCGTCTGGTAGCGCTCTGCGTCGCCAGGCTCGGGCGCTTCGCGCCGGATGTACGGCGGGAGCGGCGTCTCACCGAGCGCGTAGGGCTGCGCGCCGGGTGCGAAGCGCAGCTCGACCTCACCTTCGACGCCCCTTGCGGCGACTTCGGCCTCGAGCCGTTCGTCCCTGCGCTCGAACACGAGCTTGCTGCCCGGACGGACGCGGCCGCGCACGAGCGCACGAAAGCGCCGGTCGGTGTCCGGCGCGTGCGGGAGCTCGCCGAGCAGCAGCGCCTCGCGCACGCCGCCGCTCGCTGCCCGTCCGCGCAGCCGGGCCGGAAGCACCCGCGTTGCGTTCACGACGAGGAGGTCTCCCGGCGAGAGCAGCTCGGGAAGATCTCGAACCGTACGATGCGCGAGCGCGCCGCTCGCGCGATCGAGCACGAGCAGGCGAGCACCGTCTCTCTCCGCGGCGGGATGCTGCGCAATCCGCGCGGGATCGAGCGCGTAGTCGAACGCCGCGAGCGGGTCGCTGGCCGCGCTCTCGCGGGGAACGCCCGCCATGGCGGCGCCCGCACGATCGGGGTCCTCCTGGACGATCTCGTCCTCGCCGCTCACGGCGTGGGCCCCGACGAGAGTGCACCCGCAAGCTGCGGTGATTCGGCGAGCGCATCGTACGAGAAGAGCGCGACACCGCTCGCCCCGGTCGAGCGCGCCTCGGCGAGCTGACGGGCTGCGCCTGGCGGGTCGCTCGAGAACAGCCACACACCGAGGCCGATCCACGTTCGGGGGCCGCCCGCGGCGACGCTCGTGCGCGTCTGCAGTGTGAAGAGGCGAGGATCCCGCGCGTAGGCCATCGCGACTGCGAAGTCGAGAAGGTCTTCGTCGAGCCAGCGACCGAAGTCCTGCATCAGCGACAGGTATGCACGCTCGGGGTACGCCCAGACGGCCGCCGAGAGCTCGAGGCCCGGATGCGCGGCACGTGTCGCATTCCCGATCTCGCGCACGACCTGCGTCACCTGCTCGCGTCGCCAGTCGTCGAACGCGCTGGCGTTGCGCGAGTCGCGTCCAAACGGCGCGTCGAGGCCCGTTTGCTCGCGAAACCGCGCGCGCGTGGCCTCGCCGAAGCCGAAGTCGAGGCCGACGTCGAAGCGCGCTCCGGGCGTGAATGGAAGCACGTCCGGATAGCGAATGTAGTCGAGGTGAAGCCCATCGAGCTCCGGGTAGCGTGCGGCGAGCTCGGCGAACACGGCTGCAACGCGCGGGGCGACGCCGGGCGCCCCGGGGTCGATCCAGACTGCAGGCGTTCCAAGACGCACCCGGAGTCGCTCGGCGTCGGGAACCTGCAATGCGGGATAGTCGAGGAGCGAGCGGCCATCGCGATCGGTCTGCACTGCGCCGGGGCCGAGCGCGGCGAGCAGCGGACCGCCGCGACGCGCGGCGAGCGAGAGCACGTTCACCCAGGCATGAACGCGAAGGCCTTCAGCGTGCGCCGCGGCGATGAGCGCGCGGAGCGGATCGGTGCTGCCTCCGGCCGAATCTCGCGCCGCGCGGTACGGCGCGGCGTCGGCGAGGGAGGAGTCGAACCACGCTCGTCCGCCGCGGTAGACCTGCACGAAGAGGTCCGTGGCGCCGACGGTGCGTGCGGCTTCGAGCAGCGCCGGTGTTCGATCGGGACTGTCGAGCACTCGCTGCGAGCCCTCGCAGGGCACCCACAGAGCGGTGCGCGCGGACGGGGCCTCGCGCGCGAGCCCTCGCGCAGGGGGTGAAGCGTCCGGCGCAGGAGTGGACGGTGCGGGCTCGCCGCACGCCAGGAGGATGGCCGTCGCCAGCAGCACGGCGACCGTGAGGCACACCGGAGCATCGGGATCGATCGGAGCGCGGCGCAAAACGCTGCGACGCTATCCGAGACACGACGCTCGGACAACGCGGCGCATGACGAGACGTGCGTGGCGAGGCCGCTCCGCGACCGTGTGCGGCGGGTCGAGGGCGCGGACCCGTCATGGGATGCGTTGACACGCGGGGAGGCTCCCGCACACTGGCCTTCGATGGCGAAACGGACGACGCGGACGCCGGCGAGGGAAGCACGGCCTCGCTCCGCCGCGACGAGTCGTTCGCGTCGACTCGCGCCGGCGATGTGCGCACTGCTCGCCGCGCTTTCGATCCCGACGGCGGGGCGATCGGAGGCGCACTTGCCGGCGCCGCACACGGCAGATCGGCCCGAGGCGGACGATGCCGCAGCCATCGCTTCGCTACGCGCCGCCCGCAGCGCCCTGGCTGCGGGCGATCGCGAGCGCGGCGTCGCGCTGCTGGCCGTGGTCGAAGGGCGACACCCAATCGTGTCGGATTACGCCGCGCTGCTCGCCGCGCGGGCCGAGCTCGAGGCCGCGCGCTTCGACGAGGCGCTCGGCATCATCGAGCGGTTCGTCGCGCGCGGCGTGACGACGCCGCTCGCGAGCGATCTCGCGCGCGCGGAGGCCGAAGCTGCACTCGGAAAGGGCGAGGTCGCCGCTGCGCGCCGCGCCTTTGCGCGCGCGCTCGACCTCGCAGAGGAGCCGAGGCATGCGGCGCCGCTCCTGCGCTCGCTTGCGGACCTCGAGGCGGCGGCGGGCGACTCCGAGGCCTCTGCGGGCCACTGGCTGCGTCTGTGGCGAGACTTCCCGGCGCAGCCCGCCGCACGTGGGAGCACGCAGCCGCTCGAAGCGGCGGGCCGCGCGATGGGGCGCACGCCGTTCTCGGCGGACGACGCCCGCGTGCGCGGTGACCGGCTCTTCGAGGCGGGGCTCCGCGAGGCTTCGGTCGAGGCCTACGACCTCGCGCTCGCGCGAGGCCTTGGCGACGCGCCGCGCGCACAGACGCAGCGAAGACGCGGTGAGGCCCTGTTCGGGCTGCGGCGCTATGCCGAGGCGCAGGCGGCGTTCACCGCCCTTGGCGATGACGCCGAGGCGGAGGTCTATACCGCGCGCGCCGTGGCACGAGGCGGCGACGTCGAGACGGCAGTGGAAAGCCTGCTCGCACAGGCCGAGAACCGCCCCGGCGCTGCGGGCGCGCAGGCGCGCTGGTACGCCGCGCTGCTCCTCGACGGCGAGAGCGAGGCCGTGCGGGCGCGGCCGCTCTTCGAGGCCGTGGCGCGCGACGCGACCGACCCCGCACTTCGCGCGGGAGCGCAGTGGCGCCTTGGCTGGGCCGACTACCGCGCCGCGCGTTTCGCCGATGCGCGCGCGCGTTTCGAGCAGATGGGCGCGGCGACCCAGGAGGCCGTAACGAGGCTCCAGGCGCGCTACTGGGCAGCCCGGGCCGCCGAGCGGGCAGGGCAGGGCGAGCCCGAGCGCGAGCTCGCAGCCCTTCTTCACGATGCACCGCTCACCTACTACGGCTGGCGGGCGCGTGAGTGGCTCGCGAAGCGCGGCGCCGTGCCGAGGCCGGTCGGCCCGCGCCTGGCGCTCGCCGCAGGAGACAGGGCACTCGGTCCGCGCGACGCGGCGCGAGCGCACATTCTCGTGCAGGCCGGACTCGGTAGCGTGGCCGTCGAGGAGGTCGATCGACTCGCCGCGCGAGCCGCAGGCGTCTCCGACACCCTACTCGTCACGAGCCTCTACGAGGAGGCAGGCGCGTGGGACCGCGCGCAGGGCCTCGTCGTGAAGCGACACGGTGACGCCCTCCCGCTCGGCGTTGCCGACGGGCAGCAAGGCCTTTGGCGCGCGGCCTGGCCGCGCGCATTCGCCGACGCCGTTCGTCGCAGCACCACAGAGCGCAGCAGCGTCGATCGCCCGCTGCTCTGGGCGCTCATGCGAGAGGAGAGCGGCTTTCGCCCGCACGTCCTCTCGCCCGCCGGCGCCGTTGGGCTGCTTCAGCTCATGCCCGAGACGGCCGCCCGCGTCGCTGCGCAGATCGGTCTGTCGGGCTATGACGACGCGCTCCTCACCGATCCTGCGACGAACGTTCGGCTCGGCGCCGCGTATCTCGACACGCTCGTAGGCCGCTTCCGAGGCCGGACGTCCGCCGCGGTCGGGAGCTACAACGCCGGGCCCGGAGCGGTCGAGCGCTGGCTGGCCGCACGCCCGACGCAGGCGGACGACGAATGGGTCGAGAACGTTCCCTACGATGAGACGCGCAACTACATCAAGCGTGTGCTGCGGAGCCGGCACGCCTACCGGGAGCTCTACACGGATGAGCGATGACCCGCAGCCGCTGTGGCCCGGCCACTCCGCAAGAAAGGCGCTCGATGTCGTCGGGCTCGGGCAGAGCTCGCTCGACCACGTCTGTCTCGTCGAGGGCCTGCCGCGCTTCGCGGGCAAGGACCGCATGCTCGACTACACCCGCCTCCCGGGCGGACAGGTCGCGACGGCGCTTCTCGCCTGCACGCGGCTCGGGCTGCGCGCCGCCTTCCTTGGCACCGTCGGAGACGACGACGCAGGCGAGCGCGCACTCGCTCCGCTGAGAGAGGCGGGAGTCGATCTGTCCGGCGTGCGGGTCGTCGCTGGTGCGCCGAGTCAGCTCGCCGTCATCCTGCTCGACCGCAGTAGTGGCGAGCGAACGGTGCTCTGGTACCGCGACGCAAGACTCGCACTTCGACTGCAAGATCTCTCGCGCGGCGCGATCGAACGGGCGCGGGCGCTGCATCTCGACGGCGGCGACCCCGAGGTCGGGATCTGGGCCGCAAAGGTCGCGCGAGAGGCCGGGATTCCGGTCGTCCTCGACGCCGACACCGCTGCTGCGGGAACGGCCGAGCTGCTCGCGCAGGTCGACTTCCCGATCGTCTCGCACAGCTTCGCCGAGAGCTTCTTCGGGACATCGAGCCCGCGCGAGGCTCTGCGCGGTCTCATGGCCTACGGGGCAAGGCTCGCCGTCGTGACGCTCGGTGACGTGGGCGCGCTCGGCCGACTCGGAACGTGCGAGATCGAGAGCCCCGCCTACGGCGTCCCGGTGGCCGACACCACGGGGGCAGGGGACGTGTTCCACGCCGCGTTCCTCTGGGCGCTGCTCGAAGGGCTGTCCGCCGAGCAGTGCCTGCGTGCCGCCAACGCGGCGGCAGGCATGAACTGCCGTGCGATCGGTGCACAGGGCGGACTCCCGACGCGAGCGGAGCTCGAGCGGTTCCTCGCGGACGAGAACCCGGCGCCGTGGCGTGAGCCGACTCTCGGCTCCGGGGTTGGAGGTTCCGAGAAAGCCTAGTAAGACCAGGCCTGTGTACGTCGATCTCTCACGAAACGCCAGAGCGTCTCAGGCCTACGACTCCTCGGCCTCGTCCTCCTGGCCTTCCGGCGCTTCTCCCTCGCCCTCTTCGAACAGATCGTCGTCGCCTTCGAGACCCTCGATCTCGATCTCCATGTCCTCTTCGAAGGGAACGGCCTCGGTCTCGTCGTCGTCGATCAGCGGCATCGATCGCGCCGGCGCCTTCTTCGGCGCGGGCGCGGGCGTCGGAGCCTCCGTGGCCTTCGGGCGGGTACGCTGGTCGGCCCCGCACTTGGGACACAGCGGCTCGGGTTTGTTGAGATCGTAGAAGCGCGCGCCGCACGAGAAGCAGACGTACTTGGCGCCCAGCTTGGCCTGCCGGTCCTTGGGCAGGAGGTCGCTGTGCTTCTTTCCGGCCTCGGGCTCGACGGTCCGGCGGGGGGCCTTGGGCTTCTTGGGTCGCGTCATCGGTTCGCTCCGCTCGCGATGCGAATCGCATCGCCGGCCTGGGCGACGCGGGTGATCCCGCGCGCGAAAAAATCGTCTGCGCCGCCGAACGACGACTCGTCGACCTCGACGAGACCGGCGCCGGGCGGCAGGGCGATCCCGGCCTCCGCGAGCCATGCGCGGTAGAGGGCCGAGAGATCGCGCTTCGCCGTCATCGGAGACTCTCCACCGCAGGCGTTCTTCACCGGGCTGTACTCCTCGCGGTCCGTCTCTACCACGGCGACGCGCTTTGCGCAGCGGAGGCCGTCGAAGACGAAGCGCTCGAGCTTCCAGCCGTTCGCGGCCGAGGGTGTGACGGCCCGGCCGGCCTCGTCGACGGTGGGGATCGGCTTGGGCGACGCATGGAAGGGAAGGACGCGGTCGGCGTCCCGTGACAGACGCCGCAGCAGCGTAGTCTCCCAGACGTAGATCGAGATCGCGCCCGCTCGGTGAACGAGCGCGCCGCTCGCATCGCGCGCATCGCGCTGCACGGGGTCGATCTCGGTGTACTCGACGATACCGACGCGGCCGTCGACGAGCGCCACGTGACCGACCTTCTCCATGGGGTCGCGCTTCGCCACCACCTTGCACGAGACCTCTGCACCGGAATCGGTGTGGAGCCCGAGGTACACCGGGTCGGCGATCCGCACCAGAGGGTTATCGACCTGGTAGTAGAAGACGTGCGTGCAGCCGCGCGCTTCGAGATCGTCGAGGGCGCCCGACGCCGCGAGTGCCGGAATCACGCCACCGTGGCCGTCGGGGCTTTCGAAGATGTGATCGGGCCGGTCGAGGATGAGGCGTCCCTCGAAATCGATCGCCGGCATCATGCGCTGGCGGAAGAAGCAGACATCGCCGGCCGGTAGCCCAAAGCTCGCTTCGCGAGCGAAGAGGGCGCGCGTCGGCGCGTCGGTAGCCTCGCTGGTCATGACGTACCACGGAATGCGAGCGTCATAGCGAGTGCGCAGTCGCCGGATCTTCTGCGCCTGGAGTGCGAAGAGACTGCGGTCGGAGACCGGACCGATGGGAAGGGCGCCCTTGGGACCCGAGAATCCGAGGCGGCTGCCCTGGCCACCGGCCACGACGAGGACGCCGACCCGGCCTGCGGCGAGGAGAGCTTCGCCCGCGGACCGCGCGTGGGTCCACGCTTCGCCGCCGCGCGCCGGGAGCCGCTCGACCTCGACGGGCGCGAGCCGGGGCGATGCTTGCTGCGCGTGACCACGCGCCGCGCTGGCGGCGCGCTCGACGGCGGCAAGGTCGATCGCGGCCACCTGGGCAGCGAGCCCACGTCGCGCAGAGTCGTCGAGCACGTCCCAGAAGCGCAGGACGTGCGACTGACCGCGAGCGCCCAGCCGCTGCCGGAGCTCGTCCGCCCGCGGCTGGTCGGAGCAGGTGATCGCCACGTTCTTTCCCGCCTAGTCGAGCGGCGCCGTATAGCACACGCGCCCGACGGGGCGGGCGCCCAGGCGCCTACGCTGCGGCGCGGGCGGGACAGAGCCGCGCAACCCCGCGCACTCGCTCGCGTCTAAAACTTGACATAATCTTTCTTATCGGACGTGACGAGTGTAGGCGCAAAGTGCAAGTGTCGGGTTCGAGCAACTTAGAAATGTCGGGTTCTCGGCACCATCTCGGGCCGGGAGGCCGACATGGACGGTGCGAGGACCTGGACGATGAGCGCGAAGGAATTGGACCGGCTCGAGGTGCTGGGCCGCGTGATCGAGCGGCGTCTGACGCAACGGCAAGCCACCGAGCAGCTCGGGCTGAGCCTGCGCCAGGTCGAGCGCCTGTGCGGGGCGCTGCGGCGGGACGGAGCCGCGGGGCTCGTCTCGGGCAAGCGCGGGCGCCCGAGCAACCGGAAGCTGCCGGCGGTCCTGCGGCAGCAGGCGCTGGAGCTCGTGCGAGCCCGCTACGCCGACTTTGGCCCGACCTTCGCGTGTGAGAAGCTCGCGGAGCGGCACGACATCGAGGTCTCCCGCGAGACGCTGCGCCACTGGATGATCGGCGCGGGTCTGTAGGTGCCTCGGTCGCAGCGGCCCCGCGTTGCGCACCAGCCTCGTCACCGGCGGTCGTGTCTCGGCGAGCTGATCCAGATCGACGGCTGCGATCACGCCTGGTTCGAGGACCGCGGGCTCCGGTGCACGCTGCTGGTCTATGTGGACGACGCGACGAGCCGGCTGATGGAGCTTCGCTTCGTGGCCTCGGAGTCGGCCTTCGGCTACTTCGCATCGACGCGGGCGCCGGAGGCTCGAGCGCCCAAGGGCCGAGGGCTACCCGCGGCGGCGCTGCCGCAGCGCGAGGCTACCGAGGCCCGTCAGCACCAGCAGGCCCGTGGAGGGCTCGGGGATACTCGCGACGCGAAAGCCGAGGTAGTCGTACTCGTTCGGCGGGCCGTCGCCGTACGACTCGCCGGCCGCGAGGCCGACCGAGCCGCCGTGCCAGGCGCCGCCCCGCGCCCCGCGGGACGAGCCGTAGTACTTGATCTGCTCGTTCCACTCCCACACGTTCCCGCCTTGATCGAAGGTACGGTTCGGGCTCTTCGAGAGCGCATAGGCGCCCACGTCCGTGAGCGCTCCAACGAAATACCTGCAGTTCGCCGAGTTGCCCGTGTCGCCCCCCGGCCCCACGCAGCCCGTCGGCACATTCGTCCCCGTCGGGTACTCGTAGTACAGCGCAGCGATCGGGTCGTAGTAGGCCGCCTTGTACCACTCGCTCTCGCTCGGCACGAAGACCGATGCGCCCGCATTGCGCAGCACCGAGTTGGCCGCGATCGCCGCGGGCGTGAGCGTGTAGGCGCCATCCTCGGTCGTGAGGGACGTCTGGAGCCCCGTGGGCTGGCCGTTCTGGAGCCAGTTGCTGAAGCGCGCCGCATCCCAGAACGAGACGTACGTGACCGGCTTGCTCGCGAAGCCCGGCTTCACGCTGTAGCTGTAGCTTCCCGACACCCCGCTGCGCGTGATGCCCCCGACGGTCGCATCGCTGTCCATCTTCGTGTTGTACAGCGCATTCGTGTCGGTGGCGGCCACCTTGTTCAGGAACTCCGCGTACTGCGCGTTCGTGACCTCGTACTTCCCGATCCGGTACGGGGTCGCCACGGCACCGCAGGGCGAG
>JADLGR010000240.1 GCA_020849175.1 Deltaproteobacteria bacterium
CCAGGACTCGGTTTGCCTCCAAGACCAGCTCAACCGCTTCTCGGAGATTCTCGCGGGCTTCCTCGAGCGTGGCTCCCTGGGTATTGGCACCCGGAAGCTCCTCGACAAATCCGATGTAACCCTCGGGCACTTTCTTGAACACGGCCGTCAGAGCCATTTCCATCGGCTCTCTCCCCGGGGTGAGTGTCACGCCGCCTGCCGACTGATACGATGTTAGGCCGACCCGAGAGCAGGAGCTAGCCTTTCCGGCATGTCGACGGCTGCCACCAGCAAGGAACGGATTCTCGAGGCGCTTCGAAGCCTTCCTTCCGACGCGACGGCCGATGATGCGATCGAGCGGCTTGTGTTCATGGCCCGGGTCGAAGAAGGGTTTGCGCAACTCGATGCAGGCGAAGGTATCCCTCACGAAGAAGTGAAGCGGCGCTTCGGGGCGTGAGGCGCCTGATCTGGTCTCCGCGCGCGATCGCGGATCTTTAGGCGATTCGAGAGCACATTGCGTACGACTCGGAGCGGTACGCAAGCCTCATGGTGTCCCGTCTCGCCGCCGCGCCAGGCCGCCTCATCGAGTTTCCGGAACTGGGCCGCGTTGTTCCGGAGTTCGACCAACCCGACATGCGCGAACTCATCATTCGGCCCTACCGATTGGTCTACCGGCTTCGGGGCGAGTGCGTCGAGATCGCCACTGTCTTCCACGCTGCTCGCATGTTTCCCGACCTGCGGCAGTAGCGCGCATGGCGGCCTAACGAGGCGCTGCAGCTGAGCGCCGAGCCGTTAGACCGCGCGGCGAACGAGCGAGACGATCAGGAACGACGACTCGTCCTCGCCCTCGAATCGGCGAAGGCGGGGCGCTTGTGCCCTCAGCAGGTCCGCGATCGGCGCCGTACCTGCGTTGCCAACTTGCAGCCAAACCACCTTGGGAGGTGCCCCTTCGAGAAGGCTCCGCTGTCGGAAGTCGTCGTCCTTCGACACGATGACGAAGCCATTGTCGCGGGCGTGCTCTCAGATTCGTTGATCAGAGGCACCGCGGAGGTGAACGTCTCGCACATGCGCGCTGTCCGGGTACTGATTCCGTAGGAGCCCGACCAGATTGGGGCTCAGGTTCTCGTCGAAGAGAAGCTTCACGCAGCGGGGTTGGCCAGCCGCCGCTCACGGGCGGCCGCGAACCCGAGACACGCGCGGATATCCTCCGTCTTCAGGTCCGGGAAGTCCCGCACGATTTCGCTCTCCGTCATCCCGCCTGCCAGGTACTCGAGCACGTCGTACACCGTGATTCGCGTGCCCTTGATGCACGGCTTCCCACTCCTCACGTCCGGATCCACGGAGATTCGGTCTTCCCAGCCCATCTCACTGCCTCAGGCATGCGCCGGGGCGCGCGGTCTGAAAGGCGCTGCAGCTGCCGGCCAACAGCGCGTTCCAATTGTGGTTTGGTAGCCTTCTGGCGTCAACCTTGGGGGCTCGGGCGGCCTCGGAGACGCTGCTGGCCGCAGCTGAGCGCCGATCGTCCGTCCGCTAGAGGACAGTGCGCAATCGGCCAGGCCCAGGACTGGAGTCCGGGTGCGGGGCCGCGGTTGGTCATTCTGGCCGAGCCAGGGTGCGAAGCGGCCGTGTGGGGGCGGGATGAGCGTGTCCAGTCGGTCTCGGGACGCGGCGGATCGTCTGGCGGCGGGCGTGCGGGCGAACGCTCGTAACGTGCGCGTTCGCGCATGGATCACGGTGCCTCTGCTCCTGCTCATGGCGACTCCTTCGCACGCGCAATCCGCGGACGCTGCGAGCTTTCGCAAGACCTACGAGCCGTACAACAATGTGTGCTCCGTGCTCGCCATCCGTCCCCGCTACCGTGCGACGGGCGAGATTCCCGAGACGTGCGTCCCGGTGTACTCGGACTCCGAGCTCGGGCGCAGCACGGGAATGTTCCTCTCCGCGGAGAACACGATTCCGAATGGCGCAGCGAAGGATCCCCTCGTCACGGCCGGCGGAAGCGCGCTCGTATTCCGGCGGCGAGATCAGACGGATCCGCCTCCCGCCTGCGCGACGCCCTGCTTCGACTACACGACCGACTACGCGTCGATGGGGACGTGCTGGTACGCCGCGGCGCCCGTCGGCGTCCGTGGCGTCGAGAGTGGCCTCTCTCTCGCGGCCGATGTACGTCGAATGAACGCCGCGGCGAAGGCCTTTCGCCCGAACGGCCCCCCTCCCGTCACGATGCTCTCCGTGCGCTTCGACATCGTGTCGTGGCCGGAGATGCAGGTCTCGGGCTTCGACGTCGCCTGGCTGGCCGCGGGGACGACCTCCTGGGACGCATGGATCGCGTGGCTCTCCCCGTGGACGTGGCGCTGGAGCGATCGGGGAGAGTACGCGCGCTGGTACGATCACGACGTCGGGGTGAGACTCAACGACCTCATCGCGCTCCGCGGCGGCGACCCGCAGGCGGCGGCCTACTACCTCACGCGTCCGCACGACCCGAAGTACGTGACGCCGAACGGAGCGGTCGTCCGACAGGACAACCCCGACTATCAGCGCTGGAAGATCGAGAAGATCGTGAAGCCGCTTCTGGCCGAGAGCGGCGCCTCGATGGTGTTTCTCAACCACAAGTACTACCAGTACGACCCCGGCGGCTCGCACGGCCGGAACGGATCGCAGTACTGCGGCGACCTCTACGCGAAGCCCGCGGACATGATCGCGCGCAAGCCCGACGCCGCATGCTTCACCTCGAACACGTATGCCGCCGGGTACCGCAGGGCGGAGTACATCACCGGACAACGCCAGATCGCGCAGAGGCTCCGCGCTGAGGGCATCCCGTATGCCGTTCAATCGAATGGCGCGGAGTTCAAGGCCGGCGCACACGTCTACGACGATCCTGCGAGCCCGATCAAGGGGCCGGGCACCGCGTGCAAGGACGACGACGTCTCCTTCGGAACCGGCTGCGAGAACGACGACGTCCGCTGGATCAACGCACACGCGTCGTTCGTCTACTTCGACGTGAACTGCGCGTCCTGCGAGGCCGGTCTCGACGCAATGCTCGCCGCGAAGAAGATCCCGTATGCGAAGGTCTACGAGAGCAAAGCGGCGGGAGGGTGCGAATAGCCGGCGAGCGGCGAAGCGAGCGCAGATCGTCAGTACGCAGGTGGTACGACGCCGTCCTCGGAGTTGGAGCTCGATGCGTGGAGGGCTCCTGCGCTCGCTTTGCGTTCGAGTCGTCCCCGCAACGCAGCATCGATCCGCAGCGCCAGATCTGCCGCCTGCCAGGCCTCGTCGACGCCGAGCAAGACCGACTTTCGTCCCTCGATCGCCTCGAGAAACAGCCGCATCTCGTCGCGATGGCCCTTGTCCGGGCGGCGAAGCTCGGAATCCTTCACCGAGAGTCCGTAGCTGCTGAGCCTCGAGAAGTCGTCGAGAACGAGGCTGCCCCGTCCGGCGTGAATCTCGATGCGCTCCTTCGGCAGGTCCTTCCCGCCCCGTGCGGTGTACAGGAGCGAGGCCAGGTTCACGCTCCCGCTCGGATCACGGAAGCGCAGTGAGACTGCGAAGTCCTGCGGTGACGGCGCCGACGGGTCGCTGCTCGGGATCGCCTCGCAGCCAAAGCTCAGCACCTCTGGGCCGAGCAGGAAGGCGAGCAGATCGAGCATGTGGCACGCCTCACCGACGATGCGTCCACCGCCGACGTTCGGATCGAGCGTCCAGTGACCGGGCGGAGTGAATCCCGCGTTCACGCGGTAGTCGGCGACGGCGCAGCCCCCGGCCGCGCGCAGCGCGTCGCGTGCCCGCAGAACGAGCGGCGCATAGCGGCGGTTGTAGCCGACCGTGAAGATCCGGTCGGAGGCGCGAGCGGCGTCGCGAAGACCGTCGATCTGCTCGCGCGAGAGGCCCATCGGCTTCTCGAGGAAGACGTGCTTCCCAGCGGCCAGCGCTTCGAGCGCGAGCGGCGCGTGCAAGTCGTGACGCGTCGCGATCACAACGGCCTCGACCGACGGATCGGCAAGGGCCGCCGCGGCATCGGTCGACGCCTGCGCGGCATCGAACTCCTGCGCCACCCGCGCAGCCGAAGCGCTGCTGCGGGTGACGACCGTCCGCAGCGCGAAGCCCTCGAGCGCTCGGATCGCCGGCAGTAGCGTGCTCGCCGCGAAGCCTCCGGCGCCAATCACCGCCACGCCGACGGGCCCCTTGCCCGCCTGTCGTGACGGCACCGGACGGCGCGTCACCGTCCGCTGGCCCCGGTCGGTTCCGGCGGGATAGCGGAGCACGACGGCGACGCCGCTTCCGATCTGCTCCTTGGCCTTCCGAAACGCCTCCGCCGCTTCGCCGATCTCGTGCTCGGCGGCGAGCAGCGACGCAGGATCGACCCGGCGCCGCGCGACGAGATCGAGAAAGCCTGCGAGGTTTCGGTTCTCGGTCCAGCGCACGAAGCCGGCCGGGTAGTCGATGCCTCCCTCCTCGTACGTCGGGTCGTAACGCCCCGGGCCGTACGAGCACGAGATCGTGAACTCGACCTCCTTGCGGTAGAAGGGCTCGCGTGCGAGCTCCATTCCGACAGCGCCGACCACGACGACGCGGCCGCGCTGTCTGACGACGCGAAGCGCCGTGTTCGCTGGATCGCTGCTCGCCGTTCCCGCGCACAGCAGGACGACGTCGGCGCCCAGCCCGCCGGTCGCCTCCGCAACCACACGCTCGACCTCGGCGACGTCCGGCCCGCTGCCTGCCACCAGTCCGCCGGGACCACCTCGCGCCAGATCGACGCGGTCAGAGCGCGGATCGACGCCGATCACCCGGCAGCCGGCAGCGGCAAGGATCTGCACCGTGAGCTGGCCAACGAGACCGAGCCCGATCACGACCGCGGTCTCGCCCACTTGCGGCATCGCCCGACGCACGCCCTGGAGCGCGATGGCGCCGACGGTGGCGAAGCTGGCATCGCGAAGCGCAACTCCCTCGGGAACGGGAACGACGAGATTGCGGGGAACCGCAACGACTTCGGCATGGTGCGCGTAGGCGGAGCCGGCGGCCGCAACCCGCTGTCCCGGCGCGAGATCCGCGATCTCGCCGCCGACGGCGCGTACGATACCCGCCACGCTGTAGCCCATCGGCGCCGAGATCCCCTCGCGCACGCGGGCCTTCCGAAGCGTCTCCTCGAGACCGCGCTCCTGGAGTCGCTGCGCTCCGAGCTTCGCCAGACGGACCGCGCGTGTGATGCGCTCCCGAAGGTCTGCCTTTGCGGTCGCAACCGACGAAGTCTCGGTCCCGGTGCTGATGAGGGAGAAGGCGACGTCGATCAGCGCCTCGCCCGGCCCAGGGTCAGGCGCCGGTGCTTCCTCGACGAGGATCTGTCCGCTCTTCGACAGGAAGACCTGGCGCATCATCCGCTCCCGTACCGGCCCGGTCTGGCCGGGGCGGAAGCCTAGCGCCCGATCTTCCGGATGGAGCGCCTTAGAGCGGCGAGTAGCGGCACGAGGAGCGCCTCGACACCGAGCAGACCGCAGGTCGGAGGCGGGACCGTCACGGTAAAGGTCACCGACTCCGGGGGGCGGCAGCCTTCCGGATTGACCACCGTCACCGCGTGGGATCCCACCGCGAGACCGGCCGGGACCTTCGCGACCACCTTGTCGAGGCCCGTGAGTGGACTCGCCTCGATGCCGTCGAAGAACACCTGTGCCTGCGCGCTCAGGCCCTGGCCGCTCACCTCGACGATCTGGCCCGCCGGACCGCTCGCCGGGAAGACACCGTCGAGCGTCGCCGGCACGTCGCCGACGCACTCGTCGTCGCAGAGGTCTCCTCGCCCGTCGCCGTCCGTATCGGTCTGGTCGGAGTTCGCGACCAGCGCGCAGTTGTCGTCCGGCGACGCGAGGCCGTCCGCATCCGCGTCTCCGAAGAACTCCGGCTCGATCCGCGACTTCGCGTGCAACCAGGACGGCTCGGAGATCCCAACGACGCCCTGGGCGCCACACCCTGCCGTATTCCAGGGATACGACGCCAGCCGGGGACTCTGGCCCGCCGGCACACCGTGGATCCACTCGGCCGGAACAAAGGGCGCCTGGCTCGCCGGCCAGTCGTAGGTATTGCCGAAGAAGCACGACGCGCCGCTCGACGTCACCTGTGAGAGGCCGAGCACCAGCGCGAACTCACCGGGTCCATCGAGCCCCTGCACCAGCAGGCGATCGAGCACGAGCGCAGAGACGTTCGCGGCCGTGTAGGCCGTGAGGCTGCGGTCGACGGTGTGCGGTCCGGTCCAGACGGTCGATACGTTCCGCAGCGTCACCGAGGAGGCGAGGCTCCCACCGTTGAAGAGGTACGAGGTCGCGGGTCCGTTGACGTCGACGAACGCTGAATCCGAGATCTCGACCTCGGCGCCGGAGACCGAGGGCCAGCTCATCCCCTGCTGGTTCCCGAACGAGGCGTTTCGCACGAGTGCCCCGGAGATCTGCATCGCCTGGTTCGGCTTCGCGATGCCTGCGGCCGCGTGGGTGAACTGGACGTCGCGAACGACGACGTTCTCCGAGTGGCCGCCGAGGAGGTAGCCCTTCTCGCCAGAGGCTCCGATCGCCAGCAGCTTCCGGCACACGGCGCCGCCGTCACAGGCAACACCGCCGCGCGTACCCCAGACCAGGACGTTCTCGATGCCGCCGGTCGTCAGGTCGAGACCCGAGACGAAGGGCCCGGCGCCGTCCGCGCCGTTCGGTGCCGAGGCGCAGTCGTCGCAGATGAGATCGCGCGCATCGAGGGAGCTGAGGAGCGCGCTCATGTCGAGCAGGTTCGCGGAAGATGCGTACCGCGAGACGAAGGCGGCGTGGATCCGGCGCAGCGTGAGTGTGAGGGGCCACGCGGCCGCGTTCAAGAACACGTCATCGCCGTGGTGGCGGACCGCGATGTCGCTGAAGGACGCCGCGATGGCGCCTCGAAAGCCGAAGACGTGCAGGTAGTCGGCGCACGAGAACGTGTACGGGCTACATCCCGATGCCGAGCTCGTACCTCCGGTCTGCTGGAAGCGCTGAATCGACACCGGGGAAACCGAGTCGATCATGAACGCGATCCCACTCGGCGGCGTCGCCGGGTCTGCGAGCCATGCATCCTCGAACGCGGCGACCTGTGCCGTGGGCTGGAGCAGGATTGCCCCGGTGCTCTGCTGTCCATCGTAGGCGGAGCCGAGCCCGTCGAAGAGCGCTCGGCGAACCGAAACGTTCCCCGCAAGCCGAAGCTGCGAGTCGGTCTCGGTCGAGGTCGCGCTCTGGATCCGCAGCGGCGCGTAGACGTAGAACGCGTCGCCGCGGCTCCAGCCGTAGTCGATCCACACGGTCCGGCCCTGCGGCGCCGCGTGCGTGACTCCTCGCGCATCGCCGATCGTGATCACGTCGTCGCCCGCTCCGCCGTCGAGCGTGCTCATGATCTTGTACGCGCGCGGTTCGGGACTCCCCGCCCCATCGGCGAAGCGCAGCCAGCGCCCGACGAGCTGGTGCGAGGCAGAGAGCACCGTGTCGCCCACCATGACGGCGCGATCGCCGGTGCTGACCCCGCTCGCGTCTCGAACGGTCGACGCCCGAAGCGTCCGCCACGCGAACGGGTAGCCTGCGGAATCGCGCCCGCCGGGCGACTGGCGAACGTCGATGTCGATGTCGGTCGAGCCGCCGTCACCCGGGTCGTTCACGACCTCGTAGCAGAAGCCGGCGTCGGCCCCCGGCGTCGTCTCTTCGGGCACCGGACCGCCGAAGCAGAGCACGTCGCCCGGCTCGATGCGTGAGGTGCCTCCCGGCGCGCCCTCCGGGAAGCGCAGGCGAAGCACGTGATCGGCGCCTCCGGTACCGCAGGCCGAGCTCCCCGTCGCATCCGGGCAGTGAACGATCTGCTGCACGTTCCAGACGCGTCCCGCCGAGAGCTCGGCGGCGAGATCCGGTCTCTCGGCGTCCGGCTCGCGAAAGCCCGCGCCTTCGAGCTGACACAGTGAGCTCGGCTGGCACACGAGGCCCGCGCCGCCCAGCGTGAGAACGTAGCGGCCGGAGACCGTGAGCGTGCCGCCGCTGGCCACCGTGATTCCCGCGCTCGATCCGCTCTGCGTCAGGCTGCCCGCGATCTGCACGGTATGGCCGGCACCGATGACGTAGCTGTCCTCGGCGCCGCCCGACCCGCAGCTCCAGCTTCCGCTCCCGATCGAGGTCCAGACGAAGCTCGCCGTCGAGGTGCAAACCGCTGCATCGGCCGCCGATGGCAGGAGCACGAGCAGCGCGAGAGCGGCAACGCGGCGCATCCAGGTTCCCCAGCCGAGTCGGGGGGACCATACTACAGGGAGGGGCCTACCGGCGAGCCGCGGCGTGCTCGTCGTCTAGTTGCCGGCGAGTCGCAGGTAGATCTCGGCCATCTCGCGCGCCGCGCGCTGCCGCGAGAACCGCTCCGAGAGCGCGGCGATGCGGGCCCTGCGCGCGTCGGCGGGCTCGGCGCGGAGCCGGGTCACCGCGGCGATGGCTGCCTCCGGATCCGGACGCTCCATCACGACCCCGGCCGCGTTGCCGCCGACGAAGGGGCTGCAGTCACCGATCCCAGAGCTGATGAGGACGGGAAGCCCGCTCATCATGTACTCCGCGAACTTGGTCGGGCACGCGACTTCGTTGAGCGGATGCGGCTCCCGGAACAGAAGCCCGAGATCGGCTGCACGCAGGTAGCGCGGCACCTCGCGATGCGGCGCCGATTGCACGTCGTAGCGGCCTTCGGGAAGCGCCTCCCTGGCAAGAGATCGCGCCTCCTCGACGTCCGGCGTGAGCACGAGGAAGTGAACATCTGCGAAGTGCCGCATCAGCCCCGCCACCACTGCGAGCGTCTCCCGGGCGTAGTGCCACGCGCGAAACCGCCCGGGAAAGATCACTACGAAGCGATCGTCGAGGCCGAGCTCGCGACGCGTCTCGGCGCGCTCGCGCTCGTCGGCGTGAAACTTGTTCGCGTCCGCGACGCAGGGGATCACGCTGAAGCGCGTCGCGTCGCCGGGATGGAGCCCGAGGAGGCGGTCGCGCAGTACGGACGATACGCACAGGACGTGCGAGGCGCCTTCGACGGCGCCAGCGCGGTGGCGCTGGATCGCGGCGAGGCGACGCACCATGACGTCCTGCGGAACGCCGTCCCTCGGCGCGTAATATCTGAACTCCGCCTCGACGTCTCCCCGAGCATCGTAGACGTAGCGGACGTCGGGCCTTCGGGCGGCCACGCGGCTCGCGTAGTAGCCGACGCTGTCGCCCCGCGCGTGAAGCACGGTGCGCTTCGCCCTGCCCGCTGCCACGGCCGTCTCGATGATCCGCGCCGCGAGCCAGTCGCCAGCCGGACGCCCCTTCGCCGGACTGGGAAAGACACGAACGCGCGCATGGATTCGCTCTTCGATCTCGCGCTGGCGACGCCGGTTGTATGCGCGCTTGCGGATCCACGGCGAGCCGTGCATCAGCACCAGCATGTCGAAGCGCACGCCGAATTCCGCCAGGGCGACGATCGAGTCGACGACCTGCGAGTCGATGACCGTGGGATCGAACTCACCGGAGTGTAGGAAGAGGAATCGCGCGTTCGTCACGACAGAGCCTCGATGCGAACGCCGCCGCCTTTCGAGAAGGAAATCTCACGGCCAGCAGCGCGCAAGACGATCGAACCGTCGGCCTCGTGCCTGACGCGGGCGCCGGGTCCGCGCGCGGCCGTTCCGATCTCGATGACGGTGACGCTCGCGTACGGGAGGGAATGCCGCCCGAGGGCGATGCGCAGCGCGGTCCCGGACCGGCGTACTCCGTAGCGGGGGCTGCGCCATCCGGGCCCCGGAGCGCCGCCCGGGTCGGGCCGAACGAGCTCGATCTTCGCGTCTTGCGCCAGGCACTGGACGCGCACGGGCCTGCCGCTCTCGAGCTCGAGCTCGGCGACGCCACCCGCGGCCTCTCCACGCGAGGCGGGAAGCTGGAGCCACACGTCGATCTCGTGCGGACCGGCGCCGACCACCTCGTCGTGCAGCACGAGAAGGCCGCCCGCGGCCCAGGCAACGCGCCGCTTCACGGCCGGAGATCCCGTCGCGGGGTGCATCGCTTCGGCGCGCATCTCGCCCGGGCTCGCGTCGAAGCCCAGCCAGCGCGCCGGGCGAAGGCCCAGCACGCCGAAGCGCTGGGTCGTGACGTCGGCCTGGTCCGCGCCGTCGATCACGACGCAGCCGTGCGCGTTGGTCCGACGCAGCGCTCGCCGCCAGCCTTCTCCTTCACTGTAGAGGTAGGAGCCCGGATCGAGCAGGATGTCCTCGCAGCCCGAGCGCCAGAGCACGGAGAGCGCGTCGGGATGCGCGTGGCTGGTGTGAACGTCGCGAAGGAATCGTGTTGCACTCGCGCGGAAGACGACGAGCTCCGAATCAGGCGCGTAGCCCGTCCGCGAGATGCCGAGTCCCGCGGTCCGGTAGCAGCGCACGAAGAGCCGGTCTGGAACGACTGAGGGCGCCGGGAGCTCGGCGCCTCCCGCGAGAAAGAACGCGCCGGCCGAATCCCCTGCGATCGACGCCAGATCTCCCCGAGCCAGAAGGATCGCCGCGGCAGCCAGTGCGTCGCGATGATCCAGCGGATTGGGCCCCAGACGGAAGGCGCGTCCCGCGTCGCTGTCGCCGATCGCCGGGATCTCGCCATCGGGCCCGCTCAGCAGCGCGAGGAGCTCGGACATCGTTTCGATGCGACGGAGCACGTCGGCCGCGAGCGGCGAGCCCGTGCGGTCGGCGAGAATCGCACTCGCCATGCAGGTATCGAGTACGAACGCGTGATAGTGGGTCGATAGCTCACCCTGCACGCCCTCGTCATCGGTCTGCTTGCGGATCTCACGCTCGAGACGTCGCATCCCAAGCGTCTGCCAGCGGTGCGCGGAGCGAAGCACCGGCAGCGCCGTCCCGAGCGCGGCCAGACCGCCGAGCTCCGAGATGAGATGATTGTGCGTGAGAACGCGATCCGACAGGTACGCCTCGACATGGTGACCGTGCACGGCAAGCGCCCCGAGCAGCCGGCGAAGCGTCGCATCGTCGAACGCCGGCGAGTCTCCCGCGAGTCGAAGACACCAGAGCCAGGCCACGGCCCGGAGCGCGACCTCCTGCGCGTGCAGCCAGCCGATGCCGTAGCCGACGGGATTCTCGTCCAGCCAGGAATGGATCCCGCCCACCACGGCGCGCGAGAAGCGCTCGTCGCCGGTCAGCCACGCCGCTTGCGCAAGACGCACGAGATGCGGGCATCGGCCCAGCTCCCACGTGAGCCGCACGTCGCCGGGGGGCCGCTCTGCGCCGTAGCCCGTCGATTCCGGCTCGACCAGCGGCCACCGGCCGCCTCCAGGAAGCACGGCGTGCCAGTCGGCGATGGTCCCGGGCGCGACCCACGACAGATCTCCCGCGAGCGTCGACTCGGCCTGTGCGAGTAGATGGGCAGCCGCCTCCGGGAAGCGTTCCCGGAAGGACTCACGCAGGCCTTCGCGTCGCGCGTCGAAGAAGAACGGTGCGCGCGCCAGCTTCTCGCGGAGCGCACTGGCCGCAAGCCCGGTATCGAGCTCGCCCGCGAGCGGATCGCGCGCGGTCGCGCCGGTGAAGCGCTCGCGCCAGGACGCCTCGGCACGCGACTGCCGCGCTGCCCACAGCGGCGCCAGGAGGCGGTTCACGATTCCTGAGGGGCCGACCTCACGCGCTCGGCGTACGACGGTCGAGACGGAGCGCGCCATGCGTCAGCGGCCGAAGGCCGGACTTCCTTCGAACTCACCGGGCTGCGGCGCGCTGCGCACTGCTGCGCGTCGTTCGGCGAGCATGCGCATGCTGGCCGAGATGCTGATCCCACACCAGAACCAGAAGAGCTGGTTCATCTTGATGCCGTTCTCCCAGACCGACTCGGTGGCGCCGACGAAGAAGAAGCCGAGCAGCGGCATCATCACCGCCAGCAGCAGGATGCGCCGGGAAGGGTCCGTGACCGTACGCCAGGCCCGGTAGTTCCGGTAGAGGATCGACCCCGTGAGCGCCATGAACAAGAGGAATCCCGCGAAGCCGATCTGCACCAGGACTGCGAGATAGAGGTTGTGGGTCGAGGCGAACGGAATCCCGTAGGGCCCCCGTGTTCGCAGCAAGTTGTCGACCGAGAGGCCGATCCCGAGCGGGTTGTCGAAGACCATCTGGACGAAACGCGGCCAGATGGCGAAGCGAGGACTTTCGAGTCCCTTCTCGCGGGCGAAGTCGATCGAAGCGGAGGCGAACTCCGGCAGCAGCGTCGTCAACAGGAAGTAGCTGGCGAGAACACCCGCGCCTGCTGCGAGTACGAGCGACGCAGTCATGGCCGGCCGCCGTGCCGTCAGCCAGACGACCAGCAAGCAGAGAAGACCCGTCGTCAGGATGCCGCCGCGGTGGACGCTCTGGAGCAACGACCCCAGCATGAAGACGATCGCGGTCAAGACGAGCCCGCGGCGAAGGTAGCCGAGGCGCCCGCCCGTGAGCAGGAGCAAGGCCATCGGAATCGTCATCGCGAAGAAGCTGCCCTGCGTGTTCGCGTTGTTGAAGAAGCCGCCGTAGTTGAACCGGCGCAGCTCGTTGCTGAACTCGTAGAAGTCGCGGAAGCGATAGCCCGTCACCAGGCAGAAGATGTGCGCGAGAGAGACCGCGAGACCGGCCATCACGAAGTAGAACAGGAAGTCCTTCAGCTCCTCGTCGCGCGTGAACGCCATGCTTCCGACGAGGAAGAACAGGAAGCCTTCGAGATACAGGATCTGGAAGTCGTAGACGTTGCGCTCGAAGCTTCCGCCCTGCAGACCTCCCACGACCGCTCCGGTGATCGCCGTGAGCAGGAACCCGCCCCAGAGCAGCCAAACTCCCCCCAGGTCTGGGAGCCTGCGCCGCTTCGCGTAGAGGGCGACCAGCACGACGTAGACCGCGATCACCGAGGGACCGACGCCGATGGGTCCCAGGTACCGCCGATACGCGAAGCTCTGCTGGACGAAGATGAGCATGCCGACTGCGGCCAGCACCTTGAGGGGGTTGCTGCGGCCGAACA
>JADLGR010000241.1 GCA_020849175.1 Deltaproteobacteria bacterium
GACGAGATACGAGCGCGGGAAGCCTCCGCGCAGCCAGAGCCGGTCGCGCGCAGCCGTGCCGACCTCCGAGAGGTTGAAGCCCGAGAGCGGAACGAGCTCGATCCGCCCGGCAAGGCTCTCGGAGGACTGCCGGAGCAGATCCGGCGAGGCGCTCCCCAGCACCAGGAAGCGGGCGGGTCGCGGGCGGCGGTCGCAGAGCATCCGCAGCAGGGGAAAGAGGTCGGGGCGGCGTTGGATCTCGTCGATGACCACGAGGCCTCGCAGCCCTGCGAGGGCCGTCTGGGGGCTCTCGAGTCGCGCCAGGCTCGCGGGATCCTCGAGGTCGAAATGGCGTGGGGAGTCCGGGCAGAGGAGAGCGCGCGCGAGGGTCGACTTGCCGCACTGGCGGGGGCCGAGGAGCGCCACGATGGCTCCTCGCTCCGCATCGGGCGCGTGCTGACCTTCTCCGCGCTGAGTCCGTCACGCGGCCGGGACTCGCGTCAGTGCGACGTGCTGCAGAGCCAGAGGCGGTAGCGGCCGACGTCGGCGACGTCGTCGACGCGGAGGCCTGCGCAGGCGAGACGGTCGGTGACGTCGCGGCGGACGAAGGCGGGGAAGTCGTCGCTCTCGAGGTACTCGAAGGCGTGTCGCAGGCTGAACAGGCGTGCACTGAGGCCCTGCGCCGGCACGCGGTACTCGGCGACGAGGACGCGGGCGCGGGCGACGCGGGTGATCTCGTCGAGAACGGTGCTGCGCTCCGCCTCGGCCATCTCGTGCAGGGCCATGCAGCAGGTGACGAGGTCGAACGAGTCGTCGGGGAAGGCGATGCTGCGCGCGTCCATGCGTAGAAAGCGCGTGCGATCACCGAGGCCGCGGGCCCGCGCCTTGCGCTCGGCGCGGGCGAGCATGCCCGGCGCGAGGTCGAGGCCGACGACCTCCGCGCCGCGGTCTGCGAGGGCGAGGGCGACGCCGCCCGTTCCGGTGCAGACATCGAGGCAGCGCTCGCCGGCCGCTGCGGCCCCGTGCTCGGCGACACGCTCCCACAAGCGGCGGAAGCCGAGCGAGCTGACGACGGGGTCGTAGAACGTCGCGAGGGTCGACAGGAAACGGATCTGGCCGGGACGGGACAACGCGCGAAACCTCCCTTCGGAACGCGCCTTCAGGCGCCTTCTCAAGCGGGCTCGACGCGCTCGATCTCCACGCGGGTGTCCCGGTCGGTCTGGTTGGGCTCGTAGTGAGCATAGCCCCAGCGCAGGTGGCCGTAGTCCCCGACGAGCTGGGTCACCTTGAGGGGGCTCGGCGCGACGTGCTGGTGCGTGGAGTGACCCCGGAACTGATACGGCTCCCACGCGTGGAAGATGTGCACCTGACCGGGCCGGATGCCGCCCGTCGGCTTGGCGCGCGCGACGAAGGCCGAGACGTCGTTGCGAACGCGAACCAGATCGTTGTCGCGAATGCCTCGGGTTCGTGCGTCACCGGTGTTCACGTAGACGACGGGCTCACCGCGCTGGAGGCGCAGCATCGCGGGCGTGTCGCGCCACATGGCGTGGATGCTCCAGCGCGTGTGGCCACCCGTGAGCGTCATGGGATACGCGCCGCCCGCGAGCGGCGGCTCCTTGTGCGTGGGCAGCGCCTCGCCGAGCTGGAGGAACCACGGGTGATCGACGTAGAACTGCTGCCGCCCGGTCAGCGTCGGATACGGACGCTTCTTCTCGACGAAGTCGCGCAGCGGAACGACGGGCTCGTTCTTCGCGTAATCGGAGTAGATGCCCGCAGTGCCGCCCTCGGGACCGAGACTCGACAGGCGAACGGCGCCGCCGTCGCGGCGCAGGTCCGCGAGCGAGATGCCCTTCGACGCGCCCGAGACGCTGAGGATGAACTCGAGCACCTGCTCCTGCGCGTCGGGACCGAAGCGGCCGCCGTCGGTGAAGCGATCGCCGAGATTTGCCAGGTCGCAGTCCTGGCCGCGGAAGCCCTTCGTCGTCTCGATCCCGCGCGCCTTCGCCTCCTGCGCGACGCGCGCTGCGAGCAGCGAGAAGATCTCCCACTCGGGCTTCGACTCACCCTGGGGCGCCACCGCGCGGTCGGCGAGCGTGATGTACGGGACGAAGGCGGCGATGTACTTGATGCCGATCTTCTCGTACCAGCCGGCCGCGGGCAGGACGATGTCGGAGTGGAGACCCGTTTCGCTCACGCGGAAGTTGACGTCGACGATGAGTCGCGCCTGTGCGAAGAGCGTGTCGCGAATGCGGTTGCCCGACCGGCTGTGACGCAGCACGTTGCCGAAGATCGAGAAGAGGACCGACGGCGGCGGCGTTCCGGGAGCGGGCGCCATCGGGAAGTGCTTCTTCTCGAGCGCCTCAGCGAGAAACGGCGCCGCGCCCTTCGGCAGCGCGGGATCTGCGTAGGCGGCTCCCAGCTCGTTCGGGCCCAGCCCACCGTGCACCGCATGGAAGAGCGTGCTCGGTACGTACATCGACTCGAAGACGCCCCGCACCTTCTCGGGATCGAGCGCCGCTCGCGCCGCCGTGAGAGCGAGGTGCGGAAGATCCAGCTTGTCCTGCATGGCGACGAGGCCAAGGCCGTCGAGCGCGACGAACGCGCCCGAGCGCCAGCCACCTCCCACGCGGCCGAGGTTGCCGGTGAGCGATGCGAGGAGAATCTGCGAACGCTGGATGAGATCGGTGTGATAGTTCTTGCAGGAGCCCCACTGTGAGAGGATGAGCGCAGCGCGCGCCCTGGCGAACTCACGCGCGAAGCGGCGAATCGAGGCCGCCGATACACCCGTAGCCGCTGCAGCCAGCTCCGGCGTGTGCGCACGGTCGAGCGACTCGCGAAGGCGAGAGAAGACCGTTCCCACCGCGACGCTCTGGCCGGAGACGAGGCTCACCTTCTCTTTCGCTTCGAGGGCCGGGCGAACTCCCTCGGCAAAGCGCAGCGTCTTCTCGCTGCTGCCCATGCTGCCGGGAGCCCAGACCAGCTTCTTGCCGGCTTCGTCCCAGACCGCGAAGCGCTCGTGGCTCCCTCCCTTCACGACGTCGGACTCGCGAAGGAAGCGGTCGTTGTCGGCGCGCACGAGGAAGGGCAGGTCGGTCTGCTCGCGCAGGTAGTCGGCCTGGTGCAGCCCTTCGGAGAGCACCACCTGGCACGCCGCGAGCGCGAGGGCGGCGTCGGTGCCCGGACGCGGCGAGAGCCAGAGGTCGGCGTGCATCGTGCTCTGGTTGTAGTCGGGGTTGATCGAGACGATGCGCGCGCCGCGGTAGCGGGCCTCGTTCAGGTAGTGCGAGTCGGGGATGCGCGTCGCCGACGGATTGAACGCCCACAGCACGAGGTAGTCCGAGCGGAACCAGTCGTCCGAGGTGCCGTCCGTGTGCGGCGTTCCGAGCGTGATGGTGCCTCCGACGGCGAGGTCGCCGATCTGCGCCATCGAATCGGTGATGGGGACGCCGAGCTGCCGGAAGAACCGCAGGGGAGCGGCCGTGTTGGCCGCGAAGTCGACGTTCGGGCCGAGCTCGAGGACGGCGCCCTCGCCGCCTCGCTCCTTCAGCACGTCGACGAGGTTGCGCGCGATCTCGGCGAAGGCCTCGTCCCACGAGATGCGCTTCCAGCGACCCTCACCGCGGGCCCCGACGCGGCGCAGCGGGAAGCGAAGCCGGGACGGGCCGGTCAGCATGTCGCTCGCGCACGCGCCCTTGTTGCAGCCGCGCGGGTTCCAGTCGGGCGCCATCTCGCCCGACGCGACGTACGGCGCCGATTGCTCCTCGCGCCAGACGATCCCGTTGTGGACGTAGAGATTCCACGCGCACGAGGAGACGCAGTTCGCGTTGGTGTGCGTGCCGCGGACCACGCGATCCCAGCGCCAGCGGCTGCGCCACACGTCCCTGAAGTCGGTGTAGCCGATCGGAGCGGCGGTTGCGGCCCGGGCGGGGCTCGGGAGCGCGAGGCCTCGCAGGCTGAGAGCGACACCGGTCGCCGCGCTGCCCCAAAGGAACTGCCGTCGCGTGAGACCCTGCATCGAGATCCTCCGCGGGCGCTGGAGGAGAAGGCTAGAGACGAGCGGGAAAGCTTCGTATGACCGATGTCATAGGGGCTCCCCGACGGGTGAGGCTCAGGACTTGCTGCCCTGGTCCTGGATCTCGTTCCTGGCGACGGCCTGCAGGCCGGTCGGGTCGAGGATGTGCACGTGGTGTACCTCGCCCTTCACGAGGCCGGCCTGCTCGAAGCGTCGCAGCACGCGGATGGCCGTCTCGATCGTGGTGCCGGCGGCCTCGGCGAGCTCGCGGCGCGTGACGTGCGCCTCCGCACCACGAGCGCTCCGCAGGAGGGCCTGCGCGAGACGAACGTCGGCTGGATCGTACGCGAGCGATCGCAGGCGGGTGTGCGCGCCGCGCAGCCGGTGTGCGACGATGGTGAGGATCTCGCGTGTGAGATGCGGCTCGCTGCGCAGCAGTCCGAGGAGCGCCACCCGCGGAAGGCGCCACACGGCACTCTCGACGGTCGTCTCCGCCGTGGCCGGGTAGGCGTTGCCTTCGAGGGCAGCGACCGCGCCGAAGATCTCGCCGGGTGCAATCGTCTCGAGTGCCATCACGCGGCCGTCGCTCGTCGTTCGCAGGATGCGCACTTCGCCCGCGCGCAGCGCCCACAGGAACTCGGCGGGCTCTCCCTCGCGAAACAGCACCTTGCGAGCCGGATAGCGCCGTTCGCGCACCTGGAGTCGAACCTGTTCGAGACGCTGGGGCGCGAGGGATCGGAAGAACTCCGCCTCTTCGATCTTGACGTGCAGCTCGCGCTCGTCGCCCAAGGGATCTCCCTTATGCGCGCCATCATACCCAAACCCTGCCGTGCAGCCCTAGGGTGCACGCCATGGGGCGCCGGGGCGAGGAAGGCAGAAAGGGGCCGTCCGACCTGCAGAGGCCGGTCAGCGTGCCGGTCGCTCCCGACGACGCACCGCCGGACGCCCTGTTCGCCGAAGCGCGCGGCGCGCTAGAGCGCGGCGATCGCCGCCATGCGCGGGCGAGCATCGAGAGTCTGATGAGCGCACTCGAGGCGCACTTCGCGCTCGAAGATCGCGTCTACTTCCCCTCGCTGTGCGCGCTGCAGCCGGGCGTCGAGCCCGACGTCCGTGTCTTGCAGCGGGAGCACGGAAAGCTGCGGGAGCACCTCGCGTCGATCGCGAGCCGCCTCGACGCACAAGAAGATCCCGCGGACTTGATGCCGAGCTTTCAGGGTCTCGTGAGCGCCTTCCGCGAACACGAGGTGCGAGAGGAGTCGATCCTCGTCGCCGTCGAGTCCGGACTGACGGAGATCGATACCGGGCCGGAGCGGTCGGCCTGACGCTGCGCGGAGCGGCGCGTCCCCGAAGGTGCCGCAGATCGGTGCGAGAGACGCGCCGGCGAGCCGAGAGCGATCTCGCCCGCAGCGTGCGCCGAACGGCGTCGCGAATCAGCGCGAGAGCGCGGCCAGAATCTCGGCCACCAGCCTCGCCGCGCCGTCGTCACCATTGTCGGGCTCCGACAGGCCGAGTCGAACAACGACCAGCTTCGCCGAGGGCACGACGACGACGTACTGCCCGCTGTGTCCGCGCGCGGCATACGTATCGGTCGGCAGATCCGGCCAGGGCCGTCGCGCGGGATCCTTCGGCTCGCCAGCATTGAGCCACCAGTGTGCGCCGTACTGGCCTTCGGGCGCTGCGGGCGTCGGCGTCGTCACGTAGCGGACCCAGCCCTCGGGCAGGATCCGGCGGCCGTTCCAGACGCCGTCCTCGCGGTGCAGCTCGCCGAACCGCGCCCAGTCGCGGGCCGTCATGAAGGCGAACGACGAGCCGATGAAGGTTCCCGAGACATCGGGCTCGAACATCGCGCTCGTCATTGCGGCCGCGTCGAAGAGCCGCTCGTTGGCATGGCGCACCAGCGTGGCGAGGTCGTTTCCCGCGAGCTCGCGCAGGATGCGCGCGACGATGTTGCTCGTTCCGCTCGAGTAGTACCAAACAGTGTCGGGCGTCGCGACGAGTGGGCTGCGCGCTGCGAAGGCCCCCGTGTCGGGCATGGTGAAGAGCATGCGTGAGACGTCGTTCACAGCGCCGTAGTGCTCGTCCCAGCCAAGGCCGCTCGACATGCGAAGGAGCTGGTCGAGTGTGATCGCACGGCGGGGATCGTCGTCGCTGGCCCATTCGGGGACGGGGGCCCGCTCGTGCAGCGCGAGGCGACCGTCTGCGACCTCGATGGCGACGAGCGCGGCGAGGACGCTCTTGGCCATCGACCACGAGAGCATGGGGACGTTCGGCCCGTAGCCGGGCGCGTAGCGTTCGGCGACGAGCCGGCCATCGTGTGCCACTACGATCGCGGTCGTTCGTCGCACGTTCCCCGTGGCTGCGGCAGGTTCGGCGAACGCATGATCGATCGCGGCCTCGACGGCCGGTGGGGCGGCGTCGCTCGGGCCGGCGTCGCCGAGCGGCCATGGTGAGGCGGGGTCGAGCTTCGGGCGCTTGGCCTCGATGCCCCGCGGAAGCGCGAGGCCCGTATCGCCGTCCGGGAGCAGCGTGCAGCCGAGCCCCGGGCGGTGGATGGCGCGCACGCGCACCACGCCGAGCGCCGTGGCCTCGGCCGCACGGCCGGTCACCGCGAAACGCAGCAGTGCGCCAAGGGGCGCGGTCTCGGCGGCGATGTAATCGGCGACGGCGCCCTCCGGGCTCTGCGCCGAGTCGAGGACGAGCGAGCAGGCGACCTTCGCCGCGAAGCCTGCGCCGACATGAGCCGCCGTCTGGAGCCAGAAGACGCCGTAGAGGACGGCAGGTAGCGCGCCGGCGACGACGAAGAGGAGAATCTTTCTCACCATGGGCGCGCAGTATGCCGGCACGACGCACCCGCCGCAGCCGATCTCACGCGGGAGGGGTGACCCGGCGGAGGCTGACGAACGAAGTCCCGGTATCCTCGGCCACCCAGGGCGCAGCGGACGAAGGGAGCGAGCCGATGAGTGAGATCGCCGGGCGACACATTCTCGTGACGGGAGGCGCGAGCGGCATCGGGCGGCTCACGGCCCTCCGCATGGCTGCGCGTGGCGGTCGCGTGAGCGTCTGGGACATCCACACCGAGAACCTCGACCGGGTCGTCGCCGAGCTCGGCTCGGCGGGCTGCGCGGTCGCGCGCGGCTGGATCTGTGATGTCTCGAAACGCGAGAGCGTCTACGCCGCTGCGCGCGAGACGCTCGGCCACGGCGGTCCCGTCGATGTCCTCGTCAACAACGCGGGCGTCGTGAGCGGCAAGGGGCTGCTCGAGATCCCCGACGAGAAGATCGAGGCCACCTTCGCGATCAACACGCTGAGCCTGTTCTGGACGGCGAAAGCGTTCTTGCCCGCGATGATCGAGCAGCGCCGCGGCCACATCGTCACGATCGCATCGGCGTCGTCGTTGATCGGTGTCGCACGGCTCGCGGACTACGCGGCGAGCAAGTGGGCGGCGATGGGCTTCGACGAGTCGCTGCGCGCCGAGCTGAGACGGAGCGCCCCCGCTCTCGAGACGACGGTCGTGTGCCCGTTCTTCATCGACACCGGAATGTTCCGCGGCGTAAAGTCACGCTTTCCGCGTCTGCTGCCGATCCTCGACGAGAACGACGTCGCCGACCGGATCGTCGACGCCGTCGAGCGCAATCGGCGGCGGGTCGTGATGCCGCCGATCGTTCACTGGATCCCGCTGCTCCGCGTACTTCCGGTGGGGGTCTTCGACGCCCTTGCGACGTTCTTGGGGGTGAATGCCTCCATGGACGAGTTCAAGGGGCGCGCGGCCTCCTGAGGCCCGAGAAGCGCGCCCCGTTTCGTTCGCGCCGGGCCCGATTTGGCGATGGGGCGAACGCCGGCGCGGTGTTAGGATCGGCCGGTCCCGCACCCGAAGGAGAAGTGATGGCCGCGAAGGCAGTGAAGACGACGGCGAAGAAGGCGAGCGCCCGCCGCACGGTGAAGCCCGCGATCTCTCGTGCAGAGAAGGCTGCGTACAGCGAGATCAAGCAGGGCGTGAAGAATCTCGAGAAGTCGATCGCCGAGATCCAGAAGGGGCTTCGCAAGGCGGAGCAGAGCATCGAGGCCGACGCGCGTTCCCGCATCCGCGAGCTGCGCAAGGACGCCCGTGCCCAGCTCGTCGCTCTCAAGTCGAAGCGTCGCGACGTGACGCGAATCCTCCAGAATCTCTCTGCGGCCGCCGGAGGATCGTGGGAGGAGGTCAAGCGCTCGGCCGACGGCATTCTCGGTGATGCGCGGGCGACGGCAGCCTCGGTCATCGAGCGATTCCGAAGGAGCCTTCAGCGCTGAGCCGCCCGGCATCGGGAGAGGGCGTGCGCAGGGCCAGGAAGGCCGCCTTGCTCGCGCTCTTTCCGACCCGCCGGCCGGTGGCGCCCGCGCTGCGCTTGCTCGACGGCGTGCGGACCGACTACGGGACGCGTGAGCTCGTCGAGTACGCGGTGGCGCCGGGCGAGCGCGTTCGCGCGTTCCTGCTCTCACCGCCCGGCCGCCGCAGGCGGCGGCCGGGCGTCATCGCGTCGCATCAGCACGCCGGGCAGTACTGGCTCGGCAAGTCGGAGCCTGCCGGGCTCTCGGCGAACGCCATGTATCACTACGGCGTCGAGCTGTGCCGGCAGGGGTGCGTCGTCCTGTGCCCCGATCATCTCGGCTTCGAGGAGCGGCAGCCGGGCGAGATCGAACGGCGCGAGGGCACGGCGCCCGACGGTCGCGAGAACGAGGCCGTGCTCTTCGCCGACTGCCTGCTTCGTGGATCGAGCCTCACGGCGAAGTATCTGTTCGATCTGTGTCAGGCGCTCGACGTGCTGGCGCAGGACGAGCGTATCGACGCCGCGCGCCTGGGCGCGATCGGCCACTCGCTCGGAGGGCAGACCGCGCTGTGGCTCGCCTTCTACGACGAGCGCGTGCGAGCTGCCTTCTCCTCGTGTGGCTTCAGCACGCTCGAAGCCATCCAGCGTCACCGCATCCCGCACAACTTCGCGGCGTACCTGCCCGGGCTTCTCGGCGTCGGTGACATGGGTGACGTCGTCGCCGGCGTCGCGCCGCGCGCCTTTGGCATGAGCCACGGCACTCGAGATCCGATCTTTCCGGTGGAGGGCGTGCGGCAGATCGAGCGTCGCGCGCGCACGGCCTTTGCGCCGGGGTACTTCCTCGGCATTGCGTCCCGTGGCCCGCACTGCTTCCCGGAGTCGGTCAGGCGCCGCGCCTATGCCTTCCTGCGCCGGCACCTCGGCGCGTAGGACGTCGCTTCGGTGCTATGGCTTCGCGGCGTGTCGCACGAAGTCGCTCTCGGTCAGCATGCCGGCGATCCGGCTCCCGTCGACGACGACCAGCGCGCTGATCTTGCGCTCGAGCATGCGCCGTGCGGCCTCTGCGATCGGCGCGTCGGGCGAGATGGTCTCGACCTCATTGGTCATGACCTCCTTCACGAGGAGCATGCCGAGCAGTCGGTCCTGCGCCGCCTCGCCGTAGCCGAGCGTGCGCTTGAGCGCCGTGCGAAAGACGTCGCGGCGCGAGAGGATCCCGACCAGCTCACCGTCGTCGTCCACCACCGGAAGGTGTCGGATGCGCTGCGTCTCCATGACGACGTCCGCAGCCGACGCCTTGTCGTTGCGGCCGATGGTGTGGACCTGCGTCGACATGAGATCGCGGACCTTCATCCCGTCTTCCCTCCGAGAGCGCCGGCACCACGGGCCCGCTCGACGGCGAGAGCTTGCGTCCGCCGGACCCGCATGGCAAGCACGCTCTGGTGCAGCCCGGGGCCGACGGACGCGTCGGTCCGAAGGGGACGAGACGGAAGAGGGAGGAAGTCATGAGCCTGGTGAAGTTCGCCGAAGACGTCTGGACCACCGCACGGCCGCTGCGCTTCCTCGGCATCGAGACCGGGACGCGCATGAACGTCGTTCGTCTCTCGGCGGGCGGGCTCTTCGTCCACTGCCCGGTCGCCCTCGATGCGCAGACCCGGCGCGAGGTCGACGCGCTCGGGCCCGTTCGCGCGGTCGTCTCGTCGAGCCTCTACCACCATCTCTATGCGGGCGAGTGGATGGAGGCGTATCCCGACGCCGCGTTCTTCGCCTGCCCCGGCCTCGAGAAGAAGCGCGCCGATCTGCGCTGGACCGGAGTTCTCAGCGACGATCCGAACGTGCTCTGGTCCGCAGATCTCGATCAGGTCTTCTTCTCCGCACGCTTCGAGAAGGAGGTCGTGTTCTTCCACCGCGCAAGCCGAACGCTCCTCACGGCCGATGCGCTCCTGAACCTCTCGCGGCACCCGTCGCGCCTCACGCGAATCGCCGCCTTCCTCATGGGCAACTCCGCGCCCGGAAAGGGACACCTCGAGCGGATCGCCGTTCGAGACCGCGCTGCCGCACGCCAGCAGGTCGACCGCATGCTTCGCTGGGACATTCAGCGCATCCTGCTCGCGCACGGAGACCTCGTCGAGCACAGTGGCGGCGAGGCGCTGCGCCGCGCGTACGAGTGGCTCTAGTCGTCGTCGGATTCGGGGGTGAGGCAGGGCGCGCCCGCGGAGAGGAGGCGCGTGATCCCGTGAATCGATCGCCCGTGGAGACGAGGTCCATCCGCCGTCGGCCCATCACTCGTCGGCGAGTAGCCGCACGAGGTCCTCTTCGCGTTCTCGTGCATCGGCGCGACCGAGCTCGATGAGCGGGCCCGTGTACGAACGATCGAACAGCAGATAGGAGAGAAGGTCCGCGTCCTCCACGGGGATGCCTCGACGCGTGGCCCGGGTGATCAGTGCCGAGACGAGACCCAGCTCTCGCGTTCCACCGCCGCGTCGCTGGCATTCGGCCGCCAGCACGCCCAGGTCCTGACTCGGTCGCAGGATCTCCGCCTCGACCTTCCGGTAGCCGGTCCCACGCTGCTCGCGAATGGCCGGGTTGATCTGCGTGAGAAAGTCCGGCCCGTACACCTCCTCGCCGCGCGAGATCAAGGTGTTCACGAGCGCGAGGCGCTCGAGCTCGTACTCGAGCTGATCCAGCGTGAGGGCGTCGAGGACCTTTCCAAGGAGAAAGGCGGGCTGCGTCACCACCTCCTCGGGATACGCGGGAGCGTCGTCCGAAAGCCGGTGCTGCTTTCGCAGCGCCACGACCAGAATGCGGTCCGCGCCGAGGCGCAGCGCAGGCGAGAGCGGTGTGTTCATTCGCAGACCTCCGTCCACGTAGTACCGGCCATCCACGAGAACGGCCGGGAAGAGGAACGGAATGGCAGCCGACGCACGCACGTGGCGCGCGTGGATCCGGGTCGTGATCGCCTGGGCATTGGGGTCGTGGGCCCAGGGACTCGCGTCTGCGAGCGGGCCATCGAGAAAGACGGTGACGCGGCCCGTCCGTACCTCGGTGCACGAGACACAGAGCGCCCTGGCCGTCGGTCGTCGCAGGCTCTCCGCGAGGCGGCGCCACGGAATGCGCTCCTCCACGATTCGCTCGAGAGGCGCGACGTTCACCAGGCCGCCCATGACCGGGCTCTCGTCCCTGGGTCGCCGAGTCGTTCGCAGGCCGAGCGCGCGGAGGGGCAGCGCGAGGAGGTCGCCGAGACCGAGGTGGAGTACGTCGCGCATTCGCATCGTCGTCCAGACGTCGACCAGATGCTTTGCGCGCAGACCCGGATCGCCACCCGCCGTGCATGCGACGAACGACGCGTGGACGGCGCCCACGGACGTTCCCGAGAAGATGTCGAACTCGAAGCCGCGGCGAAGCTGCGGGTAGGTGTGCTCGAAGAGATAGGAGAGGACTCCTGCTTCGTAGGCGCCACGAGCTCCACCGCCCGCGAGGACGAGTGCGCGACGAGGATGCGGAGCAGACTGCGTGGCCATGCTTGCGTAAACCTATCACAAGGAGATATCTTCACCGAGTCGAGGTGCTGATTCGATCCGCGTCTGTGTCGCCGACGACGCAGCGGAGGAGAGCCCATGCCGGATGCCGATCGACCCGATCTCGCGAAGGGCATCCCGCGCGACGCGCTCGCGCCGGGACAGATGATCGAAGGGACCTACTCCGGCGACCGCGTCCTGCTCGCCCGTGTGGAGGATCGTTTCTACGCCGTTGCAGCCGTGTGCACACACTACGGAGCGTCGCTCTGCGAAGGCCTGATCCACGGACGGATGGTGTGCTGCCCGGGGCACCATGCGCGGTTCGACCTCGAGTCGGGCCGGGCGATGGTTCCGCCGGCCCTCGCAGACCTCCAGCGGTACAGGGTCGTCGTGACGTCGGATCGTGTCTGCATCGCCGGTCGGGAGCCAGCGCTTCCGCGCGCTTCGCGAGCCAAAGCGACGTACGCCGATCCAGTCGCGATCGTGGGTGCCGGAGCGGCGGGAGCGGTCGCCGCGGAAACCTTGCGCGACGAGGGATTCGCGGGCCGCGTGATCCTCGTCGACAGCGAGCCCGGCGGCCCGGTCGATCGTCCGAACCTCTCGAAGGACTATCTCGCCGGGACCGCTCCCGAGGAGTGGCTCTCGATTCGGCCGCAGGAGTTCTATCGAGACCGCGGCATCGAGCTGCGTACCGAGGCACATGTCGAGCGGATCGATCCTGCGACGAGAACGCTCGACCTCTCGGGCGGAGAGCGACTCGGATGGGGTGCTCTGCTGCTGGCGACGGGCACGAGGGCGA
>JADLGR010000242.1 GCA_020849175.1 Deltaproteobacteria bacterium
GCTTCGGGCGAGAGGGTCGCGATCTTGTGCTCGGGATTGAGGATCTCGACCGTCTGGTCGTCCGAAACGAGATCGACGGCCGTGAGCACCCCGGCGCCCTTCTTTCGGACGCGCAGGATCTTCGGTCCCTCGGCGTGCAGCCGCAGCCGCACCTCCTTCAGGTTCAGAACGACGTCGCTCACGTCTTCCATCACTCCCGGGATCGTCGAGAACTCGTGGAGTACGCCGCCCATCCGGATGGTCGTGATCGCCGCTCCCTGCAGCGACGAGAGCAGCACGCGCCGCAGCGCGTTGCCGAGGGTCTGACCGAAGCCGCGCTCGAGCGGCTCGCACGCGAACCGGCCGTAGTTCGGCGCCAGCGTGCCCTCTTCCGCCTCTAGCCGTCGCGGCCGAATCAGCCGGCCCCAGTTCTTCTCGATCAGGTCCTGCTGCATGCCCGGATCCTCCTTCGGCGGGACGCTCCCGCCGGCGCCCGTCGGCCGGCCGCAGCCGGCCGACGGTCACCTCGAATAGAGCTCGACGATCAACTGCTCCTGGATCGGGAGCGTGATCTCTTCGCGCACCGGCATGGCCTTCACCACGCCGGCGAAGTTGTCCTTGTCGATCTCGAGCCAGCTCGGAACGCTGCGCCGCTCGAGCGTGTCGAGCGCGCCGACGATCCGTGCGATCTGGCGCGAGCTCTCCTTGAGCACGATCACCATGCCCGCCTTCACGAGCATCGACGGGATCGCCGCCTTGCGGCCGTTCACCTGGAAGTGCCCGTGCAGGACGAGCTGACGGGCCTCGGCGCGCGACGTCGCGAAGCCGAGGCGGAACACCACGTTGTCGAGACGGCGCTCGAGCAGCGAGAGCAGGTTCTCGCCCGTCCTGCCCTTCATGCGGCTCGCGCTCTCCATCGTCTTCTCGAACTGCGCTTCGAGAAGGCCGTACATGCGCTTCACCTTCTGCTTCTCGCGGAGCTGCATGCCGTAGTCCGAGAAGCGCGGGCGCGCCTGCCCGTGCTGCCCCGGCGGATAGTTGCGCCGGTCCACCGCACACTTCTCGCTGAAGCAGCGGTCGCCCTTCAAGAAGAGCTTCGTACCCTCTCGCCGGCACAGCCGACAAACCGATTCGTTGTAGCGGGCCATTCGTCGTCCCCCTCTACACGCGGCGCCGCTTGGGCGGGCGACAGCCGTTGTGCGGGATCGGCGTCACGTCACGGATCATCGTGATGCGCATTCCGGCGGCCTGGAGCGCGCGAAGAGCCGACTCCCGACCCGCGCCCGGTCCCTTCACGTAGACGCCGAGCGACCGAACGCCGTGCTCGGCCGCCTTCTTGGCGCACTCCTCGGCAGCGACCTGCGCGGCGAACGGAGTCGACTTGCGCGAGCCCTTGAAGCCCGCACCACCGGCCGTCGCCCACGAGAGCGTGTTCCCGCCGACGTCGGTGATCGTGATGATCGTGTTGTTGAACGTCGACTGGATGTGTGCCATCCCGGTCTGGACGTTCTTCTTGACCTTTTTTCGGGTGCCCTTCTTCACGTTCTCACTACTTCTTGGTCGGGGCCTTCTTCTTGCCCGCGACGGTCTTGCGCGGACCCTTTCGGGTGCGCGCGTTGGTGTGCGTTCTCTGTCCGCGAACCGGAAGTCCGCGCCGGTGGCGCAGGCCTCGGTAGCAGCCGATGTCCATGAGCATCTTGATGTTCTGGGCGGTCTCCCTCCGGAGATCTCCCTCGACCTTGTACTCGCGCTCGATCACCTCACGAAGGCGCACGAGGTCGCCCTCGCTGAGTTGGTCGCTCTTCGTGTCGGGGTCGACGCTCACTCGTTCGCAGATCTTGCGCGCCGAGGTGCGCCCGATCCCGAAGATGTACGTGAGCGCCACCTCCAGCCGCTTGCTGCGCGGCAGATCGATGCCGGCGATGCGTGCCATTCGTCTCTCCTCCCCTAGCCCTGGCGCTGCTTGTGCTTGGGGTTCTCGCAGATCACGCGTACGACGCCCTTGCGCCGGATGATCCGACACTTGTCACAGATCTTCTTCACCGAGGATCGCACCTTCATCGCCGCCGTCTCCCTCGCGCTCCGCTCAGTGCGAGCCGGGCACCTTCGTCAAGATCTCGGGCCCGTTCTCCGTGACCAGGACCGTGTGCTCGAAATGCGCCGAGAGCGAGCCGTCGGCCGTGACCGCCGTCCACTCGTCTTCGAGCATCTTCACGTCGGGTCCGCCCGCGTTCACCATCGGCTCGATCGCAAATACCATTCCCGGCAGCAGTCGCGGCCCCTTCCCCGGCTCGCCGAAGTTCGGAATCTGCGGCGGCTCGTGGAGCCGACGCCCGATCCCGTGCCCGACGAACTGCCGCACCACGGAGAAGCCAGCGCCCTCCGCGTGCGCCTGCACCGCATGCCCGATGTCGGAGAGGCGGTGCCCCGGCACCATCTGCGCGATTCCCCGATAGAGGGACTCGCGGGTGGCCTCGAGAAGTCTCGCAGCTTCTTCGTCGATGCGCCCGACCGGAACTGTCACGGCCGAGTCGCCGTGCCAGCCCTTCACCGAGACGCCGAAGTCGAGCCCGACGACGTCGCCCTCGGCGAGCACGCGCGGTCCCGGGATCCCGTGGACGATCTCGTCGTTGACCGAGATGCAGATCGATGCGGGATACCCGGGCAGGCCGTGCGGTCCGTAGCCGAGGAACGACGACTGGACCCCGCGCTCACCGATGGCCCGCGTGACGACCTCGCCGAGCTCTGCGGTCGTGATGCCAGGACGCACCCGCTCGCGAACCTCGAGCAGGATTTCGCCCACGTGCCGCGACGCCTCGCGCATGTTCGTGAGGTCTCGCCGCGTCTTGAGCGTGATGTGGCTCGAGCTCGCCATCATGCCGCGAGCGCTCCCTCGATCCGGGCCGCCACCTCGTCGACCGACCCCACACCGTCGAGTTCGACGAGAATCCCACGGCCGCGGTAGTAGTCGATGAGCGGCTCCGTCTGCTTGCGATAGACCTGCATCCGCGTTCGGATCGCAGCCTCGTTGTCGTCGCTGCGCCCTTCGAGCTCCGCACGCTTGCGAAGCCGCTCGACGAGCGCCTGCTCGTCGACGCTGAGCACGACGCAGCGTTCGAGCGCGCGGCCGAGCTTCACGAGGATCGCATCGAGGGCGCGCGCCTGCTCCGCCGTCCTCGGGAATCCGTCGAGGATGAAGCCGCGCTCGGCGTCCGGCTGCCGCAGCCGCGCCTCGGCGACCGCGATCACGACCGCGTCCGGAACGAGCTCGCCGCGGTCCATGTAGCCGCGTGCCTCCCGACCCACGTCGGTCCCCGCCGCCACGGCGGCACGAAGCATGTCTCCCGTCGAGATCTGCGGGACGCCGAGGCGGCTCACGAGCCGCACAGCCTGCGTGCCCTTGCCGACTCCAGGCGCACCGAGGAGGAGAAGCCTTCGCAGCATCAGCGTCCGAGCCTCCCGCGGACGCGCGTCCCCTTCACGAATCCCTCGTACTGCCGCGAGACCAGGTGCGCCTCGATCTGGCCGATGGTGTCGAGCGCGACACCGACGACGATCAGAAGCGCCGTCCCGCCGAAGTAGAACGGAATCCCCTGCTGCACCGACAGCACCGAGGGCATGACGCAGACGGCAGAGACGTACAGCGCGCCGACGAGGGTGATGCGGGCGAGCACGTGGTCGATGTGCTCGGCCGTCTTCTTGCCGGGACGAATCCCGGGGATGAATCCTCCGAAGCGCTTGATGTTCTCGGCGACGTCCTGCGGGTTGATGACGACCGCGGTGTAGAAGAATGCGAAGAAGATGATGAGCCCGACGTAGATCGATTCGTAGGCCGGCCCCCCGACGTACAGGTGATCCTGGAAGAGCTGCTGGACCGTCGGCGAGTGCGTGAACTGCGCGATCGTCAGCGGGAACATGAGGATCGACGAGGCGAAGATCGGAGGAATCACCCCCGCGGTGTTCACTCGCAGCGGGAAATAGCTCATCCCGCCCTGCGTCACGCGCTTTCCGACCAC
>JADLGR010000243.1 GCA_020849175.1 Deltaproteobacteria bacterium
CCATCCGATCGGCCCCTCGCGAGTCGCTCCAGCTCGCCCCGGCGGACGATGGTGATCGCCACCCGGTCGAGCCGGAGGAGCCCCTGGTCTTCCCAGGCCCGCAGGTGCTTGTTCACGGCCTCGCGCGTGGTGCCGACCCAGCCGGCGAGGTCCTGCTGCGAGATTCGGGCGTCGATCCGGAGCCCCTCCGGCGTGGGCTCACCGTAGATGTCGGCCAGATCGAGGAGCCGGCGCGCCAGCCGAACGGGGAGCGCTCGCAGCGCGAAGTCCGAGAGCTGCTCCGTCAACTCCGCGATCCGCGCGGACAGGGCCTTCAGCAGGCCGACCGCGACGCGCGGGTGCTGCTCGATGAGGCCGAGGAAGGCGCGCCGGCCGAGAACGAGCAGCTCGCACGGCTCGCTCGCGACGACGTTCGCGGTCCGGCGTCCGCCGTGGAACATCGACAGCTCCCCGACGATCTCGCCGGCCTGCTGGATGCGCAGGACGACCTCCCGACCGTCCTCGGCCGGCGACACCACACGGACGCGTCCGCTCAGGATCGCGTAGACGGCGTCGGACTCGTCTCCGCGGAAAAAGAGCGTCCGTCCCTCCGGAATCTTTCGCCGCCGTGCGAGCGAGACGACGCGATCGAGGTCGGCCGCCGGCAGGGTGGAGAAGAACGGGCTCTTCGCGAGCATGGCGCGGACCTGCGCCGGGGTGAGGTCGGGCACGACGACATTCTAACGCGCGGTCGACATTCCGGCGTGTAGGCGCATCGCATCGGTCGAGACGGCATCGGCTAGGCTTTCGGCGATGTCCCTGCGCGCCGTGATCTTCGACCTCGGAGGTGTGGTTCTCGGCTCACCCTTGCACGCGATCGCACGCTACGAAGCCGAGCGCGGGCTGTCCTCCGGCGCCGTCAACCGGCGTGTCGCGCAGAGCGGACCCGGGGGCGCGTGGGCGCGGCTCGAGCGCGGCGAGCTCTCGATGGAGGCGTTCTTCACCTTCTTCGAAGCCGAGTGCCGGGAGTCGGGGTTCTCACTCGATGCCCGCGAGCTCTTCACGCGAATGGCCGACGAAGCCCGCCCGCGCCCGCGCATGCTCGAGGCCGTTCGCCGCATCCGCGCGAACGGCCTGCGCGCCGGCGCCCTCACCAACAACTGGGTCTCGGAGGGAGATGGCACGCGCCTGCTCGCCCCGCACTTCGACGCCTTCGTCGAGTCGAGCGCGGTGGGCCTGCGCAAGCCCGATCCACGGATCTACGAGCTCACGTGCAGCCGGCTCGAAGTGCGCCCTGTCGAGGCCGCTTTCCTCGACGACATCGGAAGCAACCTGAAGGCCGCGCGCGCGCTCGGGATGACGACGATCCGCGTCACCGAGCCCGAGGCGGCGCTCCGCGAGCTCGAGGAAGTCCTGGGATTCGCCCTCGGCTAGGATCTTCCCTCTCACCCGGAGGCCCCCCATGTCCGATCGCGTGCGCGTCCGCATCGAAGACCACGTCGCCGACGTCCGGCTCGACCGTCCCGAGAAGATGAACGCCATCGACGCCGCGATGTTCGATGCGCTCGTCGAGACGGGCCGCAAGCTCGCCACCGAGCCGCAGGTGCGCGCCGTCGTACTCTCGGGAGAAGGACGCGCCTTCTGCGCCGGTCTCGACTTCACGAGCTTCATGGGCATGGCCGGCGGCGCCGCGAAGGAAACGAAGGGGATCGGCCTGCTCCAGCACGACGCGAGCAGCCCCGCGAACCGCGCGCAGCTCGCCGGCTGGGTCTGGCAAGAGCTGCCCATTCCGGTCATCGCGGCGGTCCACGGCGTCGCGTACGGAGGCGGGCTGCAGATCGCCCTCGGAGCCGACATCCGCTTCGTCGCGCCGGACGCGAAGCTCTCGGTGATGGAGATCAAGTGGGGCCTCGTTCCCGACATGAGCGGGACGCAGACGCTTCGCCATCTCGTACGGCTCGACGTCGCGAAGGAGCTGACCTTCACCGGGCGCATCGTCTCGGGAACGGAGGCCGTTGCGCTCGGCCTCGCGACACACGTGAGCGACACGCCGCTCGAGGCCGCGCTCGCGCTCGCGCGCGAGATCGCATCGAAGTCTCCGGCGGCCGTCCGCGCGAGCAAGCAGCTCCTCAATGCGACCGTCACCGCAAGCGTCGAGGACGGCCTGCGGCTCGAGGCCCGCCTGCAGACCTCGCTGATCGGAAAGCCCGAGCAGATCGAGGCCGTGAAAGCGAACCTCGAGAAGCGCACGCCTCGGTTCGGCGATCCTTCGTAGCGCGCGCCGGAGGCCTTCGTGCCGGCCGGACCGATCCGCAAGCTCTCCGCATCGGGAACGGACCCGGTCGCGTACGCGCTCCCGATCGGAGGCGACGAGCTTGCGCTCGCTCCGCTCCTCGGCCAGACGCTCCGCCTCTCGTTCACCGGCGGGATCCGCTGCATCCACTGCGACCGTTCGACGAAGAAGTCGTTCGGCCAGGGCTACTGCTTTCCGTGCTACCGGCGGCTCGCGCGCTGCGACGGCTGCATCGTCCGGCCCGAGCTCTGCCACTTCGCAAACGGCACCTGCCGTGAGCCCGCATGGGCCGAGACGCACTGCAGGATCCCGCACTTCATCTATCTCGCGAACGCATCGGCGCTCAAAGTCGGAATCACACGCGCGCACCAGGCGACGACGCGCTGGATCGACCAGGGTGCCGTGCAGGCCCTCCCCGTGCTCCGCGTCGAGACGCGCCTCGACTCGGGCCTCGCCGAGGTGGCGTTCAAGGCACATGTCTCGGACCGCACCGACTGGCGCGCCATGCTGCGCGGAGAGCCCGACCCGGTCGATCTCGCGGCGGCGCGCGACGCGCTCTTCGAGAGGGTCGAAGCATCGGGGGGCGACCTTCCGGGTGAGCGCCTCGGAGCCGAGAGCCCGGTACGAATCCGGTACCCCGTCCTCGCGTACCCGCGCTCACCGGTCTCGATCGACCTCGAGAAGACGCGGCGAGTCGAGGGCACCCTCATCGGCATCAAGGGGCAGTACCTCCTCCTCGACACCGGGGTGGTGAACGTACGCAAGTACGCGGGCTATCAGCTCGAAATACCGGACTGACGGTCCGCCGGGTCGCCCCGGCGGCCGCGGTCTTGACGGCGCCGGGGGAGCCCTTGACTCTCCCGCCGTGCTCCGCGGCTCCTGTATGCGCTGGGCGGCCCTCGTCGTGGTCGCCCTCGGCTCCCTCTGCTTCCCGGCTCGCCACGGCGCCGGCCCGTCGGCGCTCGAGGTCGGTGCAGGCGAGCGTCTGCTCGTCCTCTCGCCACACCCGGACGACGAGACGCTCGGGGCCGGTGGCCTCGTCCAGCGAGTGCTCGCCCGCGGTGGTCATGCCCGCGTCGTCATCGTAACGGCCGGCGACGGCTTCGTTCGGGCTGTCGAGGGATCGAGCCCGGGCCAGCCCGCACGGCCCGCCCAGTACGTCGCGTACGGCGAGCGGCGCATCGACGAGGCCGAGCGCGCCGTGCGAGAGCTCGGCCATGGACGCGTGAGACTCGACGTGCTCGGCTTCCCCGACGCAGGCCTCTCGCCGCTGCTCTCTGCGCATTGGAAGAAGAGCGAGCCCGAGCGTTCGGCGACGACGGGCGCGATCGACCCGCCGTACGACGAGGCATTCGCACCAGACGCTCCTTATGCAGGGTCGAGCCTGCGTGCTGAGCTGGTGCGCATCCTGCGGTCGACGAAGCCGACGATCGTGGCGATCCCCGATCCGCTCGACGCCCACCCCGACCATCGCGCGACGGGTCTGTTCGCCCTGCTCGCGCTCGACGAGTGGACGCGACAGACCAAGGCGCGCGGCGCTGCCGTGCCGAAGGTGCTCGCGTACCTCGTCCACTGGCCCGGCTGGCCTCCGGGCTGGAGCCGCGCCCCGGGCGCGGAGACGCGGCGCGGCCTGCTCGGCTTCCCGCCAACGCTGCCGTCACGCGGCCTCGACCGCGCGCAGCTCGTTCTCTCGCCCGCCGAGGTCGATCGCAAGCAGGCCGCGCTGCGTCGCTACGAGACGCAGCGCGAGGTGATGGCCTCGTTCCTGCTGAACTTCGCGCGCGCGAGTGAGCCGTTCACGGTGCTCACGCGGCGGGAGCTGCGCGGTGAGGGCTGGGTGCGCGACCTGATGCGCGTCACCTCCGCTCCGGCGTCGAAGCACACCCACGCGCGCTAGGGCTCGATGCGGACGGACGGAGGCTCGGACAGGGCGCGCGCGAAGGGGCGACCGGAGAGGGTGAAAGCGCGGCCGCGCAGGAAGCCCTGCACCGCGACCTCGATCTCGATCGGTCCGGTCGGCCCGGCGGAGTCGAGGCCGAGCAGCGTTCGCGGAATCTCGATCACCGCGTCGAAGCGCGGCGCGATCGCCCGAAGCCGCCGCGTGCGAATCCGTGGCTCGCGCACGGCAGGACCGACGTCTGTCGGGAAGACGACGCCCTCGGGAACGTAGACCTCGACGTCGTGTTCGCTCGGAGGGTAGTCGGGAGCCTGTCGCAGCCGCGTGGGAAGGAAACGGATGGCGACGTGCCGGCGTTGTCGTGAGCCATCGGCCGAGGCTGCCGCAACCAGCACGTGCAGCGAGAGCGCGTCGCCGGCAGCGATCTCACCGCGCTCGTAGAGATCGAGATCGAAGAAGTCCTGGCCGATCGCGGCCACGAGCAGGGCCTCCTGCGTCCACGCGAGGTGGACATCGGCAAACGGAACGTCGAGGCCGGGCCCGCCACGCGGGAAGTGAAGGCGCGAGGCCGCGAGATCCCACTCGTCGAGCGGAGCCTCCACGTCGCGAACGTGCGCGCGGGGGATCCGCAGCGAGACGCCCGGCGCGAGCGGAGCCTCCCAGCGCGCCTCTTCGTGCAGCGCCGGAAGCGCGCGGTTCGCGGCCGCGAGCGCTTCGGTGAACGCCTCGTACGGCGCGCCCTTCACGTCGACGAGTCCGTGGCTGTAGTCCTCGCCGTCGCTACGGCCGCCGGGCGGCTGGTCGGCGAGCTGGAACCAGTGCAGGCCGACGACGTTCGGAAAGCCCGCAAAGCGCCGGGCCGCCGCAGTTGCGCCGCGAACGCGCTCGGCCTGTGTCGAGACGGTCATGAGCTGGCCGCGGTTCGCGTTGCCCGTTCGGTTCTCGCGCGAGGCGAAGAACCACTCGCTCACGAGCACCGGCGCGGGCACGAGATCGCGCAGCCCTTCGAAGAAGTACGGCGCCACCCAGCCGCCCGGTGTCGCGACGTCGTGATTGACGGCGAGAACGTCGACGTGCTCGCCGATGGCGCGAAGCGCGTCTTCGTCCCAGTAGATCGGGAGGCGATCTCCGAGAACGAGCGCATCGGGATCGGCGCTGCGCACCGCTTGCTCGGCCATTTCGTAGTACCGCGCGACGACGACTGCGGTCCACGCTCGCAGCACCCGAGCCGAGTCGCCTCCGGCCGCCAGCGTCACGCGCACCGGGCGTCGCGCGAGTGCGTCGAACGAATCGACGTCTTCCGGGACGACGAAGTCACGACGAAACGTCGCGAAGTCCGGATACCGCTCGCGGAGAAAAGCGAGCAAACGCTGCCGCGTGTGGTTCGCGGGATCCTGCTGCAGGAACCAGAGCAGGAGCGGCGCGTTCCACCACCCGATCTCGTTGTCGGTGTAGTAACCGATGCGGAGCGGACCGCCCGGGTGGCGGGCCACGCGACGCCGCGCCTCGTCCTGCATGCGCTGCGGCGTGTTCGGATCGAAGGGGTCTCCCCAGATCGCGTTCACCTGCTGTCCGAACGACAGCACGGGCGTGTAGGGCATCTCGAACTCGGATTCGCGGCGCGACCAGCCGCCGAGCGTGTTGAACCCCCACGCGAGGAGCCGCCCGCGGGTCGCCTCGACCCATGCCTGCGGCGACGCGTACGCGGGCGACCAGCCGTACTGGAGCGTTCCGCGACGCGGCGCACGCTCGGGCTCGGCGTCGACCACGTTGACGCCGATCGAGAAGAAGCGCGCGCCGTCGGGTCGGCGCAGCCACCACGTCTCGTGGTCGCGATCGGTGCGCCAGCGCTCCCCGGCGCCGGCGGCCGCGGGAACGAGCCCGGCCGCGAGGGCCAGTGCCGCAAGCGTCTGGCGAAGCCGAGGGCCTCGCGTCATGCAGCCGCCCGCGGCCGCGAGAGGACCAGCACCTTCGGACGCCGACCGGAGAGGCCGATCTCGCGCGCCGCCTCGACGCGCAGCGGCCCGGGCGCGAGCGGATCGTCCGCGTCCGCGAGAAGCACCGCCCGGCCGCCCGGGACGAGGACACGCGCGAGCTCGGCGGCCGCTGCCGCATGGAACCGCTCGGGCGGCGAGTCGCTCGCGACCTGTCGGCCCCACGGCAGGTTCGACGCCGCGACGTCGACGCACGCCGGCGGCAGCGGCAGCGCACACGCGTCCCAGCGCGCGAGAAGCGCCGCAGCACCGAGGCCGCGCAGGTTCTCGGCAGCGACCACGAGTGCGGTGGGATCGCGGTCGCCGCCGATCGCCCGCGCCCCCACGGCTGCTGCTTCGCCGAGCAGGGTTCCGGCACCGCAGCACGCGTCGAGTGCGCGCTCGCCGGGCGTGAGCCCGGCGAGCCGCCAGAGGGCCGCTGCGACCGACGGCCGCAGAGAGCCCGGCCTGTGCGCGCGCTTCCAGCCTCGCTCGTGGAGCGCCACGCGCGCGAGGCGAAGACCGATCCGTGCGTGGCCGTGCTCGAGCACGAGCCGAAGGTGGAGCGGCGCGTCGCGCTCGTCGAGCGCAACGGGCGGTCCCTTGGCGCGCGCCAGGCCCTGCGCGAGCGCACCCTTCAAGTCCGCCGTGGCGTAGTTGCGGCGCCCAACGAAGCTCGCCGAGATCGACAGAGACGGTCGCGCCGGAAGCGGCCGGAGCTCGCGGAGCAGGTCGAGGGCGGGCCTCAGGTCGACCGTGGCCATCCGGTCCTCGAGCAGCGCGAGCGACGAACGCGCGCGTTCCATGCCGTCGAAGCGCGCCACTTCGACGAACGCGTCGTCTGCCGAGCGCAGCCCGACGAGCGACGCGAGCGGCGCATCTCCTTCTCCCGACACCAGTCGATGTCGGATCTCACCGACTCGAATGGCGGGCAGTTCGTGAAGCTCACCAGCCACGACGTCCTCGAGGCCTCGTGTGGCGCGTACGAAGAAGGGGACCGCCAGCGTCAGCCCTCGAGAAAGGCCGCGAGCAGGTCGATCATCGGCGCGACATCCGCCGTCGCGGCCAGCTCCCGGCACGAGTGCATCGCCAGGACCGGACTTCCGATGTCCGCGGTACGAATCCCGACGCGCGCCGCGGTGATCGGTCCGACCGTCGAGCCGCACGGCAGATCGCTTCGCACGGCGAAGTGCTGCGGCTCGAAGCCGCACGTCCGGCACAACGCCGTGATCTCGGCCACGATCTCGCCATCGGTCGCGTACGACTGGCCCGCGTTCACCTTGAGGACGGGTCCGCCCCCGAGCAGCGGCCGGTGCCCGGGCTCGTGACGGTCGGCGTAGTTGGGATGGACGGCGTGTGCGACGTCGGCCGAGACGAAGCGCGACCGTGCCACTGCGCGCGCGAGACCCTGCGATCCGCCGTCTCCGAACGCCTCGACGATGCGCGACAGGCCTTCGCCGAGCAGCGGCCCGGCGGCGCCCTGCGCGCTTCGGCTCCCGACCTCCTCGTGGTCATAGAGCACGATGCCGCGCGTTCGCTGCGCGGCTCCCGCGCGCGACGACGCTCGCACGAGCGCCGCCACCGCAGCGTGACACGATGCGAGATCATCGAGCCGCGGCGCCGAGATGAGCTCACCTTCGGATCCGATGCGGCGCGCCGGCTCGGCGTCGTGCGCCATCAGATCGAAGGCGAGGACGTCGCGAGGCTCGATCTTCGCGGCGCCCTTCGCGTGCAGCTCCGCGGCCACCAGCGCAGCGAGCTGCGTCCCCGTCCCGAGGCCGACGATCGGAACCAGGTGCTGCTGTGCGTTGAGCTCGAGGCTCTTCCTCTCGCTCTCGCGCTGCAAGTGAATGGCGAGGCTCGGGATCTGCAGCAGCGGCCGATCGAACGCGAGCAGAAGGCTCCGCGGTCCCTGCGCTCCGGCGATGCTGACGCGTCCGGCGAGGGAGAGGTCGCGGTCGAGCCACGTGTGCAGGAGGAGGCCACCGTACGGCTCGACCGCGAGCTGTCGGTAGCCGTGCACACTGACGTCGGGCCGGGGCTTGAGCCTCAGGTTCGGCGAGTCGGTGTGCGCGCCGATCCATCGCATCCCGGCAGCGGCAGGCGGAGCGGCGCCCGCGACGAAGGCGAGCAGGCTCCCACCACGCACGACGAAGCGTGCGTCGCCGGGCGAGATCTCCCAGACGTCTTCGGCACGAAGCTCACGGAAGCCCGCCGCCGAAAGCCGCGCTGCCGCCACTGCCGCGGCGTGGTACGGCGTAGGGGACGAATCGATGAACTGCAGCAGATCGGCGACGACGTCGGCCATGGCTGCGGAGCATACTCCGCGCCGAGCGTCAGGGCGCGATCACGAGCGCACTTCCGGTCCAGCAAACGATGCGATCCCCGGTCGCGATGCGGTCCCAGGAGAACCCGGCGAGCAGGTCGCGTGGCGTCGCCGGCTCTGGCCCCGGGACCAGGCCCGCGGCGAACGCGAGCTGACCGCAGACGGTCGGGGCCGGCAGGCGCTCGCGGAGCACGCCGGCGCCGACGGAGCCGTGCAGCTTCGCCAGCTTCTCGCCGCGCCGCTCGAGCAGCAGCAGGTGGTGCCGGTAGCGCGGAGTCGGAAGGCCGAGCATGCGTTGTAGCAGCACCTGCGTCGCGGTGCCGGGCGCAATGTCGCGACCGCGAACCACGCGTGTGACGCCGCTGGCCGCGTCGTCGACCACGACCGCGTGCGCGTAGGCGATGGCGCCGTCGCGCCGCAGCACGACGGGATCGCCGAGCACACGCGCCGGATCCTGCGAGAGATCGAGCCCACTCTCGTCGGAGGGCGCGATCTCACCCTCCGCGAGTCGTGCCCGAACGGGCTCGCGGCACGCGCGCCAGCCGCCCGGTGGAAGCGAGCGCCCCCGGCACGTGTTCGGGTAACGCCACCCGCCATCGGGCGCTCTCTCGCCGCGAGCCGCGATCTCCGAACGGCTGCACGCGCAGGGATAGAGTAGTCCTGCGGCACAGAGACGATCGAGCGCCGCCTCGTGCGGCGCTCGCAGCGCGCTTTGCAGCGTGATCTCGTCCCAGTCGAGGCCGAGCCACGCGAGATCGTCCTGCAGCAGCACGGCGAACTCGGGCTTGCAGCGCTGCGGATCGAGGTCTTCGAGACGAAGCAGCAGGCGCGCGCCGCGCGAGCGGGCATCGAGCCAGCACAGCAGCGCGGCAAGGAGCGTACCGGGATGTGCGCGCCCGGTGGTCGACGGAGCGAAGCGACAGACGTCCATCTCGCCGCAGGATGCCGCGACGGGACCCCTCGCGCAGGTCGACCTATCCTCACCCGCATGGACGCCCGATCTGCGGAGCCTCTCGCGCGGTGAGCCCCGTCGTCGTCGACGAGACGCTCGCGCTGTCGTTCCGACTCCTCGCGGCGCTGACGCTGGTCGGAGTTCCCGCGTACGCGTGGCGCGTTCGCGGGCGCACCTACGCGATCTTCGCCCTCGTGATTCTCGCTCTCTCCCTGCCCGGCGCGGTCCTCGCGCACGAGCGCCTGCGCACATGGCTCTCGCCCGCGGCCACGACCGTCGCGGACGGAGCCTTCGCGTTCTGCATGGCGGCTGCGGGCCTCCACCTCGTCGCACTCGTTCGCCCGCGTCTTCGAACGCGAGCGTTCCGCTGGCTCGTGAGCGTTCCGGGAATGGCTTTCGTCGCGGCCGGAACGCTCTCGGGCCTGTGGCTGCTGGCGCTCCTTCCGGTGCGTGCTGCCCTTGCGCTGCTCGGATACGAGAGCGCTCTCGACGGCCTGCGCTGGCTCGACCTGGTGCCGTTCGTGATCGCCGTGGTGTCGATCCTCACCTCGTACCGCCTCGCGGACGAGATCGTTCGTGTGCGCCTCGGCAAGGCCGGGCCCGAGACCGTCTCGCGGCTTCCTGTCGAGCGCTACCGCCGGCGCCCGCCCGAGCCGCTCACGCGCCGCCCGCTCCGCATCGTGCAGATCACCGATCCACACCTCGGTCCGTGGCAGCCCGTCCACCGCCTGCAACGACGGATCGGCGATCTGATCGACCGCGAGCCGGATCTCGTGCTCCTCACCGGCGACTTTCTCACGATGGAGGGCATGGGCTCGCCCGGGGCGCTACGCGAGGCGCTCGCGCCGCTGCGCGCCGTCTCCGAGCGCTGCTTCGCGATCTTCGGAAACCACGACCACGAATCAGCCGAGGAGGTCCGCGCCGCACTTGCAGCGAACGGTATCCGCCTGCTGGTCGACGAAGAGATCGTCACCGAGACCGCGGTCGGCCCCGTACAGATCGTCGGCGCCGACTACGTCGGACGCGGGCGTGGAGATCACATCCGCGCGCTCCTCGCCCGGTTTCCGCGTCGTAGAGACGTGCTCCGCCTCTTCCTCCTCCACGATCCGAGCGGCTTCCGGCACGTACCCGTTGGCGACGTCGACCTGACGCTCTCCGGACACACGCACGGCGGACAGCTCGGTCTCGTGAGCTTCGGGCTCGACTGGACGGTGCTCTCGCGCACGCGCTGGCCCGACCACGGGCTCTTCGGCCACGGCGCCAACCGGCTCTACGTGCACCGCGGGACGGGCTTCTACGGCTTCCCGCTGCGGATCGGCGTCCCGGGCGAGCTCTCGATCCTCGAGCTCGTGCAGGAGTAGCGGACGGCGAGGCGGCGCGTCCGGCGACGGAGCAGCGGACAGACCCCGTCGGCTCGTCCTCGGGAGCGAATCACGGCCCTTCGAGATCACGCACGATCTGGGGATGGGCCGGCGTGCAGGGCGTTCCACCGCTACGCGCGAGCAGCTCGGCGAGCGCCGCGACTGTGGCGTCGACGTCGTTGTCCCGGTCGCGATCGGGCCGCGTCGGATTGGCCCACCAGAAGACGTTCGCAAGCCGCCACGGCCGCAGCGCCAGGGAGAGGCCGGGGCGACTCACCTCGACGGTGACGCTCGGCGTCCCTAGGCCGTAGAGGAGAAACGCGTCGAGCTGTCCGAACGTCTTGTGCGCGCCGTCGAGCACCGGCCGGTACCTCCAGCGGCGCTGGCGCGACTGGAAGACGCCACGAAAGACGTCGAGCACGTGGTCTGCACGCCCCCGGTCGGCGCCGAGTGCTTCGGGTACGAAGACGACACGGCCGAAGCTGTGGAAGTTGACGGCTGCGCAGAAGCGTTCGCGTGCGCACAGCCTCGCGAGCGCAGCGCACTCGGGCTCCGAGAGCGGCCGCGGCCCTCGGTAGTAGGCCGATCCCGGACGAGCACGCGCCGCATTCCACGCGCGGCGCCCCTCGATCACGACGCCCGGAAAGTTGCGATTGGGATCGACACCCGTGGCCGTGTGGCGCGCGCCGCCGATCCGGCTCCAGCCGCGCCTTCGCCAGACGCGAACGGCGCCGTCCGGATTGAGAAGCGGCGCGACGAACACGTCTGCGCGGTCGAGGAGCGCCGTGATCGCATTCTCGCGCCCATACCCGTCGAGGAGCCGCCGTGCGACACCTCGTGCGACGAAGCTGCCCACGAACTCGACCGCGTGGATCTGCGCCGTCACGAGCAGACGCGGCCGCCCTCGCACCTCGCCCCTCGCCGCGATGCGAAGCACGCGGATGGGACGGCCCTGCGACGAGCGTCCGATCCCTTCGATGCGGGATAGCCGCGGATGCTCCGCCGCGAGTGCATCGATCTCGCGTTCCGCATCGTCCGGCGAGGGATACCCCCTCATGCGCACGGCCGCCGCGCACAGCGAGCGTCGAGACCCCGAACGAGACGCGGGATCGTGGCGCTGCACAGAGCGCTTCTCACTCTGGAGCGCTTCACCCTGCCCGTGGCGCTCACTCCTCGTCAGCCCCCGCACCCGGTGCTAACCGTCCCGCCGTGCTGCGCCGCACCCTCTCGCTCCTCTTCTGGGCCTTCCTCACCGTCAGCTCGATTCTGCTCTTCCCGGTTGCGGTGCTGATCTGGGTCGTGACGACGCCGTTCGACCGCCGGCTCGTCGTGCTCCACCGCTTCACCTGCTTCTGGGCATCGCTCTACACCTGGTTCAACCCGGCCTGGCCCGTGACGATCGAAGGGCGAGAGAAGATCCGCGACGACCGCGCTTACGTGATGATCGTCAACCACCAGTCACTCCTCGACATCCTCGTTCTGTTCCGGATCTTTCGCCACTTCAAGTGGGTCTCGAAGATCGAGAACTTTCGGATCCCGTGGATCGGCTGGAACATGCGGCTCAATCGCTACATCGAGCTGCGTCGTGGCGACCGCGAGAGCGTCGGCAAGATGATGCGTGACTGCGAGCGAACGATCGCCGAAGGAAGCTCGATCATGATGTTCCCGGAAGGGACGCGCTCGGTCGACGGCCGCCTTCGCGCCTTCAAGCCGGGCGCCTTCCAGATCGCGCTGGCAACGCAGACTCCGCTGCTCCCAATCGTCCTCGAAGGAACCGGCGACGCACTCCCCAAACGCGGATTCGTTCTGCAGGGCCGACACCCGATCCGCCTTCGCATCCTCGACGAGATTCCCTACGAGAGCTTCGCTCGCCAGAGCGCCGAAGACTTGACGCTCGCGATCCGCAATCTCTTTGCGAAGGAGCTCGGCGAAGCGGAGCTGACGCCGGTGAGCGGCAGCGTCGGCTCGCCGCAGCACGGACCGTAGGAAGGAGACGACTCCCATGCGAACGATCCCGCGCTTGCTGCTCGCGGCCCTGCTCCTCGGTGCCGGCTTGCTCGCCGCGGGGGGCGTCCCCGCCGCCGATCGCAGTGACGCCGCCTTCGGAGACGCCCACTTCATCGCGTACGAAGGCGAGCAGCACTGGCCGACGGCTTCGAGCACCGAGAAGATCGACAGCTTCGCCGTCCCGATCTACATCGGTCTCCCGACACGAACCTACAGGGTGCTGGGTCGCATCTACGATCCACGCGCGACTGGAATCGGCGTGGTCGGTCGCGCGTTCGCGGAGGGTCTCTTCTCGGAGGAGGATCGCCGGCGTGACGTCGCGAATCAGGCTCAGTTTCGGCGTGCGAACGCCGTCCTCGTCACCGGCGATCCGAGAATCCTCGAGGCGCTCCACCTCACCGCCGAGCAGGTCCGCAAGACGGCTCCGCTCTTCGATCACAAGGACAAGGTCGTCCTCGCGATCGAGCTCGAGTAGGGGCTGAAGCCGGAGAGCGCACCGAGGCGAGCGCCCCCACTGCATTCTCCCGCAGGCTCGTCGCCGCATCACGCGGCGCGGAGCGGAAGCGCAGCAGTCGGGTCGACGATGCGCACTCGCAGGCTCTTCTCGAAGCTGTTCGCCGGTATCGTGACGCTCGGATGTGTCCCACAGCCGCCTCCGCAGGAGCCGCCGCACCCGGAGCTCGCCGCCGGCTTTGCAGTTGCCGCCTACGGCGACTCCCTGACGCGCGACTTCGCAGGCGAGACGTGGACGGCATCCACCTCGGCGCGGCCGGGCGACTCTTCGTCGCAGGCCTCGTCGGCTCG
>JADLGR010000244.1 GCA_020849175.1 Deltaproteobacteria bacterium
CTTCCGCGATGCGCTGCGCGACGGGTGTCACTGCAACGTCGCCGTGCAGCAGCGGCTCGGCCTGCGTCTCGAGCGCGTCGAGGTACTGCTCGACGTCGGAGACGAGCACGGCTCCCCCCTCCCCCGAGCCCGCGATCTCGGAGAGGTCGACCCCGCGCTCCTGCGCGACGAGCCGGGCACGAGGCGTGGCGCGCACGCGCGAGGGGTCCGGCACGAAGAAGGGAAGCCTCGACTCGGTCGGGGGAAGCAGCGCCGCCGAGAAGACGGCCGGAGCGGGTGCCGGTGCAGGAGGGACGGGAGCTGGCGACCCGGCAGGCGCCTGCGCGGCCGCGACGACGTGTCCGGCCGTGACCGCGGCCGGCGTGGAAGCGGCAGGAGCAGACGCCGTCGCCACCGGTACTGCAGAAGCGGGGGGCGTCGTTCCCGGCGTTGCGGAGCTGGCGGGCGCCGCCGCGACGCCGCGCGTCGCGAGGAAGGCCTGGACGTCGGCATCGCTGTCGCCGTCGAGACGCACGACTGCGATCGGCGTCCCGACCGGAACGGTCGCACCAGCCTCGACGAGAATCTTCGCCAGCGTCCCCGACATGTACGCCTCGAACTCCATGTCGGCCTTGTCGGTCTCGACCTCGAGCAGGACGTCGCCCTTGTTGATCCGCTCGCCCTCTCGCTTTCGCCAGACGTTGAGCGTCCCCTCCTCCATGGTGTCGGAGAGCTTCGGCATCTTGATCTCGCGCGGCATCGGGGCCTCCGCAGGCTACGTCGTGATCTTGAGAACGGCGCGGACGATGTCGGCCGCGTGTGGCAGCGCCGCCTGCTCGAGCTCGCGTGCGTAGGGCGTCGGAACATCGGCAGCGGCGACGCGCTGCACGGGCGCATCGAGCTCGTAGAAGAATCGCTCCTGAACGCGCGCTGCGATCTCCGCGCCAACGCCGAGCGTTCGCCAGCCCTCCTCGGCGATGACGCAGCGTCTCGTCCGTGCGACCGACGCGTAGAGCCCGTCCCAGTCGAAGGGATCGAGCGTCCGCGGATCGATCACCTCGATCTCGATTCCTTCCTGCGCGAGCGTCTCCGCTGCACGCAGCGCCTCGTGCACCATCCGCGACCACGCGACGATCGTGACGTCGCTTCCCGGACGTTTCACGTCCGCGACGCCGAACGGGATCGCGTACTCGTCTTCGGGTACCGGCCCCTTCACGCCATAGAGCATCTCGTGCTCGATGAAGACGACGACGTCGTCGCTGCGGATCGCCGTCTTGAGCAGGCCCTTGGCGTCGTAGGGCGTCGACGGGATCACGACGCGCAGGCCGGGCGCGTTCACGAACCACGACTCGATCGAGTGCGAGTGCTGCGCGCCCTTCTGCGTTCCGCCGCCGCCGGCCGCACGGATCGTGATCGGGAGTCGCACCTGTCCGCCGAACATGTATCGCAGCTTCGCCGCGTGGTTGATGATCTGGTCCATCGCGACGATCGCGAAGTTCATCGTCATGAGTTCGGGCACCGGGCGCAGCCCGCCGAGGGCCGCGCCGATCGCGAGGCCGACGATGCCGGCCTCCGCGATCGGCGTATCGCGAACCCGCTTGGCGCCGAATTCCGCGAGCAGGTGCTCGGTCACGCGGAACGTGCCTCCGAACAGGCCGACGTCCTCGCCCATCACGAAGACGTTGGGATCGCGGCGCATCTCCTCGGCGAGGGCTTCGTTCAAGGCTTCGTGCGTTCGGATCTCACGCATGCGGATCGCCCGGGAAACGCTCGGCGAAGACGTGCTCGTAGAGCGCGGAGAGCGGCGGCGGCGGGCTCGACTCCGCGAACGCGACCGCGGCCTCGGTCACCTGCTCGACCTCGCGCTCGATCTCGGCGAGCCGCTCGGCGCTCGCCACGCCGTCGGCCTGCAGGGTCTTCGCGAGCCGAGGGATCGGGTCGCGTCGTCGCCAGAGCTCCTCTTCTGCACGCGCCCTGTAGCGGCCCGGGTCGGTCATCGAGTGGCCCTGGTAGCGGTAGCAGATCGCCTCGACGAGGACGGGTCCCGAGCCTCCGCGAACCGTTCGCACGACCTCTTCACAGAGCTGGCGAACGGCCAGCACGTCCATGCCGTCGACCTGGAAGCCCGGCATCCCGTAGCCCGCGGCCTTCTTGTAGACCTCGGTGAGCGACGACGCGAGCCGAACGTCGGTCCCGATGCCGTAGAAGTTGTTCTCGCACACGAAGACGACGGGCAGGTTCCAGAGCTTGGCGAAGTTGAGCCCCTCGTGCCAAACGCCCTGGTTCGTCGCGCCGTCGCCGAAGAACGACATCACGATGCGGTCGTCGCCACGCACCTGACACGCGAGCGCGAGGCCCGTCGCGATCGGGATCGACGCTCCGACGATGCCCGTCCCGCCGTAGAAGTAGCGCTCGACATCGGCGAGGTGCATCGACCCGCCCTTCCCGCGACAGATTCCGGTGTCGCGACCGAACAGCTCGGCGAGGAAGCGGTTCGGGTCGCCGCCGCGTGCGAGAAAGTGTCCGTGGTCGCGATACGTGTCGATGACGGGGTCGTCGTGATTGAGGGCGGTGATGGCCCCCACAGCGACGGCTTCCTGGCCGATGTAGAGGTGGGTGAAGCCCCCGATTCGCTGCTCCGAGTACGTCTCGGCGACGCGCTCTTCGAGGCGCCGGATGAGAAGCATCAGGCGGTACATCTCGATCTGGTCAGCCGCGGGAATCATTGCCCCTCCCTACAGATCGAATTCGGCCTCCTCGAGGAGCTGCTTGACCCGAAACAGGAAGCCGTTGGCCGGCGCGCCGTCCACGGCCCGATGGTCGTAGGAGAGTGCGAGGTGCATGATCGGCCGGATCACGATGGCGTCGTCGCCGCCGATCGGCCGCACGACCGGCCGCTTCACGATCTCGCCCATGCGCAGGATGCCGACCTGGGGCTGGTTGATGATCGCGAAGCCGTAGAGGTTTCCGTTTCGGCCCGGGTTCGAGACGGTGAACGTGCCGCCCTTGAGCTCGTCGGCCGAGAGCTTCTTGGTGCGTGCGCGCGCCGAGAGATCCTCGATCGCGGACGCGAGGCCGACGAGCGACAGGCGGTCGGCGTGTCGCACGACCGGCACGACGAGGCCCTTGTCGGTCTCGACGGCGATCCCGACGTGGACGTCCTTCTTCTCCACGATCGCGTCCTCGAGCACCGACGCATTGAGGCGCGGGAACTCCCGAAGTGCACGCACCGTCGCGAGCACCACGAAGGGCAGAAACGTGAGCGCGAAGCCCGACGTCTCCTGGAAGTCGCGCTTGTGCTGGTCGCGGAGCCTGACGACGCCCTGCATGTCGATCTCGGCGACGGTTCCGACGTGCGGGCTCGTGCGCTTCGATTGCACCATGTGCTCGGCGACGAGCCGGCGAAGCGGCGTCATCGGGATCACGCGGTCGCCCGGCTGGAGCTGGTAGGACATGTAGGCGGGCTTTCCCGCGGCGGGCGCGGCCGCCCGACTCCGAGAAGCTGACCGGCGCGCTTCGGTCTGCGGCGCAGGCGCTGCGGGCACGCTCGCCTTCGCCGCCGGAGCGCCGGCGCGCTCGAGGACGTCGCGCTTCGTGACGCGGCCCGCCACGCCCGTCCCTTCCACACCCGCGAGCGGCGTCGCGGTCTCGGCAGCCACCCGGCGCGCCACCGGCGTCGGGCGCGCCTCGGCGCGTTCGACCGGCTGGGCCTGCGCAGCACGCGGCGGCGCCGCCGCCGCTCCCTGCGCTGCGCCCGTGATGAGTGCGAGCTCTGCACCGACCGGCACAGTCGCACCCTCGGCGACGAGAATCTTCTCGATGACTCCGGCAGCCGGCGACGGAATCTCGGCGTCGACCTTGTCGGTCGTCACCTCGACGAGCGGCTGGTCGAGCTCGACGCGGTCGCCTTCCTTCACGAGCCAGCGAGAGACCGTTCCCTCGACCACGCTCTCGCCCAGCGCGGGCAGCGCCACCGCGATCGCCATTCGCATTCCCCCTAGAAGTTGATGCTCCGGCCTTCGGCGGCCAGCGCGGCCTCGAGGATGGCCTCGGAGAGCGTGGGATGGGCGTGGCTCGTTCCCGCGATCTCGGCGGTCGTCGCCTCGAGCGTCATCGCGAGACCGATCTCGGCGATCAGCTCGGTAGCGCCGGCGCCGACGACGTGCGCGCCGACGATCTCGCGGTAGCGCGGCTCGGCGAGGATCTTCACGAAGCCCGCCGTGTGCGTCGTCGCGACGGCCTTGCCCGACGCCTGGAACGGGAAGCGGCCAACCAGCAGATCGCTGCCGAACTCCGCGCGGGCCTCGGCCTCGGTTCGGCCGATCCACGCCACCTGCGGCTGCGTGTAGATGCAGGCCGGGATCTTGCGGTGATCGAGCGGCGGGCGCGCGATCCCGGCGAGCCGCTCGACGCAGTGGACACCCTCCTCGCTCGCCTTGTGCGCGAGAAGCGGCGGGCCGGCGACGTCGCCGATCGCCGAGATGCTCGGAACGCTCGTTCGCAGGTCGGCGTCCACCGCGATGAAGCCGCGCGCATCGAGCCCGACGCCCGCCACGTCGAGGCCGATCTCTCGGGAGAGCGGGCGCCGCCCGATCGCGACCAGCACCTGCTCCGCCTCTAGCTCCGCAGTCTGCTCGCCACTTCGCACCTGCACGCGCGCCACACCGTTCGCGGTCTTGATCTGCTCGAAGCGCGTCCCGAGGCGGACGTCGATCTTCTTGCGGCGCAGCTCGCGCTGGAGCGCCTGCGCCACCTCGGCGTCGGCTCCGGGCAGCACCTGATCGGCCATCTCGACGACGGTCACCGTGGCGCCGTACATCGCGTAGACGTACGCGAACTCGAGGCCAACCGCTCCGGCGCCGATCACGACGAGCCGCGGTGGAATCGTGCGCGACTCGAGCGCCTCGCGTGAGGTGAGGATGCGCCCGGCCTCGAGTGTAACACCCGCGGGAACGAGCTCGCCGGATCCCGTCGCCACGAGCAGGTGCGCGGCCTCGACGAGCGTCTCACGATCGCCGGAGACGGCGATCGAGCCCGGCCCGGCGAGGCTCCCGCGGCCCCGGATCAGCGTCACGTGGTTCTTCTCGAGCAGCGACGTGACGCCGCGCGCCAGCCGATCAGCCACCTTGCGGCTGTGATCGATCGCCTTGGCGTAGTCGAACGTCAGTCCCGACGCACTGATGCCGAAGGTCGCGCCGTGAGCTTTCAGCGACTCCGCGAGCTCGGCCCCCGTGAGCAGCGCCTTCGACGGGATGCAGCCCCAGTTGAGGCACACACCGCCCGGCCGGTCGCGCTCGATCACGGCCACCTTCTGCCCGAGCTGCGCGGCCCGGATCGCGGCCACGTAGCCGCCGGGTCCGGCACCGAGCACCGCCAGATCGTACGAGCCCTCTGCGCTCAACGCTCTCGACCTCCCACCGGTCTCATCGGGTCAGGCGACCGGCTTCTCCACGACCGGCAGGTCGAGCTCGCGCAGCTCGCGATGGCGCCCCGTCGCGGGAATCTTCTCGGCCTGCACGCGCGCCTGTAGCTTGATCAGTCCGTCGAGCACGGCCTCCGGCCGGGGTGGGCAGCCGGGAATGTAGATGTCCACGGGAATGATGGTGTCGATGCCCTGAACCGTGGCGTAGTTGTTGTACGGGCCGCCCGAGCAGGTGCATGCGCCAAAGGCGATCACCCACTTCGGCTCGGCCATCTGGTCGTAGACCTTCTTGAGGATCGGGGCCTGCCGGTGCGTGATCGTGCCCACGACCATCAGGAGGTCGGACTGCCGCGGCGAGAAGCGCGGCAGCGCACAGCCGAAGCGATCGAGGTCGTAGCGCGGACCCGCGAGCGACATGAACTCCATGCCACAGCAGGCCGTCACGAACGGGTAGAGGAACATCGAGTACTTGCGACCCCAGTTGAAGACGGTGTCGAGCTTCGTGGTCACGAAGCTGTCGCTTCCCTGCCGGAGCACTTCGAGCATGCGCTGCGCCGGCGCCGGCCGCGCAGCACCGCTCCATGCCGCCTCCCGCCCCGATCGCGCCGATCCTTCGTCCAAGGCCCCCTCCGCTCTTGCTCGGAGCCAATATAGCGTCTCTGGTATCCTCGTACCCGGACGAGCCCCATGAGCGCCCACTTCGATCACACGAGCGACGCGAGACCGGGCCGGCTTCCGCTGGCGTGGGGTGTGCACGCCTTCACCGCCAGCGGTGCGGTCGTCGGCGTGGCAGCCTTGCTGGCGATCCTCGAGGGCGCCCTCGCGCGCGCCGGTGTGCTGATGCTCGTCGCGCTCGTCATCGATTCCGTCGACGGAACGCTCGCGCGCGCGGCGCACGTGCGCGAGGTCCTTCCGCGGTTCGACGGGCGGCGCCTCGACGACATGGTCGACTTCCTCAACTACGTGATCGTGCCGGCCGTCTTCCTCGTGGCGGCGGGAAGCCTCACTTCATGGCACTGGGCGGCGCTTCCCGTTCTCGCGAGCGCCTACGGCTTCTCGCAGGAGGACGCCAAGACCGACGATGATTTCTTCCTCGGTTTCCCGTCGTACTGGAACGTCGTGGCTCTCTATCTCTGGATGCTGCAGATCCCGGCGTGGCTCGGAACGGCCGTCATCGTGCTCGGCTCGGTGCTGGTCTTCGTGCCGCTCAAGTATCTCTATCCGAGCAAGATGCTGCGGATGCGCCGCACGGTGATCATCGCCGCGTGCCTGTGGCTGGCGGCGATGGTCGGTGGCTGCGTCGTGCCCGATCTCGCCGAGCGCCTTCGGCTGGTCGAGCTCTCACTCGCCTTCCCCGCGCTCTATCTCGGCCTCTCCTTCTGGATGGGCGGCGTCCATCGCCCGACATCGCCATGAGCCGGCTGCGCGTGCCCGCCGAGGAGCACGAGACCGCCGACGAAGTCGACCTGCTCGTCGTCGGCGGCGGCTCGGCCGGCTGCGCCGCGGCGATCACTGGCGCACGCCTCGGGCTGCGAACGGCCCTCGTCGAGGAGATGCCCTTTCTCGGCGGGATGAGCACGGGGGGCTGTGTCGGAACCTTCTGCGGCTTCTACACCGGCGAGAAGGACGGAAGCGTCGTGCCGCTCGTCGGCGGCCTCCCGCTCGAAATCGCAGAGACCCTCAAGTCGCGCGGCGACGCCTACGGGCCGATTCCGTTCAAGACGGCCGCCGTGATGCCGTACGTCCCGCTCGGCGTGAAGCTGCTCCTCGAGGAGCTCGTGCGTCGCGAGCCGAATCTGCACCTTCGCCTCCACGCGAAGCTCACGCACACGGTGGCGAGCGACGGGCGCATCGACGGCGTCCTCGTCCACGGCCGGTCGGGCCGCCTCGCGCTTCGCGCGCACGTCTTCGTCGACGCCACCGGAGACGCCGAGCTCGCACGGCAGGCCGGAGCCGCAACGGTGAAGGGCGGCGAGATCCAGTACCCGTCGATGATGTTCACGATGCAGCACGTGAAGCTCGACGTCGCGCTACCCAGGCTCGGCGCCTTCGTCGCATTGGTCGAGGAGGGATTCGCGAAGGAGGGGCTGCCGCGCCGCACCGGAAACCTCATTCCGACCGGACGTCCGGGCGAGGTGCTCGTTGCGCTCTCGCGCGTCTCGCTCGGCGGACGGCCTCTCGATGCAGCCGACGCCGACGAGATCACGACCGGCGAGATCGAGGGCCGCGTACAGGCAATGCGTCTCGCCGACTTCCTGAAGCGTCGGATGCCGGGCTTCGAGGAGGCGTTCGTCTCCGACACGGCGATGCGTCTCGGCGTCCGCGAGACGCGGACCGTCGACGGCGAGTACCGCCTCACCGAGGACGACGTTCTCGCCGCGCGCAAGTTCGACGACGGCATCGGACGCTCGGCCTGGCCGGTCGAGCGTCACCGCGCGGGCGGCGAGACGGAGTGGAAGTTCCTCGACGCTGGCACCTGGTACACGATCCCGTTTCGCACGCTCGTGGCGCGCGGGTTCTCGAACCTGCTCGTGGCGGGCCGCTGTCTGTCGGCCGATGGCGGCGGCTTCGCATCGGCACGGGTGATCGGGCCCTGCATGCTCGGCGGACAGGCGGTTGCCGCGGCCGCACGCTTGCTCGTTCGAAAGAACGCGCCGGCGCGCGACCTCGACCTCGACGCGCTGCGGGCGGACCTCGCGAACCTCGGCGTTCCGCTCTGATGCAGCGCACGGGCGTCCTGCTGGTGAACCTCGGAACGCCGGCCGCGCCCGAGCCGGCAGCGGTCCGGCGCTATCTCGCTGCGTTTCTCTCCGATCCGCGCGTGCTCGACCTGCCTGCCCTCGCCCGGTGGCTGCTGCTCCACGCCGTGATCCTTCGGGTGCGCCCGCGCCGATCGGCGCAGGCGTACCAGAAGATCTGGGGCCCGGAGGGCTCTCCCCTGCTCGTCCACGGCCGCGCGCTGCAAGAGGCGCTTGGCAAGGCGCTTGGTGACTCCTTCTGCGTCGAGCTCGGCATGCGCTACGGCGCGCCGTCGATCGCCGAGGCCTTCGCGCGGCTCGAGGCGCTCGGCGTCGCACGCATCGTCGCACTGCCGTTGTTTCCACAGTTCGCATCGTCGTCGGGGGGCTCCGCGGCCGAGGCGGTGCTGCGAATCGCCGCTTCGCGCCGGAACGTCCCTGCGATCGCGGTCCTCGGCGAGTTCTTCGACGACCCCGGCTTCCTCGGTGCCTGGGAGTCCGTGGCCGCGCCCGAGCTCGCGGCGTTCGCACCCGACCACGTCCTCTTCTCCTATCACGGCCTTCCCGAGCGTCACGTTCGCCGCGCCGATCCGGGCGGCCAACACTGCCTCGCGTCCGACGGCTGCTGCGAGGCGCTCGGGCCTGCGAACCGTCGCTGCTATCGCGCGCAGTGCTTCGCGACGACGCGCGCCCTCGCATCGCGGCTGGGGCTCCGCGGCGACGAGCACTCGACTTCGTTCCAGTCGCGCCTCGGACGAACGCCATGGATCCGTCCTTCCACCGACGAAGTGCTCGCGAATCTCGCGGCGCGCGGTGTTCGCCGGCTCGCAGTCGTGTGTCCGTCGTTCGTCGCGGACTGCCTCGAAACGCTCGAGGAGATCGGACTGCGCGCGCGAGAGCGCTGGGTCGGCGTTGGCGGAGAAGATCTGCGGCTGGTGCCGTCGCTCAACGCGCACCCTGCATGGGTCGCCGCCCTTGCGCGGATGGTCCGCGACTATGGCCGTTCGTAGTGGTACCAGCGCCGGCGCCGAAGGCCGAGGTTGGTCAGGACGCAGCGCCGCGCCGTCCGCCGCTCGCCGCCGAAGAGTCGGTGGTACGCGTCGTTCTCCGGCAGGTGATCGGGATTGCGCCGGCTGTGGCGGAAGCAGGTCGTCACGAGCAGACGGCCGCCCGGACGCAGCAGCTCGGCGTAGCGTCGGGCGTGGCGTACGGGGTTCTCGAGGTGTTCGAGCACGTCGAAGCTCGCGATCATCCCAAAACGCGCCCCCTTGCCGGTCCAGAAGGCGTCCGGCGCGAGCGCGCGCACTCGGTCGGCGCACCCGAAGCGCTCCCACCGCATCCGTGCGAAGTCCGAGCACGAGCCCGGGAAGTCGACGTAGGTCACGGGAACTCCGTTCGCGGCGAACGCCAGCGTCGTGTCACCGATCCCGCCCCCGCAGTCGAGGACCTCAGTGCCAAGCCGAAGCGCGAGCGCGACCGCCTCGTCGTGCAGCGCATGCTTGTCCGTGTCGGCGAGATGCCACTCGGCGTACTTGAGCAGGTCGAGCTCGCCGAGGCTCGCGTACAGGCGGTTGCGATCTTCCTCGGTCTGCGGGTCGGCCTCGATCCAGCGGCGGTTTCGCTCGTCCCGGGCCGTCGCCATCCGCGCCGCGAGCGCCTCCGGATCGAGTCCGAGAAAGACGCCTGCATCGGCCCGCAGGCCCGCAACGAGAGACGCGTAGGGATGCGTGAGGCGTGACATCGGATCCAGAGCCTAGAGACGCCCGGCGTGGTGCGCGAGCCGCACCTGCCCCTGCGACGCCCTCCTAACGCGCGGCGCGGGCACCGCACGCGAGCGAGTCCGCGAGCGAGACGCCGTCGAGATAGGAGCCGGCGAGCGCGAGTCCCGGGTGCGTGGCGACGCGTTCGCGCAGCCGCGCGATGCGCGCGACGTGGTCGCGGGCCGGCTGCGCGATCGCGCGGGGCCAGCGCGTCGCGACGAGCAAGCGCGCGGGGCCGCGAAGGCCGAGCGTGCGCGCGAGGTCGGCCTGCACGCGGCCGAGCAAGACGTCGTCGGGAAGATCGACGGCAGCCGGCGCACGCATCCCACCGAGGAAGCACGTCAGCAGCTCGAAGCCCGCTGGAGCGCGACCGGGGAAGAGCTGGCTCATGAACAAGCATCCGAGCACGTCGAGGCCCGCCGAGCGCGGGATCAGGAAGCCGAAGCCCTCGATCGCACGTGCTACGTCGTCGCGTGCGACGGCGACCGAGACGCTCGCGACCGGCGCGTAGGCGATCGCGCGCAGGGCGGCCGCGACGTCGGCATCGACGGGTCGAAGCAAGCTGGCGGCCTCGGCAGCCGGAAGCGCCACCACGACGCGTCCGGCGCGCTGCGGGCCCGGTCCGTTGCGATCGATCTCGACGCGCCAGCCGTCACCCTCACGCGCCAGCGCGACCACGCGCGCGTTCGTCGTGACGGCATCCCCGAGCTTCGCGGCGATCTGTGCCGTGAAGCCGCCGACGCCGCTCGGGCCCGACCAGATCCCGGAGAGCCCGCGCGCTCGCCCGCCTCGCCGGCGCAGCGCCTCGCGGGCGAAGCCGCGAACGATCGAGCCGTGATCGCGCTCGAGCGCGACGAGCGGCCCGAAGACGGCGGCAGCCCCGAGCTGCCGTTCGTCGCCGGCATACACACCGGTGAGAAACGGGCCGACCAGTCGCTCGACGGCCTCGCTGCCGAGCCTTCGACCCATGAACTGCGCGACCGATTCTGCACTGCCGTCGCCCCTGCGCACGAACGGCTCGGCGAGCAGCCGCAGCTTGCCGCGGGACGAGAGGAGCGGTGTTCGCACGAACGCCCCGGGCCCCATCGGAACGGGCTCGAGCCGGCCGTCGTGCCACACGAAGCGCAGCCGGCTCGCCGGCGAGGCCGGAACGAGCGCCGCCTCGAGGCCGTGTGCGCGCAGCAGCTCGAGGGCCGGCGCCTTCACCTGCAGCGAGTTCGGACCGCGCTCGACGAGAAAGCCTTCGATGCGCTCGGTACGCGCAACGCCACCGGGCCGATCGCCAGCGTCGAAGACGCGGACGGCGAGGCCCCGACCGCGCAGCTCGAGCGCCGCAGCAAGACCTGCGGCGCCAGCGCCGACGACGACCGTGTCGATCACGCACTGCCCGCTGCCAGGCTCTTCGCCGCCTCGACGAAGGCCCGAACGCCCTCGACCGGCGTATCGGGCAGGCAGCCGTGGCCGAGATTGAGGATGTGGCCGCGCGCCGGGCGCGCCTGCTCCGCGATCCGGCGCACGCGCGAGAAGATCTCCTCGCGCGGCGCGGCGAGGATGCAGGGGTCGAGGTTGCCCTGCAGGCTGGCGCGGCGCCCTGCCCGCCGGGCCGCCATGCCCATATCGCAGCGCCAGTCGAGCGAGAGCACGTCGGCGCCCGATTCCAGCATGGATTCGAGGACGTGCGCGCCATCGTTCACGTAGAGGATCAGCGGGGCTCCGCCCCCCCTCACCCGCTCCACGATGGCCTGATGCGTTGGCAGCACCCACTTCCGGTAGTCGTCCTCGGCCAGCAGCCCGGCCCAGGTATCGAAGAGCTGTACGGCCTCGGCGCCGGCCTCGATCTGCGCGCCCAGGTACGCGACGGTCATCTCGGTCAGCACGTCGAGCAGCGTGCGCATGAGCGCCGGCTCGCGGTACAGCATGCGCTTCATGGCCGAGAAGCTGCGCGACCCTGCTCCTTCGACGAGATACGCCGCGAGCGTGAACGGAGCGCCTGCGAAGCCCAGTAGCGGGATCTGCGGGCCAGAGAGCGCCCTGCGCAGGCCGCGCACGATCTCGAAGACGTAGGGAACCGTCTGGCGCGGATCCTCTACGCGCAGCGCGTGGATCTGATCGCGGGTGCGCAAGGGCTCACCGATCATCGGTCCGGGCCGGAAGTCCACGTCGATCCCGAGGCCGAGGACCGGAACGAAGATGTCCGAGAACAGGATGACCGCCTCGACCCCGAGGAGCTCGACGGGCTGGAGCGAAACCGTCACTGCGCGCTCGACGTCGCGGCACATGTCGAGAAACGAGATGCCCTCGCGAACGCGTCGATACTCGGGCAGGTAGCGTCCGGCCTGGCGCATCAGCCATACGGGCGGGCGATCGACGGGCTCGCCGCGACACGCGCGCAGGAAGCGCTCACGCGCCGTGAGGCCTGCCGGCACCGACACCGGCCTAGTATCCCTCGAGCCGCGCGTAGCGGTCACGATGCCACGCGGCATCGCCGAAGGTGAGCTCCGCCACGCGCGCGCGCTTCATGAAGAAGCCGATGTCGTGCTCGTCGGTCATCCCGATGCCTCCGTGCATCTGCACGGCCTCGTTGGTGACGCGGATCGCCGCATCGGAGCAGCGCGCCTTGGCGGCCGACACGAGCTGCTGTGCCTCGGGCGAGTCTTCGTCGACTGCACGTGCCGCGGCCATCACGGCCGATCGCGAGAGCTCGATCTCGATGAAGCACAGCGCCGCGCGGTGCTTGAGCGCCTGGAACGATCCGATCGGGACGCCGAACTGAACGCGGGTCTTCAGATACGCGAGCGTCCTCTCGAACGCTTCGGTCATGAGACCGAGCATCTCGGCGCACACACCGACGGTCGCGCGATCGACCACCTGCTCCAGCAGCGCACCGCCACTCCCGGGTTCGCCGAGGACGTCGTCGTGGCCGGCAACCACGCTCTCGAGCTCGACCATCGCAGCGCTGCGCGAGTCGATCCTCTGCTGCGGCCGGACGCGCAGGCCGGGAATCTTCGCAGAGAGCAGGAACAGCGAGATTCCGACCGAGTCGCGCTCGCCTCCCGCCGTTCGCGCGGCCACCACGACCTGGTCCGCCGCACCGGCATCGAGCACCTGGATCTTGCGCCCCGAAATCCGCCAGCCCGCATCGCACGCTTCGGCGCGTGTCACGATGCGATTCAGGTCGTAGCGGCTCCCGTCCTCCTGGAACGCGAGCGCGAGCAGGCGATCGCCGCTGCACAGCGCCGGCAGCACGGCCTTGCGCTGCGCGTCGCTGCCTCCGAGCAGAACGGCCTGCCCCCCGAGAAGCACGCTCGAGAGAAAGGGCTCGGGCGCGAGGCCGCGCCCGAGGGCTTCGAGAACGACGGCGAGATCCGCGAGGCCCATTCCCGCGCCGCCCGCCCATTCGGGAAACGGAATACCGACCCAGCCGAGACCGGCCATCTCGCGCCAGAGATCCCGCGAGAAGCCGGGCGGAGTCTTCTCATCGCGCAGCTTCCGGACGCGCGCCACGGGCGAGCGCTCGGCCACGAAGTCCGCTGCGGTCTTCGCCAGCAGCCCCTGGTCTTCCGTCAGTGCGAGATTCACGGCGACTCCTTCGCCTCCCTAGTCCGGAAGGCCGAGGACGCGCTTCGCGATCACGTTGAGCTGGATCTCCGACGTGCCCCCCTCGATCGAGTTGCCGCGCGAGCGCAGCCACGCCCGCGTCATCGCCAGCTCGTCGGACGCGAACCCCTCCCCTTCCCAACCGAGTCCCTGTGGGCCGGCGATTCGGATCATGAGCTCGTGCCGACGCTCGTTCAGCTCCGTCGCCGTGTACTTGAACATCGACGTCTCGGGCCCCGGACGGTGCCCCGCCTTCATCGCGTCTCGCGAGCGCTGGACCGTGAGCGCGAGGCACTTCGTGTCGAGATCGGCCTGCGCGATCTGGTCACGCAGGACTGGATCGCCGACTCGTCCATTCTCGTCGCCGACGTACCGGCGAGCGAGCGCGGCCAGAGCGCTGCCCTTTCCCTTGCGGGGTGCACCGCCACCGAATACGTCGGCGATCATGCTCCGCTCGTGGCCGAGCAGGGCTTTCGCGACCGTCCAGCCGGCGTTCATCTTGGAGACCACGTTGCGCAGCGGAACGCGAACGCCGTCGAAGTACGTCTCGCAGAAGGGCGATGCTCCCGAGATCAGCCGAATCGGCCGCACCGAGACACCTGGCGAGGCCATGTCGATCAGCAGGAAGGTGATGCCCTCCTGCTTCTTCGCGATCGGGTCGGTACGGACGAGCGCGAAGATCCAGTCCGACTCGTCGGCGTACGACGTCCAGACCTTCTGCCCCGTGACGACGAGGTGATCGCCGTCGAGCACGGCGCGCGTATCGAGCGCAGCGAGATCCGAGCCTGCACCCGGCTCGGAGTAGCCCTGACACCAGCGAATCTCGCCGCGGCAGATCTTCGGCAGGTGCTCGCGCCGCTGCTCTTCCGTGCCGAACTGGAGGAGCGTCGGTCCGATCATCGTGAGTCCGAAGCCGACGAGCGGGGGCGGGAGGCGAAGTCGCGCCAGCTCCTGCTGTACGACCTTGGCCTCGTCGGGCGAAAGACCGGCGCCGCCGTACTCGCGTGGCCAGGTCGGCGCGGTCCAGCCGCGTGCAGCCATCGTCTCGAGCCAGCGCTTCGCATCGAGGCTCGGAAACACCGCCTTGCGACCGCCCCAGATGCCCTCGTCGTTCGTGAGCATCGTGCCGGCAATCGACGCCGGTGCGTTCGCGCGCAGCCAGGTGGCGACCTCTGCACGCAGCGTCTCCAGGTCGGCCATCGCTCGTCCTCCGGATCGGGCCGCGAGTGTAACCGCGTGCGCGCAGCGCTGCCTGCCGACGCTTCGCGCAGCGCCAGCAAAGGCCGCTGCCGAGAGGCGATGCCGGCCGCCTGCGGCTACGATCCCCACGATGCGCGTCCTGCTCGCCAGTCCTCGCGGCTTCTGCGCAGGTGTCGACCGTGCGATCGAGATCGTCGAGCAGGCCCTTGCCCGTTACGGCCCGCCGGTCTACGTGCGGCACGAGATCGTTCACAACCGCCACGTCGTCGACGCACTGCGCGCGAAGGGCGCGATCTTCGTCGACGAGCCCGACGAAGCGCCCTCCGGCGCCCTCATGATCTTCAGTGCCCACGGCGTCTCGCCTGCGGTGCGCGAGGCCGCCGCCAAGCGCGGCCTTCGAACGCTCGACGCCACCTGCCCGCTCGTCACCAAGGTGCACAAAGAAGCGCAGCGCTTCGCACGTGAGCCACGCGAGATCGTGCTCGTCGGCCACGCGGGCCACGTCGAAGTCGAGGGCACGCTCGGTCAGGCGCCCGAACACATGCACCTCGTCGAGACGGTGATCGACGTCGAGAAGCTCGAGGTCCGCGATCCCTCGCGCCTCGCCGTTCTCACCCAGACGACGCTCTCGGTGGACGACACGCGCGAGGTCCTCGAGGCGTTGCGGCGCCGCTTCCCGCAGATCGTGCTGCCAAGGCGCGACGACATCTGCTATGCGACGCAGAATCGGCAGAACGCGGTGCGCGAGCTGACGCACGAGGTGGACCTCGTGCTGGTGGTCGGCGCACCGTCGTCGTCGAACAGCAACCGGCTGGTCGAGCTCGCCTCGGCTCGCGGCATTCCCGCGTACCTCGTCGAGAGCGCCGACGACATCGATCCCGCCTGGCTGGCCGGCGTGCGCACGGTCGGCGTCACGGCCGGTGCGTCCGCACCCGAGGTGCTGGTCGAACGCGTCATCGAGCGACTGCGTGGGCTTGCTCCCGAGGACTTCTCGCTCGACTCGCTCCCGCACGTCGACGAAGGCGTGGTGTTCCAGCTCCCCGCCGAGCTGCGTCAGGCTCCGTAACCGTTGGCGCCGGGGTCTTCTGGAGATGCGCCGCCCGCCGGCGACGGCGCCGGAGAAGACGACGCCATCGAAGACCCGGAGTCGTCTCCGGCGATCCCGGCCGCGGCGCTCGCGAGTCGTGCAGCACCCAGCGTCCTCGGCGATCGCTCGGCGTCACACACCCCGCGTACCGAGCGCGAGATCTGGAGCCTCGCCTGGCCCGTCATCTTGTCGCAGGCCCTCGCCAGCATCGTGAGCCTCATCGACATGGCGATGGTCGGCCGTCTCGGACGCGACGCCGTCGCAGCCGTCACCTACACCACGCAGTACCTGAACCTCGCACAGTCGGTGCTCTTCGCGGTGGGTATGGCGAGCGTCGCGCTCATGGCGCGGGCCATCGGCGCGAGCGAGCCCGCGCGTGCGCGCTCCGCCTTCGGCGCGTCGTTCGTCGTCTGCGGCGCCGTGGCCGGCCTCTTTACCGCGATCGTGCTGCTCGCGCCGCACGGCCTGCTCGAGCTCCTCGAAGCGCCACCGCACGTGATCGCCGTCGGAGCCGGCTACTTCCAGCTCACGCTCGGCTCGGTGCTGCTGCTCGCCGTGTCGATCACCGTCGAGAGCGGCTTTCGCGCCTGTCGCAATACGCGTGTCGCGATGCTGATCGCACTGGCCGTCACCGTCGCCAAGACCGTTCTCAACGCGCTCCTGATCTTCGGAGTGCTGGGCTTTCCACGCCTCGAGCTCGTCGGAGCCGGGCTCGCCACGCTGCTCTCGCAGGTGCTCGCCGTCCTCCTCTTCGTGTGGGCGGCACGGAGGGGGCCGCACGCCGACGTCCTCCGGCTCGGAGCGGCCGACCTCGCGCACGCCCGCGAGCAGCTCCGACCCATGGCGACCGTCGCGCTCCCGGCCGTCGGCGAGCGCGTCGTGCTCAACGTCGCCATCATGACCTACGTCACCGTGCTCGGGCACTACGGAACGGCACAGGTCGCTGCCTACGGAATCGGCACACGCCTCATGTCGTTCTCGTGGATTCCCGGCACCGGGTTCTCGGTCGCCGCGGCGACGCTCGTCGGTCAGGCGCTCGGCGCCGCTGACCCGGCCGGCGCCGAGCGTGCGGGCTGGCGCGCGGCGCGCTTCGCCCTCTTCGTCTCGATCGTCCTCGGCCTCGCCTTCGGCGTCGCGCGCGAGCCCATCGCCCACCTCTTCACGAGCGACGCGGGCGTCGTCGAAGCGCTCGGGCCGTTCATGCTGCTCCTCGCACTCGCGCAGCCGCCGATGGGCGTCCACTTCACGCTCGGCGGCGCGCTGCGAGGCGCCGGAGACACGTGGACGCCGCTCATCGCGGCGACGCTCGGGAACTGGGGCTTCCGCGTCCCGATCGCGTTCATCGCATCGGCGGGAATGCAGCTCGGCATCGTCTGGGTGTGGGCCGCGCTCATCGCCGACCACTTCATGCGCGCCGTCTGGCTGACCGCATCCTTCCGGCGCGGCCGCTGGAAGAGGAAGGTGGGCGCGAGCGTACGGTGAGGCTCCGCGCTACGGAGCGCCGACGTCGAGTGCGAGGCCCGCCTCGCTGCACGTGACGCGAACGCGCCCCCCCTTCGCGAGTCGCCCGAAGAGCAGCTCGTCGGCAAGGCGGTCCTTCACTTCGGTCTGCATCACCCGCGCGAGTGGCCGTGCGCCGAAGAGCGGGTCGTAGCCCTTGGCGGCGAGCCATTGCCGCGCTTCGGGCGAGAGCTCGACGACGACCTTCTTCGGAACGAGCTCGACGTTGATCTCGCGAACGAACTTGTCGACCACCGAGCCCATCACCTCGGGCGTCAGCTGCTCGAACGTCACGACCGCATCGAGGCGGTTCCGGAACTCGGGGCTGAACAGGCGCTCGACGGCGCTCTTTCCGTCGCCCTTCGCCCCGCCCGCGAAGCCGATCGCGCGGCCCGTCATCTCGCGCGCGCCGACGTTTGACGTCATGATCAGCGTCACGTGCCGGAAGTTCGCCTCGCGGCCCTGATTGTCGGTGAGGGTCGCGTGGTCCATCACCTGCAGCAAGATGTTGAACACGTCGGAGTGCGCCTTCTCGATCTCGTCGAGGAGCAGGACGGCGTAGGGCTGCTTGCGGACGCCGTCGACGAGCAGGCCGCCCTGGTCATAGCCCACGTATCCCGGCGGTGCGCCGATCAGCCGTGCGACCGCGTGCTTCTCCATGTACTCGCTCATGTCGAAGCGCAGGAACGCCACGCCGAGCGTGGCTGCGAGCTGCTTCGCGAGCTCGGTCTTTCCGACGCCGGTCGGCCCCATGAACAGGAACGATCCCATCGGCCGGTCGCCTCCGCCGAGTCCGGCGCGCGCGCGCCGCACGGCGCGAACGACGGTCTCGACCGCAGCGTCCTGTCCGAAGACGACGCTGCGCAGATCGTCGCCCATGCTCTGCAGCCGCTGGCGGTCGCTCGTCGACGCGGTCGCGAGCGGGATGCGCGCCATGCGCGCGACGAGCGCCTCGACGTCGCGAACACCCACCGTCGCACGCCGCTTCGACGACGGCAGGAGCCGCTGCGCGGCGCCCGCCTCGTCCATCACGTCGATCGCCTTGTCGGGGAGGAAGCGGTCGTGCAGGTGCTTCGACGAGAGCTCGACGGCAGCGCGCAGCGCCGCCGCCGTATAGCGAACGCCGTGATGTTCTTCGTAGCGCGGTGCGAGGCCCGCGAGGATCTCGACGGTCTCTTCGATGCTCGGCTCGGCGACGTCGATGCGCTGGAAGCGGCGCGAGAGCGCGCGGTCCTTCTCGAAGTGGCGGAACTCTCCGTACGTGGTCGAGCCCATGCACCGCAGCTCGCCCGATTGCAACAGGGGCTTGAGAAGGTTCGAGGCGTCGATCGTCCCTCCCTGCGCCGCCCCGGCTCCGAGGATGGTGTGGATCTCGTCGATGAACAGGATCGGCTTGCTGCGCTGCCGAACCGCGGCGACCAGTGCCTTGAAGCGCGCCTCGAAGTCGCCGCGATACCGGGTTCCCGCCAGGAGCGCACCGATGTCGAGCGCGAAGATCTCGGCGCCGCGCAGATCCTCGGGCATGTCTCCCCCATGGATCTTGAGCGCGAGTCCTTCGGCGATGGCCGTCTTGCCGACGCCCGTCTCGCCCACGAGGATCGGATTGTTCTTGCGCCGGCGGGCAAGGATGTGGATCGCGCGCGTCACCTCGGCCTCGCGGCCGACGAGCGGATCGAGCTCGCCTCGCGCGGCGCGCTCGGTCAGGTTCGTCGCGAAGGCCGCGAGGGGATCCGCCGGCAGCTCACCCTCGTCGGCCTCGGCCGGGGCGCGCGCCGGGCCGGCAGCGTCCGCGCCGCCCGCTGCGCCCGCCTTCTTGACGCCGTGCGAGAGGAACCGCAGCACGTCGAGGCGCGTTACGCCCTGACCGCGGAGCAGCGAGACGGCGTGCGAGTCGGGCTCCTGCAGGATCGCTGCGAGAAGGTCGCCGGCATCGATGTCGCCCTTCTCGGCGCTCTCGACGTGATGAATCGCGTGCTGCACGACGCGGTGGAAGGCGAGCGTCTGGCCCTGCTCCACCGGTTCGTCTCCGGGCGCGTGCTCGAGCTCGTCCTCGAAGAAGCGGCGAAGCGCGCGCTCGAGCGCCTCCACGTCTCCACCACACGCGCGTACGCAAGCGATGCCTCGCTCGTCGCGCAGCACCGCGTAGAGCAGGTGCTCGACGGTGAGGTAGGGATGGCGGTACGACACCGCCTCTTGCAGGGCGGCCTGCAGCGTCACCTGCAAGTTGCGTGAGAGCCGGCTCATTCGAGCTCCATCCCCGCACGCAGCGGATGTCCGCGCTCTTCGGCGAGTCGATGAACCGTCGCGACCTTGGTCTCCGCGATCTCGAGCACGTACACACCTGCGATTCCAGCGCCCTGGTGATGGATCTGCAGCATGAGCTGCGTCGCCTCTGCCGGCGGCTTCGAAAAGACCTGTTGGAGGAGCGCCACGACGAACTCCATGGGCGTGTAGTCGTCGTTGTAGAGGACGACCTTGAACCGGGCGGGCCGCTCGACCTTCGGGCGCGTCTTCGTCGCAACGCCGCGCTGCCGGTCGACGTCGGCCGCCCCGGCGCCATCCGTCCCCCCCGGTCCGCTGCGGCCGGGGTCCTGCGCCCTGTCGTCCGCTCGCACGGAGTTCGAGGATAGGAGGCGAGAGGCGGCTGCGCTCGCGCGACGCGGTCTATTCTCCTTGCGTGACCGAGATCGAGATCGCGGACGGGATCGCCGACCTGCCACGCGCGGAGTGGGACGCGCTGGTCGCCGATGGCTCCCCGTTTCTCGAATGGGACTGGCTCGCATCGCTCGAAGCGTCGGGCGCCGTCGGCGGCGACACGGGCTGGACGCCGCGCCCGCTGATCGCCCGCCGCGGTGGCCGGCTCGTGGCGGCCTGCCCGCTCTACGTGAAGGCCAACAGCGAGGGCGAGTTCGTCTTCGACTTCGCATGGGCCGATGCCGCCCTGCGAAGCGGCATCCGCTACTACCCGAAGCTCCTCGTCGGCGTTCCGTTCACGCCCGTGGCCGGCCAGCGCATTCTCACGGCCGCCGGCGAAGACCGCGCCGCATGGCTCCGGCGCTTCGGCGAGGCGCTGCGCGAGACCTGCCTGGCGGCCGGGCTCTCGTCGGTCCACGTCAACTTCTGCCCGCCCGAGGACCTCGCGCCACTCGAGCAGGCCGGCTTCGTCCGCCGTCTCGGCATCCAGTACCAGTGGCGAAACGAAGGCTACGCGAGCTTCGACGACTTTCTCGGGCGTTTCCGCAGCAAGCGGCGCAACCAGATCCGGCGCGAGCGGCGTGACGTGCGCACCTCGGGCGTGCGCATCGAGATCCTCGACGGCGACGACATTCCCGACGAACTCTTCCCGACGATGCACAGGATCTACCGCTCGACCGTCGACGCGTACCTTTGGGGCCGGCCCTACCTGAACGAGCGCTTCTTCGCGCTGCTTCGCGAGCGTCTGCGACGCCGGCTGAGCTTCGTCGTCGCGCGGCAGGACGGCGCGGTCGTCGCCGGTGCCGTCAACGTCCGCAAGGGATCAGTCCTCTACGGCCGCTACTGGGGCGCACTGCGTCCGGTCCGCCACCTGCACTTCGACGTCTGCTACTACACGGCCGTCGAGCACTGCATCGCGCAGGGCCTCGAGCGCTTCGAGCCGGGCGCGGGCGGCGAGTTCAAGCAAGTTCGCGGCTTCGACCCGCAGCTCACCTACAGCGCCCACTTCGTCGCAGAGCCGCGTCTCGCGCGTGCGATCGCGCTCCACCTCGAGACCGAGCGCCACCAGGTCGAACGCGGCCTCGACTGGATCCGTGCGCAGAGCGCGCTCAAGCGCGAGGTCGACTGACGCCCGTCATGCCGCGAGGCTCCGCAGGCGCTCGATCCTCTCTTCGAGGGGCGGGTGGCTCATGAACAGACGCATCACGCCGCCTGCCGCCGAGATCTGCATCGTCGCGAGCGCGGGCGGCGTCTGCGCTTGCGTGACGGCCTGCTGATCGCGACGCAGCGCTTCGAGCGCGTGAATCATCGGCTCGCGACCAGCGAGGTGCGCTCCGCCGGCGTCGGCGCGGAACTCGCGCCAGCGCGAGAACCCCATCACGACCATCGAGCCGAGCAGCATGAACACCAACTGGAAGACGAGGACGCAGACGAAGTAGATGCCCCCGGAAGCACCGCTGTCGCGATCGTTGCCGCGCACCGCCTGCGCCACCGCGAAGGCGAGCACGCGCGCAAGGAACATCACGAAGGCGTTCACGACGCCCTGGAGCAGCGCCATCGTGACCATGTCGCCGTTCGCGATGTGTGTGATCTCGTGGCCGAGCACGCCCTCGACCTCGGGACGGTCGAGCTTGCGGAGAAGCCCCGTCGAGACGGCCACGAGGCTTCGCGACCGGCTCGGTCCCGTCGCGAAGGCGTTGACGTCGTCGGACTCGTACACGCCCACCTCCGGCATCGGAATGCCGGCGCCCTGTGCCAGACGCTGCACGGTCTGCACGAGCGCCTGCGCCCCGGCGTCGCGGGTATCGGACGCGATCACCTGCACGCCCATCATGCGCTTCGCCATCCAGCGCGAGATCTGCAGCGAGATGAACGCGCCCCCCATGCCCCAGACGAGGCAGAAGACGGCGAGCGATCCGAGGTCGAGGCCGCCGCGCTGGAGATACGGCTGGACCCCGAGAAGGCTGAGCACCACGGTGATGGTCGTGATGACGAGCAGGTTGACGAGGAGAAAGAGGAAGATTCGCTTGACCATGGACTTGCCCTCCGACCCAAGACGGATCGCACCCGGACGGCGGGTGTCAAGGCGAGGCCGGACACGGAGTCGCCACCCGCGATCGCAGGGCGACGACACCCGCCTCGTCTTGTAGTCTGTTCGGTCTGCCGGGGGATTCATTCCGGCCCGAGGAGCACCATGACACGCAGCGCCGAGGAACGCCTACGCGCCCTCTTCGAGCGCCGAATCCTCGTTCTCGACGGGGCGATGGGCACGATGTTGCAGCGCCGCGACCTCACCGAGGCCGACTTTCGGGGCGAGCGCTTCCGCGGCCACGCGACGGACCTGCGCGGCAACAA
>JADLGR010000245.1 GCA_020849175.1 Deltaproteobacteria bacterium
CGCAACGTCGAGCCCGATTCCGGCGGATACGGCAAGTTCCGCGGCGGCCTCGGCCATACGGCCGTGTGGCTGGTCAAGAACACGCCCGGTATCGAGTACCAGTGCGGCTGCGCGGGCATTCGCAGCAAGGTCTGCGGGAACCACGGCATGTTCGGCGCGTATCCGACGTGGCCCGACCGCGCGGCTTATGCGAGCGGGACGAACCTCCAGGAGCTCGTCGAGGCGCGCCGGCCGCTGGTGCACGAGCGCGGCGACCCGGAGCGGCCGAACCTCACGCAGGCGATCGAGGCGGAGATCATCGAGCCGAACGTGATCGCTCCGTTCGTGACGCCCGCGCCGCTGCGAGAGTGGGACGTGATCGTCCACCCGGTGTCCGGATCGCAGGCCCTCGGAGACCCGCTGGAGCGCGATCCCGAGCAGGTGTGCAGCGACCTCGACGAGGGGCGGACGCGTGAGCGCATCGCATCGGAGGTCCACGGCGTCGTGGCCCGCTTCGACGATGCGACGCGGCGCTGGGCGGCCGACGAGGCTGCCACCCGAGAGAGGCGGGCGTCGCTGCGCGAGGAGAGAAAGCGCCGCGCGGTGCCGTTCCGCGACTGGTGGCAGGTGGAGCGGGAGAAGGTGCTCGCAAAGGAGAACATGGCGGACGCCGTTCTCACGATGTGGCGCAGCGCCATTCGGCTCTCTCCGGACTGGGGCGCCGAGCTTCGCGCGTTCTGGAAGCTGCCGGACGACTTCACGTTCTAGAGGAGGCCACGTGCCGTCGTACGAAATTTCGGAGATCGAACGTCTGATCGACGGAGACCTGCCGTGGACACGCGTGCAGGAGATCATGAAGGACGCGAAGGACGTCGATCGCTTCGACAAGTGGGTGGCGATCCTCCAGAAGCGTGTGTCCTGGAAGGAGACGATCCTGCTGCCGCTGACGACCGCGCTCTTCATCGTCCGCAAGGGCCGCGCGCGGATCGTGAAGTGCCGCTGCGGGCACGAGTTCGGCGATTACCGCGTGAACTGGAAGCTCTCGGCGCTCGTTCACGTTCGCGAGACGGAGGAGCAACTTCGCGAGATCTACCGCGGCACCGAGCAGCCCGACCCGTCGTGGATCCAGATCCGCGAGTACGTGTGCCCCGGCTGCGGAACGCAGCTCGAGGTCGAAGCAGTGCCGCGCGGGTGTCCGCCCGACTTCGAGTTCCTTCCCGACCTCGACACCTTCTATCGCGAGTGGCTGGGACGGCCTCTCCCCGACGAGGTCGAGTTCACCGACAGGACGCTCGACACGGTGCGCGGCTGGGGAACCACGGGCCGATGAGCCGCGCACTCGGGGGTGTCGTCGTCCTCGACCTCACCGAGTCGTTCTGGGCGGGGCTCGGCGTGGCGCTGCTCGGCGATTTCGGCGCGGAGGTCGTCCGTATCGACGCGCCGCCGAAGCGAGGCGCGGAGGCTGGCGTTGCTGCCGCGCCCGGTGCGCGTGCCCGGGGCTGGGAGCGCGAGCTCGCGAACCGCAACAAGCTCAGCGTCGCGCTCGACGATCGCTCGCCCGAGGGCCGCGAGATCTTCGAGCGGCTGGTGGCGCGCGCGGACGTCGTCGCCGTGGACCGCCCGCTACGCGAGCTCACGCAGCGGCGGCTCGATTACGAGACGCTCTCGTCGCTGCGTCCTGACGTCGTCTACGCGCGCGGCACCGGCTTCGGGCCGAAGGGGCCCGACTGCGATCTTCCGGCGATCGACGAGATCGCCGCGGCCCGAACGGGCATGATGCCGATCCTTCCACAGCCCGGGAAGCCGCCGGTCTATCCGGGCCACGGCGCGATGTACACGGCCGTGATGCTCGCGGTCGGTGTGATGGCGGCGCTCCATCACCGCGACGAGTCGGGGGAGGGGCAGGTCGTCGACGTCTCGCTGCTCGCCGGGAACATGTACGGCGCGAGCCTCGACTTGCAGGCGTACCTCGCGATCGGCGGCGAGCGAATGCTGCACCCGGTCTCGCGTCTCGACATGGGGAACCCGATGAGCGGAACCCTGTATCCGGCGGCGGACGGCAAGTGGGTGACGCTCACGATGCCCGACACGGATCGCTGGTGGCCCGGGTTCGCGCCGCTCGTTGGGATCGACCCGAAGGATCCACGCTTCGATAGCCACGAGAAGCGCTGCGAGGTGAACCGCCTGGAGCTGATGCAGGTGCTGGAGCGAGCCTTCCACGAGCACCCCGCCGCGCACTGGCGCGCCGCGTTCGATCGCAATCAGCTCTCGGCCGACGTGATCGAGGACTACGGCTTCCCGGCGAACGACGAGTCGGCGTACCGCAACCGGTATCTGCTCGAGCTCGACCACCCGGCGCTCGGGCCGGTGAAGACGCTGGGATTCCCCGTGTTCCTCTCCGACGGAACGCCGGGCCTCGGTCGCCTTGCGCCGTGTACCGGACAGCACACGGGTGAGGTGCTCCACGACTGGCTGGGAATCGACGAAGACCGAATCACCGAGCTGCGAACGCAGGGCGTGGTGGGGTAGGGCGATGATGCGCGCGGCACTCGACGGGATTCGCGTCATCGATCTCACGGTCTGGTTCCAGGGCCCGGTCGCAGCCCAGCA
>JADLGR010000246.1 GCA_020849175.1 Deltaproteobacteria bacterium
CAGCTCGGAGACGAAGCCGACGAGAAGATGCTGACGGCGCGATTCTTCCCGGGCCGGATCGTCTGGCGCGTCGTCGCGTGCGATCCGCCGGTTGGCTGGGCCATCATCGCCACGAGAATCGAGGTGCCTCTGCTCTCGCGAGCGAGCGTACGCGTCGAGTACACGCTCTCGGAGCACGCGCGGGGGACGCGCTTCCATCGCACGTTCGAGTACCGGCTCCCGCGGCACCTGTGGCTCTTCGATCGGCTCTACTTCCGGAAGAAGATGGAGAGCGAGTCGGTGGAGGGCCTGCGGCGGCTCCGTGAGCTGATCGAGGCGAAGCCCGAAGAGCCGCGCTTTGGCGCATCGCGTCAGCCTGCGACGGTCGACGCCAGCAGGAGCTGTGCGCCGTAGTAGAGCGGCAGACCCCAGAGCTCGTTCGCGAAGCCGTGGGCGACGAAGCGTGCGCGCGCGACGGCGAGGTCCGAGGCGTAGAACGCGAGGGCGCCGGCGAGGACCACGGGGTTTCCGACCTCCCACACCGTTGCGCCTGCGCACGCCACCATCACCGAGATGACCAGAACGTAGGCGCGCACGGGCAGCTTCATCGGGCCCTCCACGTGCGGCGCGAGCCAGCGCAGCGCCAGCGCGAGGGGAATGGAGACGAGTGCGAAGGCAACGGCCAGAGCGGGAAGCGAAACGCCGCGCACGACGAACGCGGCGGCGAACGCGACGTGACCGAGCAGGAACGCGAGCAGACCGGCGAGAAACGCGGTCTTCACCTGCTTCGGGATCAGCAGCACGTCGCCGAGCCACGAGAGCACGAGGGCCGCGAGAACGAGGCGGCCGTACGGTGTCTGCGTCGCGCCGGCGGCGAGTGCGGCAGCGACGAAGCCGGCGGAGGCGAGCGGCTTCGCGATCCACGCGCCGGGCTGAGAGCCGCGCCAGCGAGAGAGGAGAAGGGCCGCGAGCGCTACGAGCGTGAGGAGCACGAAGGGAAACATCGCCGGAGTCTACTTCGGGTATCCTACCCAGGTAGAGGACCCGTGAGCCGAATCCCCCTTGCTCAGCTCCCCACTCCGCTCGAGGAGGCGCCTCGCCTCTCGGAGGCGCTCGGCGTTCGCCTGCTGGTCAAGCGCGACGATCTGACGGGCCTCGCCCTCGGTGGCAACAAGGCCCGCAAGCTCGAGCACCTCGTCGCCGACGCGTGCGCGCAGGGCTGCGACACGCTGATCGCTGCCGGTGGATTGCAGTCGAACTTTGCACGCATGACGGCAGCCGCGGCCGCGCGCGTGGGCATGCGGTGCCATCTCGTGCTCGGAGGTCACGCGCCGGAGCGCGTGACCGGAAATCTCGTCCTCGACCACATCTTCGGCGCGACGCTCCACTTCGTGGGATCGGGCGACTGGCGCGTGCTCGAGGCGGGAGTCGAGAAGCTGGCGCAGGAGCTCGGGCGAGGCGCGTACCCGATGCCGATCGGCGGAGCGACGGCCGTCGGCGCCCTCGGCTACGTCCACGCGGCCGACGAGATCGTTGCACAGCTCCCGGCGCTTCCCGACTGGCTCGTCGTCGCCGACGGCAGCGGCGGAACCCACGCCGGCCTTCTCGCCGCGCTACCGACGAGCATCAAGATTCTCGGCATCGACGTTGCGCGGCCGCCGGTGCCGCACCGGCAGCGCATTCCCGCTCTCGCGGCCCAGACGGCGCAGCTTGCGGGCCGCCCCCTTCCGGGCGGAGAGCTCCATCTCTCCGATCACACGGGCACGAAGTACGGCTCCGTCACACAGGAGTCCATCGACGCGATCCATCTGGCGGCGCGAACCGAAGGTCTGCTGCTCGATCCGGTCTACTCCGGCAAGGCGCTGGCCGGTCTGCGCGCGGCGATTCGCGGCGGCCTCGTCTCGGGAACCGTCGTCTTCCTGCATACGGGAGGCGCGCCGGCACTCTTCGCCGACGGCTACGCCGAGGTGGTGTCGTGAAGCAGGTGCTCGACACGACCTACCGGCATGCGAGGCGGGTCGCCGTGACCGTGATCGGCGGGAGCGTCGTCGCGGTGGGCGTCGCGATGATCGTGCTCCCCGGACCGGCCATCGTGGTGATTCCGATCGGTCTCGCGATTCTGGGCGCGGAGTTCGCCTGGGCCAGACACTGGCTCGAGAAGGTGAAGCAGCACGCGCAGACGGCCGTAGACGTGGTCAAGAGCTCCGGCGGAACGTCGCGAACGTAACCGCTCGAACACGGTTCGTGGATCGCCGAGCGTTCACGATCTCGTCGCCGCGGACCGCACGTGCGCACGAGCGCCAGCGGTGCGCGTGGCACGCGGCTTGCTCTGCCTCGGAGCACCGCCCTGCGTGTCCCGAAGCGGTAGTCACCCATGGCATTCGCCGCCCCGGTCCGGGCCGTCCTGGCCTCGTTCCTCGGCCTCCTCACGTCGCTCCCGCCCGGAGCGGTCTGCGCGATCCCGAGCGACGGGTCGACGCTCTTCACCGACCGGGGAGTCTCGCCTCTGGCTGGCGAGACGCGCGCGGCCGCATCCGCGCAGCCCGACCTCTTCACCGGTGCTGCGGTCACCGCGATCGCCCTGGAGCTTCCGCCCGGAACGGGAGGTCTCACGCCCTCGCTCGCGCTGCGCTACTCGAGCGCAGGTCGCGGTAAGAGCTGGGTCGGAACGGGCTGGATGCTCTCGCTGCCGGCGATCGTCCGCTCGCTCGAGCGTGGTGTCCCGCGCTACGACGACGGGATCGATGTCTTCGAGCTCGAGGGCGAGAAGCTCGTTCCCGAGAGCGACACGCCCGTCCTTCCGCGGCGTCATCACGCGCGGCGCGAGCGCTTCGAGCGCGTCGTCCACGAGACGGACGGAAGCTGGACGGTGACGGCGCCCGACGGCACGAAGCGCCGCTTCGGTCTGTCATCCGAATCGCGCATCGAAGCTCCGGGATCGGGCTTCGTCTTCGCGTGGCTCCTCGCGGAAGAGGAGGACGTCCACGGAAACGCAGTCGTCTTTCGTTACGACAGGACCGACGCCGGAACCGCCTATCCATCCGAGGTTCGCTACACGATGCGGCGTAGCCAGGCTGGAGAGCTCACCAGCCTGGATTCGGATCCTTCGCGAGATCGCCTCGTCCGCTTCGTGCTCGAGCCGCGGCCCGACGTCTCGACGAGCCACGCGACCGGCTTCGAGCGCGTTCTCGCTCATCGACTGCGTGCGGTGAACGTCACGATCGGGAACGAACGCCTTCGCTGCTGGGAGCTCTCGTACGTCCAGAGCCCCGACTCGGCCGACAGCCTGCTGGTCTCCGTCTCGCTCTTCGGAAACGACGCCGCGTGCGACGGAACGGGTGCTCCGTCGCCGCCCTTCGTCACGCGCATGAGCTATCGAACCAACGCCGGCGCCGATCCTCCGCTCACGGGATGGGACGGTCCCGTTCCGTTCGCCTGGCCCGCGGGTCTCTCGCTCGTCGATGCGAACGGTGAAGATCGCGGCGTTCGTCTGGCAGACGTCGACGGGGACGGTCGGCCGGACCTGGTGAAGGCCTACGCGGTACCTGCCACCGGGCAGAGCGTCGACGGCTTCGCACGCTCGTCGGACAGCGGCATCCACCGCAACACCGGGGAAGGCTTCGAGACGGCCGCGAGCAGCTCGCTCGCGCTGCCCGAGATCGCCGGGCAGATCGGGGCCATGACGACGAGCTTTGCGCGCGATCAGGCAGGCCACGGCGTCGCGACGGGCCTCGCCGCGCTCGACCTCGACGGTGACGGCCGAACGGACCTCGCCGGCGGCGTTCGCTGGCTCGACTACGCGACCGGGAGCACGGCCACCTACGGCATCGGAGGCCTGCACCACGGGACGGGTCTCGGCTTCGAGGCCGTCGGCGACTATGGCGAGCTGCTCGACGACGACCGCTGGGCGCTCGCGCGCTACGGCCTCATCGACTTCTCGTGGTCCTGGAACGGCTCGGGCTGGTACGGGAGCTTCGCTTCCGGCGCGCTTGCGGGCCCGGCCCGCTTCGCAGATCTCACGGGCGACGGCCTTCCGGAGCTGATCGTTCGCAGCACGGAGATCCACACCCGCTGGAGCGGCATCGCGCCTCCCTTCCATCCGGGCAGTCGGAGCTGCACGTTCTCGCTCTCGAGCTATCACTTCCTCAACGAGGGAGGCCTGCGATTCCTGCGCGGCGCCACCTCGGACTTCCCGGTGACGTCGGACCTGTGCGGCACGAGCGCGAGCCTGCGGCTCTCGGCCGCCTTCCAGCCGTGCGACCCCTTCGAGCCATCGTGCCAGCGCCGCCTCATTCACGACGAAGCGCGCGCGCAGCGATACCTCGGGGACGGATCGTACGCGCACTGGTACGTCCACTGGGAGCTCGGAAACGAGGAGATCGACCTCGACTCCGACGGCCTCGCCGATGCGGTGAGCGCCGCCTACGACGTCGTTCTCGGAAGCGAAAGCCTGGCTGCGAGCATCAACGCGGGTGGGGGCGCGTTCCTCGATGCGCCGGCATGGCGGCTTCCCGTGCATCTCTACGAGATCGACGCAACCTTCGCGCGAGACCTCGGCGTTCGCCTTGCCGACGTGAACGGAGACGGACGCGTCGACGTCGTGCAGGCAGCAGAGAGCGCCGCGCACAGGACCTGGCTCAACCGGGGAGCGCCTGGCGGCGGATCGGGGGACGGCCCGTGGATGGCGAGCACCGCGTGGACCCTTCCCGCCGCACTCGCCTTCGCGAGCGCCACGGGGCAGGACCTCGGGCTCCGACTCGTCGATCTCGACGGTGACGGCATGACCGATCTCGTTCGGTCGATCGGCGGAGCGGACGAGGTCTACCGAAATCGAGGCCGCATTCCCGATCTGCTCGAGACGCTGACGACCCCGCTCGGCGCACGGACGTCCTGGAGCTACACGCCGTCGACGGCGTTCGATCACACCGGCAATCTCGCGGCGCCGTTCGAGCCGCGTGTCTCCGACGGTCTCCCGCACCTGCCGCAGGTGCTCCCGCTCGTGACGGCGATCGAGGTCGTCGCGGGCGCCGAGGGCCCTTCTCTCACCACGTTCGCCTACGAGGGCGGTGTCTTCGATGCCACGACGCGCGAGCTGCGCGGCTTCCGGCGCGTTACCGCCACGCGAACGGACGGGCGGTCGACGGTGACGCACTTCCACCAGGACGAAGCGCGAACCGGCCTCGTCGAGCGCGTGGATGTCTTCTCGCCCGGCGCCGAGGGCCGCCGCTTGCGAAGCCTCGAGCTCGGCTACACCGCCGACGGCGACGGTCCCCCCTTCGTCAACCTGCTCGAACGGCGCATCGAGACCGACTACGACGATCCCGCGAGCCCGCGCCGCATCGCGAGCACCTTCCGCTACGACGAGTTCGGCAACGTGACCGAGCGCATCGACTACGGCGAAGTCTCCGCCGGCGCTGACGGTGCGATCATCGACCTCGTCGCCGGCGACACGCGGGCGACGGAGGTCGCATACGCGCCCGCGTCCGGTGACCCGGAGCCGTATCTCGTGAACCGCGTGCGGCGACAGCGGGTCCGACAAGGGCTTCCCGGGACCGGAGCCGTGCTTCGCGAGACGGTCTACTTCTACGATGGCGACACCACTGCAAGTGCGCCCCCGACCCGGGGACTCGTTACACGGCGCATCGACGTTCGATCGCCTGGAACGAGCGAGGGGCCGGCGACGACGTACGGGTACGACGCGTACGGGAACCTCGTCTGGGTGCGAGATCCACGCGCGAACGCAGGGCAGGGCGGCGGCACCACGCTCTACGGGGTCGATCCGCGGTGGCATGCGTTTCGTACCTCGGTGACGAATGCGCTCGGCCACGTGACGGCGCTCAGCACGTCGACGCCGGCCGGCTGTGCCGCGTATCCCGCCGGTGCGGGCATCGTCCAGCAGGAGCGCGGACCCAGCGTCGCGGCCGGGGAAGTCGGACTTCGCCGGTGTCTCGACGCCTTCGGTCGCGTCGTTCGCGAGCGTGCGCCGCTCGACCTGGCAGAGAGCCGGTGGGTGTACGACGACACGTCCGGCGCCTCGCGCATCGAGCGCTACGACCGCACGAGCGAAGGCGAGCGCGCGAGCGTGTCCTGGCTCGATGGTCTCGGCCGCCCGGTCGCGACGCGCACCAGCGGACCGGAAGAGCGCGCGGTGGTGACGGCGCGCAGCTACGACGCCCTCGGTCGCCTCGCGAGCGAGACGGCGCCTCACTTCGACGCAGATTCCGCACCGGTGACGCAAACCGACTACGACGTGCTCGATCGTCCGGTTCGCATCGCGCTGCCGGGAACGGGGCGGGTCTCGACGGTCGCTCACGGCCGCGCACGCATTTCGATCACCGATGCGTCCGGAACGACGCGAACGCGCGTCTTCGACCCGTTCGGAAACGTGGTCGAGGTCGCGGAGGGAAGCGAGGTCACGACCTACGCATGGGATGCGCTCGACCATCTGCTCGAGGTCCGCGACGCGGCCGGCAATCGGATGCTCGTCGAGTACGACACGCTCGGCCGTCGAACGTCCCTCTCCGACCCTGATACTGGGGTCACGCACTTCGGCGCCTACGACGACGACGGCAATCTCCTCTCGCGGTCCGACGCGCTTGGAACCACGACCTGGACCTACGATGCGCTCGGCCGCCCACTGTCTCGCAGCGCTGGAGCGAGTGTCGTCACGTTCACCTACGACACCGCGACGCGCGGGACGGGCCTGCTCGCTTCACGCAGTGACGACGCGGGAACGCTCCGCATCTGGTCGTACGACGCGCTCGGCCGCGTGACGGCCGACTCGCAGGACGTGGCCGGAACGACGCTCTTCTTCGCGACGAGCTTCGATCCGCTCGGCGCCGTCGCATCACGCACCTATCCCGGGGGGCGTTCGCTCGCCTTCGATCGCGATGGCGCTGGGTACCTGACGGCGATTCGCACGACGGGAATCTCCGCGGCGAGCGTCGCGACCGACATCGCATGGGACGCGCGCGGACGTCTCGCGGCGTGGACAGGCGCGAACGGTGTCGAGAGCCGCTCCGCATTCGAGCCCGAGACCGGTCGATTGAGCGCGGTCTCGGTACGCCAGGGATCGACGGTGCTGGAGGATCTCTCCTACGGCTTCGACGCCAGCGACCGCGTGGTCTCGATCGAAGACCGCCGGTCGGGCGGCCTTGCGAACCGCAGCTTCGTGCACGACGCGCAGGGACGCCTCATCGAGGCGAGCGGCCCGTACGGCGCGGGCCTCGCACCTGCGACGCTGCACTACGCCTACGACATCGCGGGCAATCTCGTGTGCAAGGATGCGACGAGCGCTTCCGGTTGTGCCGGCGGAGTCGCGATGGTCTATCCGGCGACCACCGGCTCGCACCCCGCCCACGCACCGGCGACGGTCGGTGGTCTCGCAGCGACGTACGACGCGATCGGAGACCTGACGGCGCTCGGCACGCGGTCCTACGCGTACGACGCGCTCGGACGCCTAACGAGCGTCGCCGACGCCGGCGTGATGCGCTCCGCGAACCTCTACGACGCGCTCGGCCGGCGTGCCGAGTGGATCGATCGCTCGGGCAGCCGGCCGGTGACGCAGCGCTTTGTTCGCCCGGACTTCACCTGGGACGCGACTCGCGGTCTCGGGCGCATCGAAGTAGAGCTGGCCGGGCGGCCCATCGCGACCCTCGTCGGCGCCTTCGATCCGCAGACCGCTTCCAGCACGCCGCTCGCGGTCGGCCCTCCGCGCACGCGCGGCGTGATCGTGCTCACCGCGACGCTGCCCCCTCTCCTCGGTGCCACCGCTCTCCTCGGCTGGCTCGCCGTGCTGCGAAGACGCCGGGTGTCCTGGGGACGGCCTGCGCTCGCAGGCGTCACGGCCCTCGCGTTCCACCTCTTCGCCATACGGCCGGCCCTCTCCCTTCCCGATGGCGACCTGAACGGCGACGGCAGTCTCGACGCCGCGGACGTGCTCGTCGCCGGCCGCATCGCCACGGGGGAGCGCTCTGCCTCTGCGACCGACCTCGACCACGGTGACGTGGCGCCGCTGGAGTCGGCCCCGCAGACGCCCTCGCGCGTCGACGCAGGCGACCTCGTGCTGCTCTGGCGTGCGATCCGCGGTGAGGACGTCGACGGAGATGGCCTCGACACCGCCGCGGAGCTCGGCGGCGGAGCGAGCCCCTTCCGGGCCGATACCGATCGCGATGGCCTCGCCGACGGTGCCGAGCGTGCGCTCGGCACTGCACCGAGTCTCGAGGACAGCGACGGCGACGGGCTCGGCGACGGGGCCGAGGTCGCAGCCGGCAGCGACCCGCTCACACGCGATACGGACGGCGACGGTGTCGACGACGCCGTAGACCCGGCGCC
>JADLGR010000247.1 GCA_020849175.1 Deltaproteobacteria bacterium
CTGCGACGACTGCACGGCCGTCGCCAACCGCGACCAGCGCGACACCAACGGCGACGGCATCGGCAATGCCTGCGACGCCGATCTCGACGGGAACGGCGTCGTCAACTTCGCCGACCTTGCACGGCTGAAGTCGGTCTTCTTCGGGAGTGACGCCAACGCGGACCTCGATGGCAACGGTGTGGTCAACTTCGCAGACCTCGCGCGCATGAAGCAGCGCTTCTTCCAGCCGCCGGGGCCCTCGGCGCTGGCGCCGTAGCGCGGCCTCGCGCCGGCACGTCGTGCGGGTACCTTCGGCCGCGTGGCGGACACGGCCGAGGTGCAGGAGCTGTTCGAGGCGGTACGCGAGGCGTGCTCGCGCGGCGTCTGGTCGAACGGCGTCGAGCTGGCCCGAGCGAGCGCAGTCTCGGGTGAGAGCGAATCGGGCGACGAGATCACGTTGCGCGTCGCCCAGCGCGGAGGGCTCGTCGCGCCGGCGGTCACGCTCCATCTGCGCGACGCCGAATGGACGTGCGACTGCGCCAGCACGGACGACCCCTGCGTTCACGTCGCGGCGGCCGTCATCGCGCTGCGGCGCGCACGCGAAGCCGGCGCGGCGCTTCCGTCGGCGCGGGGCGCGCCCGGCCGCATCGGCTACCGGCTCTCGCGCGAGAACGGCGCGCTCGCGATCGAGCGCGTCGTCGTGCAGGGCGACCGTGAGTCGCGCCTGCCGGCAACACTCGCGGCCGTCGCCTCGGGGCGCGTCGAAGGCCCCGCCTTTCTTGCAACGGAGGCCGACGTCGAGATCGAGCGCGCGCTCGGCTCGAAGCTTCGCGGCGCGATCGAGCCGCAGGCCATGTCGCGCGTGCTCACCGCGCTCGCCGCTGCACAGGACGTACGCCTCGGCAGCGCGCCGGTGCACACGAGCGCAGAGCGCGCGCTGCCACTCGGCGTGGTCGAAGATCAGGGAGACGGCTTTCGGCTCTCGGTGATCCGCGACCCGCGGACGACCGAGACCTTCTCGAACGGCGCAGCCCTCTACGGCGACGAGCTGCGAGCGCTGGGCGAGAGCAGCCTCTCGGGCCGCGAGCGCGAGGAGCTGCCGCGCGGCGTTCACTTCGGCGTCGACGGCTTGCCGCACCTCGTCTCGGAGGTGCTGCCCGCGCTCGAGCGGCGGATTCCCGTCGAGGTCCGCACGCAGCGGCTTCCGCGGCGCGCGACCGAGCCGCCGCGCATCCTTCTCGACGTGCAGCGCGAGGGCGACGATCTCGCGGTCCTCGCAGCGCTCGTCTACGGACGGCCGCCGACGGCGCGCGTCGACGCGGGGCGCCTCGTCCACCTCGGCGGCGCCCTCCCGCTGCGCGACGAGGCGGCCGAGGCGCGCCTCGTTCGCGAGCTCGCGACCGAGCTCGAGCTGGCGCCCGGCCACCGCACGCGGCTCTCGGGCGCGGATGCAGTGCGCTTCGCGCGGAGGCTCGAGCGCTTCAGCGGAGAGCTTCGCGGGCGCGGCCACGAGGACTTCTTCGAGGCGCCGCCGCTCGAGCCGCGATTTCGCGTGACGGAAGATGGCTTCGATCTGCGCTTCGAGACCGGCGACATCGCAGCCGCGGGGATGGACGAACGTGGCGGCGCCGGCAGCGCCGAAGGTGCGGCCGGCGCCCGCTCGGGTGTCGCCACCATCGGCGCCGAGGCCGTCCTGCATGCCTGGCGCGCCGGCGAGCCGCTCGTCGCGCTCCCGGGCGCCGGCTTCGCGCCGCTGCCGGCCGACTGGCTGGCGCGCTTCGGCGCGCGGATCGCCGAGCTGCTCGCGGCGCGCGATGCGAACGGACGCCTTCCGCGCGCGGCGCTCCCCGACCTCGCGCGCCTGTGCGACGCCCTCGGAGAGCCGCGGCCCCCCGCGTTCGAGGGCCTGCGCGCGCTCGTCGACGGCTTCGAGCGAATCCCCGCCGCAGCGCTGCCCGCAGACCTCACGGCGACGCTCCGTGACTACCAGCGCCGCGGCGCCGACTGGCTCTGCTTCCTTCGCGATGCGGGGCTCGGCGCCCTCCTCGCCGACGACATGGGCCTCGGCAAGACCCTCGAGGCGCTCTGCGCGATCCGGGGCCGCACGCTGGTGATTGCGCCAACGAGCGTGCTCCACGGCTGGCAGGACGAGACGCGTCGATTTCGTCCCGCGCTGCGAACGTGCACCTATCACGGCACGAAGCGAGCGCTCGATTCCGAGGCGGACGTGACGATCACGACCTACGCACTGCTGCGTCTCGATGCGGATCGGCTCGCGAACGAGCGCTGGGACACGATCGTCTTCGACGAGGCGCAGTTCCTCAAGAACCCCGACAGTCAGGTCGCGCGCGCGGCGCTCGCGCTCGACGCCGACTTCCGCGTCGCGCTCACCGGAACGCCAGTCGAGAACCGCCTCGAAGAGCTGTGGAGCGAGATGAACCTCGTGTGCCGCGGTCTTCTCGGCTCGCGCGAGGACTTCGACGCCCGCGTCGCGCGGCCCGTCGCGGCCGGCGAGCCCGGCGCTGCCGCGCGGCTGCGGGAGCGGATCCGACCCTTCGTGCTGCGCCGCACCAAGGCCGAGGTCGCGCCCGAGCTTCCGCCGCGCACCGACGTCGTGCTGCGCTGCATCCTCGGCGAGGAGGAGCGCACGGTCTACGACGCCGTTCGCGCTGCGACGCTGCGCGAGGTGCGCGAGAAGCTCGCGGCCGGCGGCGGCATGATGGCCGCCCTCGAGGCCCTCCTGCGCCTTCGGCAGGCGGCGTGCGACGCGCGCCTCGTCCCCGGCCAGCATGCCGACCGCTCTGCGAAGCTCGATCTGCTGGTCGAGACGCTCGATGAAATCGTCGCTGAAGGCCACAAGGCGCTCGTCTTCTCGCAGTGGACGAGCCTGCTCGACCTCGCCGAGCCGGAGCTCGCGCGCGCGGGGATCGGCTTCCTTCGCCTCGACGGCGCGACGCGCGACCGCGGCGCGGTCGTGGCCGAGTTCCAGAGCCCGGCCGGCCCGCCCGTGCTGCTGATCTCACTGCGCGCCGGCGGCGTCGGCCTCAACCTCACCGCCGCGGACCACGTCTTCCTGCTCGATCCGTGGTGGAATCCGGCGGTCGAGGATCAGGCGGCGGACCGTGCGCACCGAATCGGGCAGGATCGGCCGGTGATCGTGCATCGACTCGTCGCGGAAGACACGGTCGAAGAGCGCATCCTCGCCCTGCAGGAACGCAAGCGCGACCTCGCACGCGCTGCGCTCGGCGAAGCCGGCGCTGCGACGGCGATCACCCGCGAGGACCTGCTGGCGCTCCTCGCCGAGTGACGTCGCGCGCGGCTACTTCGAGAAGTCTCCGGCTTCGATCGTGGTCACGAGGCTCGGGTCGAGTCGCTTGCGAAACGCCTCGCTCACTTCGCCGGGCTCGAGCTTCTCGATGCGCGCCTCGAAGCCCGCGTCCCAGTCGAGTGGCCTTCCCTCGTGGAGCCGCTGCACCAGCAGACCCGCGACGTAGTCGTCGTCCGCCCGCCGTCCCTTGCGTTCCGAGAGAAGGCCAGACTTCGCCTCGCCGACCTCCTTCGCGTCGAAGCCCTTCTCTCGCGCGCGCTGCACCTCTTCATCGATCGCGGCCGCAGCCTTGCGTGTGTTCTCCGGCGCCGACATCGCGTAGGCGAGCCACGTGCCGCGGCTCTCGAACGCCGAGGCGTTCGTGCTCGATCCCACCGCGTAGCTGAGACCCTCCTTCTGCCGGATGCGCGTCGCGAGCCGCGAGTTGAGGAAGCCGCCACCCATCAGATAGTCCGCCAGCACGAACGCCGGATAGTCGGGATCGTTCTGCCCGAGCGTGAGCGGCGCTCCGGCGAAGAAGACCGCGCTGGCCTTGTCCGGAATCTCGAGCACCTCCTTCGCAGTCTCGGTCCGAACCGGGCGCTCGGGAATGCGAACGTACTTCGTCCGGCTCTTCCATTCGCCGAACAGCTCGGTCGCCAGCGGCCGAACCGCGGCCGCATCGAAGTCGCCGACGACGGCGAGCAGGCCGTCGCTCGCGCCGTAGAAGGCCTCGTGGAACGAGACCAGATCGTCGCGCCGCACGCTCCGTAGCGCCTCGATGTCCTCGTCGAAGGTGGCGACGTACGACGGGTGTCCCTTCGGATAGGGACTGAGCTGGCGTCGCAGGCGGTTCATGCCCGCGACCTTCGGATCGCTGCGATGCTGCTCGATGTCCGCGACTTCCTCTTTCACGAGGGTGTCGAGCTCCGCCTGTGGAAACACCGGGCTTCGCAGCACGTCGGCGACGAGGCGAAGCACGGGGGCGAGCGTGTCGCGGCGGGCCTTGATCCGGACCGTCACGGCCTGGGCGTCGCCCGAGACCTTCATCTCGGCGCGCAGCTCGGCGAGGCGATCCTCGATTTGCTGGCGCGTCATGCTGGCCGTTCCGCGGGTCAGCATCTCGGCCGTGAGCGCCGCCACTGTCGCACGGTTCTCGAGCGAGCCCTCGTCGCCCATGCGCAGCGTGAGCACGGCGGAGACCGCGTTTCCGCGCGTCTGCTTCGAGAGCAGCGCGAGCTTCATGCCGTTCGCGAGCGACTCGACCTGCGTCCGGGCCGCGATGTTCTGTGGCGTCGGATCGAAGGCCTCGCCGGACGCCAGCGCCTCGCGGCCCCGGTAGCTCCCGACGAGCGATTCGACGCCCGGCGGCGCCGTGATCTCGGCGCGTTCGGGCCCGTCGGTCGGCACGAACAGGCCGAGCGTTCGGTTCGAGGTCACGAGGTACTTGCGCGCGGCGTCGAGCACCTGCTCGGGCGTCACCTTCTCGACCGCGTCGCGGTACAGGAAGAGCAGGCGCCAGTCGCCCACGGCGATGAACTCGGACAGCGCCACACCGAGCTCGTTCGGATCGGTGAGGACGATCTCGATGTCGCGCAGGATCTGGTTCCGTGCGCGCTCGACCTCTTCGGCCGTCGGCGGTGCTGCGGGAAGTCCCTCGATCGTCGCGGTGAGGGTCTTCGCGGCCGTGTCGAGATCGTGGTCGCGTGGCACCTCGGCGAGAAACGCCATGCTCCCGGCCTCCCGCAGCCCCATGTCCCACGCCGCCACCGAAGTCGCGAGGCCCGGCTCGACGAGCGCCTTGTACAGGCGGCCCGACGGCGTATCGCCGAGGACGCCCGAGAGGATCGTGACCGCGGGATGGTCCGGGTGCGTCGCGGCAGGAACGTGGTACACCGCGCCGGCAACCTGCACGTCACCCACACGTCGCAGCGTCACCGCGCGTTCCCCGTCCTGTGTGGGCTCCACGGTGTAGGTCGACTGGATCGTCCGCGTCGGCCGCGGGATCGCGCCGAAGGTCTTCGCGATGAGGGTGAGCGTCGCATCGGGGTCGAACTTTCCGGCGACGAGCAGAACGGCGTTGTCGGGCTGGTAGTAGGTGCGGTAGAACGCCTGCAGGCGTTCGATGGGGACGTTCTCGATGTCGGACCGCGCGCCGATCGGCGTGTTCCCGTAGTTGTGCCAGAGATACGCCGTGCTCATCATGCGCTCGAACAGGACGCTGGTCGGCCTGTTCTCGCCGAGCTCGAACTCGTTGCGAACCACGCTCATCTCGCTGTCGAGGTCGCTCTTCGCGATCCGCGAGGCGACCATGCGGTCGGCCTCCATGCGGAGCGCCCATTCGAGCGTCTCCTTCGATGCAGGGAAGGTCTCGTAGTAGTTGGTTCGGTCGTAGTAGGTCGTTCCGTTCATCGCGGAGAAGCGCTGCGCCATCTCCTCGGTGAGCTTCGGGTGCTGCTTCGAGCCCTTGAACATGAGGTGCTCGAGCAGGTGCGCCATGCCGGTCTCGCCGTAGCTCTCGTTGCGCGATCCAACGAGGTACGTGACGTTGACCGTCGTCGTCTGCTTCGACGGATCGGGGAACAGCAAGACGCGCAGGCCGTTGCCGAGCCGGTACTCCGTGATGCCCTCGACGCTCGGTCCCTGGACGACGCCCGGCGGCAGCGCGAGCGCGGGCAGAGCGACGGCCAGCAGCAGCGCAGCCGCGAGAGTCGGTCGAAGCAGCGGTCGAGGCGTCACGAATCCTCCTTCGGGTGCGCGGACGGTAGCCTCTCCGCAGCCCTCCACCTCTGGCGTCGCGGAGCCGCCGAGTATTCGAGGGTCGACGTCGCAGAGCCGCAGGGTGCTCGGCAGGAGGGTGGGCCGCGCACGGCCGCGCGGTCAGGTCGCACAGGCCTCGGGTGGACGGCCCAGCCAGCGCTCGAGCGTTCGCGCGAGGACCTCGCGCTTCACGGGCTTGGCCACGTAGTCGTCCATGCCCGCCTCGAGGCAGCGCTCGCGGTCGCCGGGCATGGCGTTCGCGGTGACGGCGATGATCGGCGTGTGCCGGCTCGTACCCTCGCGGCGCCGAATCTCGCGCGTGGCCTCGA